>NZ_VXCR01000003.1:0-535354 GCF_052850455.1 Leucobacter sp. 1207-22 | reverse complement strand
AGTTCGCATCAGCATTCGCGTTTGCATCAACCGTGGCATCGGCGTCAACAGCAGCACCTGCATCAGCCGCGGCGTCCGTTTCAGCGTTCGCTGCCGAAGCAGCGTTGGCGTTAGCCGCCGCATCTACTGATGCGCCTGCTGATGAGTCAGCGTTTGCACTTGCTTCCGATGCTGCTGAAGCATTCGCATTTGCCGCAGCCGAAGCTGCAGCATTCGCATCCGAGTCAGCGGTCGAATGTGCAGCTGCCTGAGACGATGCCGCAGCATTCGCGTGGGCACCAGCGTTGCTGTTTGCCGAAGCATCTGCAGCCGCGTTCGCGTCAGCAGTGCTTGCAGCAGCCGACTCCGCTGCTGCATTCGCAGTCACGTCTGCGGCTGCATTTGCAGCGGCCTGGGACGTGGTCGATGCGTTGGCCTGCGCAGCTACCTGGGCGGCTGCCTGGGCGGCCGGGTTCGCATCGGCATCAGCACTAGCCGATGCGGCAGCGGATGCTGAAGCGTTCGCACCGGCATCTGCCTTTGCAGCCGCTTCAGCATCTACCTGCGCGTCGGCATCAACTGAGGTGGCGGCGTCAGCAGAAGTAGCAGCGTCAGCATCAACCGAAGCCGCGGCGTCAGCAGAAGTAGCAGCATCGGCGTCTACCGAGGCAGCAGCGTCAGCAGAGGTCGATGCATCAGCATCAACCGAAGCATCAGCTGCAGCGTTGGTCGTTGCGTTTGCCTCTGCGCCTGCACCCGTATCGTCCTGCGCAGCAGCACGTACGGTCGAGGTCGCAAGATCAAGTCGCACAAGTCCGCTATCGGAAACACCCGGAAGGACACCGAGCGACAGCGCACTCACCGAGAAGCTGTCCGCGCCAAGCACACCAGGTGTGCGCTGCTTGTTGATCTCAAGCGATACCACCTGCTCGAGCAACGGCTCGAGCGCGCTCACGAGCGGAGACACCACGGTCTTGCTCAGCGGATCCACAATCGTTGCGAGTCCAGTATCGACCGCGCCAAGTACGACAGTGTCAATGACCGGACCGGCGAGTGAAGACACCAGGCCAAGGATCTCCCCGACAAGCGGGCTCAGCAGATCCAGCAGGCCAAGCGCACCGCTCAGCTCTACCTTCGGCTTGCCGCCGCTCACGCCGGTGAAGTCACCAAGCGTGCCCTTGATATGAATATCCGCCTTGGTGATGCCAACGAGGGCCTTCACAGCAAGGTGAATATCAAGTTCAAGAGCATTGATCGTGTCACGCAGGATCGTCGAGAGCTTGGTCGTCACACCGGTCAGAGCTTCAGTCACACCTGAGGTGACGGCAGCAATGAATTCATCAGTAATGACCGAGGTGTTCGGATCAAGACTGTTGAGGTCTCCTGCGCCTGACTCGATGAGGAGCTTGGCAACATCGAGCACGATCTCGCCGTTCGCCAGGTCGATAGCAATCGACCCTTCCTTGTTAGCGATCGGCTCCTTGATCAGCTCACGGGTCACGGTCTCGCCGACAGTGTCAAGACCGTTCAGCGCGATCGTTGCGTTGTCAACCCGAAGGACGACACCGCCAAGACCCACGCCGTTCACAAGCTTCTTCACTGCGTCAAGCGTGCCGCCAAGTACACCGTCGGTCTTCGTGAGCTGGCCGAGCGTACTCGTTGCGCCCTCCACGACAGGAACGAGCAGGCTGCTGATGTTTTCAACTGCCTTACTGTGTACGCGGATCTTCAGGTCGGTCAGGCCGTATTCTGATGCAACAACGTTCTTGTCAGACGTCGCGCTTGATGCAAGTGCACCGATCTCGATACGAGCCTGATCAATGATCTGGTCTGTCAGCGCGTCGATCTGCAGCTGGCCCAGCAGATCGGTGAGGTCAACGTATGCAGGATCGATGCTGCCATCGTTTCCCGTGCCGTCGAGCTCGATTGAACCGTTGTCGCTGACGGTGCCAGTTGCGGCCTTCGCAAAGGTGTTGCTTGGGCTCGAAGCGTAGCTGCTTGCCGCGCCAAGCTCACCGAGGTAGAGCAGGCCGCGAGCATCAGGTGCGCTCTTGATGACTGGCAGATCGATCGATCCGAGGTTCAGACCAAGCAACTTCTCGAGCACATCGAGATCAACCTTGCTGGTGTCGGCTGGCAGCTCTGAGCCCGAAAAGCTCTGCGCTGCACGTGCGATGCCTGCGAGGTCAATCGTCGCAAGATCTGCGTTGATGAGCTGCGAATGTGCGGCAGAGATTCCCTTTGGATCGAAAGCCCCCCGCTGTGATTCAGCCGCGAACGCGGCTTGGGACGAAAACATGAGGGGTGCGATCAGCACGGCAGCCGCTGTGCCAGCAGCAACGCCACGCTTACCTCTCCCCATCACTTTCTTTTTCTTTGTGCTTTCCAAGATTCCCCTTTCAGAAATTACACAAATCCCCATTTTACAAGTTTTGAACTTGCAATGCATAAATTGACAATTGTAAAATAAGCCGCCTGCGTGGCCTCATGCATCGATCTAGCTAAGCTTGATTCATGTCTTCTACATCCGCTGCCGTTGTAGGCGCGGGCCCCAACGGCTTAGCCGCTGCCGTCACACTCGCGCGCGCTGGCGTCACCGTGACGGTCTTCGAAGCGGCTGAAACCATTGGCGGCGGCACACGTACGTTCGAGATCGTCGAACCTGGCGTGCTCCACGACATGTGCTCCGCGATCCACCCAACCGCTGTCGCCACGGGATTCTTCAAAGCTTTCGAGCTCGAGAAGCGCATGGAATTTGTCACGCCACAGGCGTCATACGCGAACCCGCTCGACGCCTCGGGTGGCAGCCCCGATAATCGCGCCGCAATCGCATACCGTGACCTTTCGCAAACCGCAGACGAGCTTGGCCGCGATGGCAAGCGGTACTCAGATTTTTACGCACCACTCCTCCGCCGCCTTGACGGCGCAATCGACTTCGCATTTGGCGGCAGCATGCTGCGGCTGCCGCACGATCTCCTGGCAGCCGCTATGACAGGCCTGCGTACATTCGAACAAGGCACGCCCCTATGGAACCAGCGCTTCACCGAGACCGCCGCACCGGCACTCATCTCTGGCGTTGCCGCGCACAGCATCGGCAAGATGCCGAACCTGGCGACCTCAGCGGTTGGCGTGATGCTCGGCGTGCTCGGCCACGCGAGCGGCTGGCCGGTACCGGTCGGCGGATCACGCTCAATCACCGACGCACTCGCGGCTGATCTGATTGCCCACGGTGGCACGATCCGCACCAACCACGCAGTTTCAGACATCGGCGAGCTCGACGGCTTCGACACCGTGTTCTTCGACACGTCTGCGCGCGGCCTCGCGACAATTGCGGAACGTCGGCTGCCCGCTCGATACGTACGCGCCCTCAAGCGTTTCAAGTTCGGTGACGCAGCAACGAAAGTTGACCTGGTGCTCGATGGCCCGATTCCGTGGGCCGATGAGCGAGTAGCACTCGCACCAACGGTGCACCTCGGCGGATCACGCGCGGAGGCAGCCCGGGCTGAACTCGCGGTTTCCCGCGGCCAACATCCAGATCGCCCATATGTGCTGCTCGCGCAACCGACTGCGTTTGATCCGCGCCGGAATCCCGCCAACGCCAATGCCGTGTGGAGCTACACGCATGTTCCAGCGCACTCAGACGTTGACATGTCCGAGCGAGTCATTGCGCAGATCGAACGATACGCGCCGGGCGTTCGTGACCGCATTCGATCGGTGCACGTCACGACAGCGGCGGATCTCGCAGGCTACAACCGCAACTACGTTGGCGGCGATTTCAGCGCTGGTGCGGTGTCGCTGAAACAGCTTCTTGCTCGGCCCACATTGTCAGCGGCGCCGTGGAAGACCCCAGCGAAGGGCGTGTACCTCTGCTCGTCAGCAACCCCACCAGGCCCGGGCGTTCACGGACTCTCTGGCTGGTACGCCGCGCTGCGCTCACTCCGCGACGACTATGGCTTGCCAGCACCGCATCTCGGGGTCTCAGCACCTCGCCCCTAAACTCCCCTGTATGACAGAGAATCCCGGTACCGGATACGGCAAGCTCCGCAAACTAGGCATGGGCAGCTGGTCAGCTATCGGCGTTATTCTCTTGGTGCTCATCATCGCAGCGGGTCTCAGCGCGCTCAGCACGATCGTGGTGCCGCTCGTGATCGCGGTCATTCTCGGCACTGTCCTCGAACCAATCGTTACTTGGCTGACGAAGTACCGCATTCCACGCACGCTCGCTGCGACGCTAGTGCTTCTGCTTGCATGCCTGATCACCACTGCTCTGACGATCATTCTCGTACGCGGGTTTGTGCAGCAGATTCCTGAGATCTCGCACCAACTCGCGCGCGGTTGGACTCAGTTCGCGAGTTGGATGCAGTCCCTTGATCTTGATTCAAGCTGGCTCGAACAGCTCCGCACCGCTGGCGACGACCTGATCGGCAAGCTCAGCGGTGGCGCACTCGGCTTCGTAACGAGCGCGGTCTATGGCACGATCTCGCTTGCACTTGGCGTATTCTTTGCCATCTATTTCTTGTTCTTTGTGCTCCGTGACGGCCGCATGTTCCCGGTGTGGGTTGCGCGGATGACCGGCCAGGACCAGAAGCTGTTCACCGAGATTGACACTCAGGTACAGCAGTCCTTACGCGGCTACTTCAGTGGCACCGCGGTTACTGCCCTTATCACTGGGCCGATTTTCGTCATTCCGCTACTCATCCTCGGCATCCCACTCGTGATCCCGATGATCATCTTGTACTTCGTGCTGTCCTTCATCCCATTCCTCGGCGCATGGCTCACCGGAGTTTTCGCGATCCTGATTGCGTTTGGCTACGGCGGACCGTCAGCTGCACTCATTGTCGGACTCGGGCTGCTCATCTCAAACGGGCCTATCCAGAACGTTGTCAGCGCTTGGGCGCTTGGGTCATCACTGAAGATCCACCCGGTGACCGTCCTCGTTGCGACGATGGCCGGCGGCTTCATTGCTGGCGCGCTCGGCATGGTGCTTGGTCCGCCGGTCATGTCAGCTCTTCAGCGGTCTTACAACGTGGTGCGTGACCATAAAAAGAGTCACCACTCAGCACTGGAGGAAGAATGACGATCCGCGCCAAGCAAGATGCCGACGCACGTGGACTCGCTGTCGAGTTCATCACGCGGGACACCTCCGGGCGACCGACACTCGCAGATTTTGACGGCACCCCTGTCGCAAAGAGTGTAGTCGTCAAGCAGGGCGACAGCTTCGCATTCGTCATCGCGCCGCTCGAGTCACGGTTCAGCTGGCCACGCCTGCGCAAGCACCTCGGCGTGAATCGCATTTCGCTTCCCGAAGCCGAGGTGGCTTTCGAAGCAACAGGCTACCGCCCCGGAACCATCAGCCCCCTCGGCGCCACCCACGCCTGGCCGGTCTACATCGATACGCGACTCGCTGGCACCCAAATCATGCTTGGTGCAGGCCAGCCCCAGACGGCTGCACGAGTGGACGTCGACGAGTTTGCGGCAGCCTATGCTGCCGAATTTGTCGATTTGTCTGATCCGATCACTGAGTAAGCGGATCCCATCACCAAATAATTAGTCGGTCTTGCGGTGAACTGACTCAATTACCGCGCTCAACTCGTCACGCAAAGCCATGAGCCTATCGACGGAAACACCGAGCCGGTCGACAACCGCCGGTGGCACGTTGAGTGCCTTTTTGCGCAGCTCCATGCCCGCGGCAGTAGGCACCAGTGCAAATGTGCGCTCGTCACCCTCGACGGGCACACGCTCAATGAGCGCCGACTGTTCGAGCCGTTTCACGAGCGGGGAGAGCGTCGCAGGGTCAAGGTGCAGCATCTCTGCCACCTCGCGGAACCTGAGTGGGGCGTCCCCCCACAGCGCAAGCATGACCAGATACTGCGGATGCGTCAATCCGAGCGGCTCAAGAATCGGGCGATACACGCCAATCACGCTCCTGCTTGCGACTGAGAGCGCAAAGCAGACCTGACGGTCGAGTTCGAGTGCATCATCTGGGCTGAGTTCCACACTCCCAGCTTACCCTCGTTTGTGCACAAACAAATGTGTTACGATTTCATTTGTGCGCGAACGAAAAAGACGACTATGGCATGAATCACCGTGGGATGGCGATCCCGGCCTCGGAGCATTCCTCCGCAGGTTGATCTACCAGTTCTCGGGACCATCGCAGCTCGGCAAACGTGGCGAGCCGGCGTATGTGCGCCCGGCAAATCCAGCTTGCCCGATCTGCAAGTCACCCATGGACGAGCACCACTTCGACCGCGGTGGCCCCGGCAAGCCAACCCACTTCCGCTGCCCGCCCCCGCGCGAGAATAACGAGACCTCGGAAGCTTAGGCGGCACCTCGCGCAGGCATTCCACGAGCCTGCGTACGACGAACCCCTTGCAGTGAACTCTCAGTGGTCTTACAGTGCGACCACACCCCCAAAACATAGCTTGGGAGTTCCAGCACGAGAGGAAGACCAATGAAGACACCGCTCATCACCGCAGTCGCACTCGCAGCAGCTCTCCCACTGATTCTCACCGGGTGTGGATCCAATACTCCCACCAACGAGGGCAGTGAAGGGACGAACACGAACGGCACGTCACCCACGGTCGACGCCGAGTCGATGTTCCTCGAGCTACAAAGCTCTGGCAGCATTCCCAAGAACTTCCCCGAGACCAAGGACCTCCGAGTCGAGGTCAACGACGATGAGTTTGCCATCGCCTGGAAGGGGAGCCCACTCACAGAAGGCTGCAAGCCAAGCGACGCGCTTCCAAACTCGACCGCGAGTATTTTGCTCATCGCCGACGGCGCCCTGACCAACACCCAGCAGTGCGGTGACATTTGGCAGACCACCCAGGCCGACGGCTCGTACGTCGTCTGGAACTAGTCTTCAGGAAAGCAAAAGAGCCCCGGTGCTGCAATCTGCAGCACCGGGGCTCTTTCGCTTTGTCGGATCGATCCGCACCATTGTTATTCAGCGGAGGGAAGACCGCAGACCTTGTCAAAGGCCCACGTGTAGACGACCGTAAAAATCAGGAAGAAGACGAGCAGGCTGGACTCGATCACAAACGCTTCGAGCAAGCTCACGCCGAGGGTGATGGCGACCAGCGGAATCGTAAAAATCAGCACGCCACCCTCGTACCCGAACGCGTGGATCGCACGCATCAATGGGCCGCGGTGGGTGATTCCGGAACGACGCTCGATAGCCTCGAAGATCATGTTCCAGAGGTAGTTCCAACCGGTTGCGGTGAGCGTCAGCAGCACCGCGGTCAGGGTTGAGTTGGCCCCGCCGTGACCGAGCAGCATACCCAACACGAAAATAGTGAAGAGCAAGCTAAAACCTTCATAACCAATCACAAACACCACGCGGCGCAGCACGGGAGACCCCCCGAAGAAGCGTGCGGGCTTTGCGTTGGAGACAGCAAGCGGGAGCGAAACACTCCCCGTAATCGCAGCCACAGGGCCGGTCACTGCTGCCGAAAGCATCTCGGCCGAAATGGCCTGAGCGTTGGACTGGGTTGCGGTCTGCGAAGGCAAACCTGGGGTGTGGCCTGGGGCGGTCACGAGTATCACTCCAAATGATGCAACGCAGCGTGGGAGGCAACCTTTACCCCTCTAGGATCACGCATACATTGGTGAAATCATTATATAGCTACCGATTCAGTAGTCAATTTTTACTTTGGCGACTGAAACCGCAACATTTTGCCCCTTAATGAAGTTGCTGCTGGCGCCGTTTGACTCGTGCGTACGCCACCAGCAGCATCAGCACGTTGCCTTACGCCCGCGCAATCGTCGCAAGCTCTTCCTTCTGCAACTGTTTACGTCTCCGCAGCGCAAGCACGCGAGTGCCGATGAGACCATGCTTGGGACTCAGCAGGTACACCAGCGCAAACGCGCTTCCCTGCGCCAACACGACCATTCCGCCCGAAGCCGTATCGAGGTAGTAACTCACATACAGGCCAACCACCGCACAAACGGCCGCAATCAGCGGCGCAATGATGAGCATGCGATCGAAGCGGTCGGTCAGCAAATACGCTGTGGCGCCAGGGATAATGAGCATCGCGACAACCAACACAACTCCGACTGCCTGCAGCGCTACGACCGCAGTCAACGCAAGCAAGCCAAGGAGAACGGCGCCCAACAGACGCGGACTCAAGCCAATCGCATGTGCGTGCGTTGGATCGAACGCATACAGCGTGAAATCACGCCGTTTCGCAATGAGAATGGCGAAGGTCAAAGCCCCAAGCACAATGATTTGCGTGAGGTCTTGCTGAGACACCCCAAGCAGGTTACCGAAGATGATGTGATTCAGGTCTGTCTGCGAAGGCGTGACCGAGATGAGCACAAGACCGAGCGCAAACAACGTCGTGAACACGATCCCAATCGCTGCATCCTCTTTCACACGGCTTGTATCGCGCACGGCACCAATGAGTCCAACGGCGAGGAACCCGAAGATCACCGCACCGATCGCGAACGGCACTCCGGCGATATAGGCAAGCACAACGCCAGGAAGCACTGCATGCGAGACGGCATCACCCATGAGCGACCAACCAATCAGCACGAGCCAACATGACAGCACCGCACACACAATCGATGCGACCAGTGTGGTCATCAACGCACGCATCATAAAGTCGTAGCTCAGGGGTTCCATGAAGAAATCAATGAGGTTCATGCGGTTTCTCCTCGCTGCATCACGTCAAGCCCGAACGCAAGGGCAAGATTCTCTGGACGAAGGACTTCGCTCGGGTCACCGTGCATGAGCACACGCCGCATGAGCAGCAGGGCCTCATCAGCAAGCAGTGGCAGCGCCTGCAAATCATGTGTCGACACCAGCACCGTGACCCCGTCAGCGGCAAGTTCACGTAGCAATCGCGTAATGGTCGCTTCAGAACGCTTGTCTACACCAGCGAACGGCTCATCGAGCAACAGCACGGTCGCTTCTTGCGCGATACCTCGTGCAACAAACGCGCGCTTCTTCTGGCCACCCGAGAGTTGCCCAATCTGACGATCCGCATATTCAGTGAGCTCGACCCGTTCAAGCGCGTGATCAACAGCCCGGCGATCAACCGCACGTGGGCGCCGGGTGAATCCCATCTTCCCGTAGCGACCAGTCATCACCACGTCGCGCACGGAAAGCGGGAACGCCCAGTCGACATCTTCACTCTGTGGGACGTACCCGACAACCCCGGTTTTTCGTGCTTTCGATGGGCTGTCGCCATTAATCAGCACCGAGCCAGCATCAGGACGCACAATCCCCATGATGGTTTTGAAGAGCGTCGACTTGCCTGAGCCATTCATCCCGACGAGTCCGCACACGCGGCCAGGGGCGAGCGTCAACGATGCGCCGTCAAGGGCGAGCACGTCGCCATAGTGCACGGTGACATCTGAGACCTCAATTGCAGGAGTGGTCATGACTTTGCTCCTGTCAGCGCGGCAACGATGGTATCTGCATCGTGCCGAATCAGATCGAGGTAGGTCGGCACTGGGCCGTCTGGTTCCGACAGCGAATCAACGTAGAGCAAGCCACCAAATGATGTGTCAGTCGCTTCAACCACCTGCCGCATCGGAGCATCCGAAACCGTTGATTCGCAGAACACCGCCGGCACGTCGTTCTCGCGCACAAACTCAATCGTCGAAGCGATCTGACGAGGCGTCGCCTGCTGCTCTGCGTTGACCGCCCAGATGTATTTCTCAGTGAGTCCGGCATCACGTGCAAGGTACGAGAATGCCCCCTCGCAGCTCACAAGCGCACGCTGCTGCTCGGGAAGCACGGCAAGCGATGCCACCAACTCGTCCTGTACATCTTGGAGTTCGGCCTTATACGCCGCCCCGTTCGCAGCGTATTCGGCAGCATGCTCGGGGTCGAGATCGCTAAAGGCATCTACCATATTGTCGACATACACCTGCACGTTCAGCGGACTCATCCATGCGTGGGGGTTCGGCATCCCCTCGTAGGCGTCTTCCCGAATATCAATTGCGGCGACACCGTCACTCACGACAACGTGCGGCACATCGAGGTTGTCAACGAACTGCTCAAACCACGCTTCGAGATACATTCCGTTATCAAGAATGAGATCCGCCTCTGAGGCTTTGCGAATATCTCCCGGTGTCGGCTCATATCCGTGGATCTCAGCGCCCACCTTCGTGATTGATTCGACCCGCAAATGCTCACCTGCCACATTTTCTGCGATGTCAGAGAGCACCGTGAACGTTGTGAGTACTACCGGCTTGTCGTCCGCTGGCGCGGACTCAGGCGAGCTGCAGGCCGCGAGCCCCAGAGCAAGCGAGGCAGCTGCGGCGAGCGCAATTGGGCGGCGGATCATGCCAAAACGGCGATGGGACATAGTGATAAGACTTTCTTTACTCGTCGTTCGGTTCGTGGAGTAGCGACTAGCGGTTGGCTTGGCGGTCAGGTGCTTCCGCACCGGGAGGCGAAGCTGGCGATGGCTCATTGAGCGCGGCCGCAACTCGCGCGTGCGCCGTCCAAATCTCACCTGGCATACGAACGAACTGCTCGAGGTGCGTCGCTCGGTGCGCGATCTCTTCCTGCCAGCGCGCAGTGTCGATATGCAACAGCTGTTCGACTCTCGCCTCTTCGATGGGCAGCCCCGTCAGATCGAGCTCGTCTGGGTGAGGCACAACCCCAACAGCGGTACGTCGTCCAGTCGCACGGCCTTCTCGGTAGTCGCTCAGCCAGAGAAGCGCGCGCAGATTCTCACGGTAGCCAGGCCACAAGTAGCCGCCATGCTCATCTCGCTGGAACCAGTTCACATGAGCAAAAATCGGCTGCTCAGTGACGCGACCAATAATTTCAAGCCAGTGCGCCGCATAGTCACCTTCGGCATACGACATGAAGGGACGCATCGACATCGGGTCGTAGCGGAGTTGACCGTCAAGACCTTCTGCAGCGAATGTAGCTTCAGCGCCAAGGGTGAGTCCGTCGTAGACACCTTCTGCCGCATCGGTAATCGCGCGCACGAGTGGCTCTCGGTCTCTCGTGCGACCACCGTAGATCACCGCATCGATGACCACCCCTTCAGGCGCATGCACATCGGCTGCAATATTCGGCACTTGGTCAAGCGAAATCGTGAACCGACTGTTTGGGTGAGCCCATGGCAAGTTCGTGTCGGCCAGGCTTCGTTCTGCGATTGGTGCGCCTGTCCAGTCAAGCCATCCCTCGGTGTCAGCAGGCGGCTCGGGGGTCAGCCCCTCCCACCACACATCGTGTGAGAGTTCGTTGTAGGCAGTGTTGGTGAAGATCGCTCCCGACCCTTCACCGATTGCGGCCATCGCGGTGGGGTTGGTTGCAGTGTTGGTGTCTTTGGCCACACCAAACACTCCGTTCTCGGGGTTGAAGCCGCGCAACTGCCCCTGTTCGTCAACCCACAGCCACGCAATGTCATCGCCGTAGAACTCGACACGGTAGCGGTCGCTCAGGGCCTCGGGCGGCAGCGTCATTGCCAGGTTCGTCTTACCTGACGCGCTGGGGAAGCCGCCACAGACGTGACGTCGCTCGCCCGTCTCACAGTCGACAATGCCGAGCACCAAGTACTGCTCCGCAAGAAACTTGCCAGAACGGCGTCCGTCATAGCTCGCAAGCCTCAGCCCATGCGCAATCTTGCCGAGCAGCGCGTTGCCGCCATACGCAGAACCAAAGTGCAAGATCGTTCGTTCATCGGCGATCGTGGCAAAGAGCCGTTGGTCTGCGGCAGTCCCCTGCCCGAGCGTGTCCAAATCGCCCGTCACATGCACACCCCGCACAAACATACTTGGGTCGGCGAGACCAGAAAGGTATTCCATGCCTACTCGCGCCATGCGGATCATCTGCAACACCACATTGCGATCATCAGTGAGTTCGACACCCGCCGCGTATGCCTCGAGCGGTGTGCCTGGCGGTGACATCAGATAGGGCACAACGTACATGGTCTTACCGCGGGAGGCACCACGCATCCGCTCGGTAACCTCATGCTTCACCTCGGAAGCAAGCCGCCAGTTGTTGTACACCCCACGGTCGGCTGGATCTGCCGTCGCAACGACTGTCCGTTCTTCGGACCTCGCCGTATCGGTGACGTGCGACCGAGAGTAATACCTGCCGGCGCCAGCTGGGAGCAGCGTGCCGTCATCGAGTGCTTCACGGATCAACCGCGCGTCATCTGCCGCATTCACTACCTCGATGCGATCAGGCAGGGTGATCGCTGCCCACTCCGCCACGAACGCGCGAATGTGCGTGTTCGTGTTCGCCTCGATGGCATCGGCCAAATTTTCACCGGTCATAACGCTGTACCCCTCACTATCGCCCCAGTCTGGACTGCGTTGATCAACAGATTCGATTCGTCACCCGTTGATGATCTGACACTCAAACTCTAATGTTCGGCATGTCGTATTCACAAGTCGAGCTGCGACGTAGTACAAACGTGTTATTCGAAACAACCACAACATCTAGTGCCTTACGTGCTTCGAATGACTATATCTAGTGCAATGCAGTGAGTTGAGGAAAGGAATTTGCCGTGTCCAATCACCAAGGTCTCGCTCGGCCAGGAGGTGCATCTCCGCCGGTACACCGGCTGGTGGAAGAGAAATCACCAAACTTGGTCTACTTCTCAAGCGTCTCTGAAAACACCAAACGATTCGTCGAAAAGCTCGAACTTCCCGCCGCAAGAATCCCTCTGCGGCCACGCCTCGACGGGCATCTCCAGGTAGCACGCCCATATGTGCTCATCGTGCCAACCTACGGCGGTGGCGCAGCAAATGGTGCGGTGCCAAAACAGGTCATTCAGTTCTTGAACGACCCCAATAACCGGTCACTCATTCGCGGTGTCATCACGGCAGGAAACACCAATTTCGGTGAGCACTACTGCATCGCCGGCCCCATCATCTCGGGAAAGTGCCATGTGCCTGAGCTCTATCGGTTCGAACTGCTCGGCACAGATCGCGACACCGCCCGTGTGCGCTCGGGACTCCATGAGTTCTGGGCTACGCACCCTGCATCCATCACTCAACCAGAAAGCTCCGTATGACTTCCATCACCAACCCAGCCCTTTCCACTCCATCGACACCGCGCTCCGGCGTTGGTGAACGCAAGGACTATCACGCGCTCAACGCACAACTGAACTTGTTCGCTGCCGACGGCTCGATTCAGTTTGAGAAGGATCGGGAGGCCGCGGCCGCCTACCTTGCACAGCAGGTGCTGCCGCATTCCCGACCGTTCGAGACAGTGTGGGATCGCCTGCATTGGCTCATTACGAACGAATATTACGAATCGGATTTCCTTGCCGGCTACGACGAGGCATTTGTGGTCTCGCTCCATGCACAAGCCGAAGCCCATGGGCACGAGTTCCAGACCTTCCTCGGGGCCTTCAAGTTCTATACGTCATACGCTCTACGCACATTTGATGGCACCACTTTTCTTGAGTCGTTTACTGAAAGAGTCGTCACGACAGCGCTGTTCCTCGGCCAGGGCGATGCTGCGCTTGCAGAGCGACTCACCATCGAAATGTTGAGCGGCCGGTTTCAACCAGCGACACCAACCTTCTTGAACGCAGGCAAGCGACAGCGCGGCGAACTCGTCTCTTGCTTCCTCCTGCGCCTCGAAGACAATCTCGAATCAATCGGCCGAAGCGTGAATTCCGCATTGCAACTGTCAAAACGCGGTGGTGGCGTCGCGCTCTTACTCACCAATCTGCGAGAGGCTGGCGCGCCAATCAAACACATTGAGCAGCAGGCTTCTGGTGTCGTCCCCGTCATGAAGATCCTCGAGGACTCATTCAGCTACGCGAACCAGCTGGGTGCCCGCCAAGGCGCTGGTGCTGCATACCTGCATGCACACCACCCAGACATCATGAGTTTCTTGGATACCAAGCGTGAGAACGCAGACGAAAAGATCCGCATCAAAACACTCTCCCTCGGTGTTGTCATCCCGGACATCACCTTTGAACTTGCGAAGAACAACGAGGACATGCACCTCTTTTCGCCATATGACGTGTTGCGGGAGACCGGGACAGCCATGTCAGATTTGTCAATCACCGAGCATTACGCAGAATTCGTTGCGAATCCTCGCATTCGCAAGACGACCATCAGCGCACGCGAGTTCTTTAAGACGCTCGCAGAACTGCAGTTCGAGTCCGGGTACCCATATGTGCTCTTCGAAGACACGGTCAACCGAACTCACGCGCTTGAGGGCCACATCAACATGTCAAACCTGTGTTCAGAGATCCTGCAGGTGAATTCCCCGTCAACGTATGACGCAGCAATCGGGTACCAGACCGTCGGGCACGATATCTCCTGCAACCTCGGTTCACTGAACATTGCGCTCACCATGGCTTCACCGAACCTTGGAAACACAGTTGAGGCAGCAGTCCGTGCGCTGACAAGTGTGTCATTGCTTACCGATGTTGACGCCGTACCGTCGGTCGCGGCAGGCAACGACGCATCACACGCTATTGGCCTCGGCCAGATGAACCTCCATGGGTACCTCGCGTCACAGCACATCCGATACGGGAGCGAGGAAGGCGTCGATTTCACTGACGCATACTTCCGCACGATCACGTTCCACGCGCTGCGAGCTTCAAACCGTATCGCGATCGAACGAGGTGAGACTTTTGCCGGCTTCGAACGATCCACATACGCAGATGGCAGCTACTTCACGCGTTACGTGCACGAGGATTGGCAGCCAGCGACCGCACGCGTTCGTCAGCTCTTCGAGGAGGCAGGCGTCGAACTGCCGTCAGCTGACGACTGGGAACATCTGCGCGATTCCGTACGCGAACACGGAATCTTCAACGCATACCTCCAGGCGATTCCACCGACCGGTTCGATTAGCTACGTCAACAATTCAACCGCTTCCATTCATCCCATCGCAGCGAAAATCGAAATTCGCAAAGAAGGCAAGCTCGGTCGTGTCTACTACCCGGCACCCCACATGACCGACGAGAATATCGAGTTCTTTGAAGACGCCTACGAAATCGGGCCAGAGAAGATCATTGACACCTACGCTGCGGCAACACAACACGTTGATCAGGGCCTCTCCCTCACCCTGTTCTTTAAGGACACCGCGACCACGCGTGACATCAACAAAGCGCAAATCTACGCCTGGCGTAAAGGCATCAAGACGCTCTATTACATACGCATGCGCCAGCTTGCCCTCGAAGGAACCGAGATCGAAGGCTGCGTTTCGTGCGCCCTGTAGTTTCTGCATCCGCTCCGCTTCTGAAAGGCACCCACATGACCACGCACGTTGATCCGCTTCTCCCCCTCACAGAGAGCTCAGTAACGCCACCTGCCTACCGCCACGATCCAACGGCCAGGCTCCGCCCGATCAACTGGAACCACATCAGCGATGAAAAAGATCTCGAGGTATGGAACAGACTGACCGCGAACTTCTGGCTCCCCGAGAAGGTGCCACTGTCGAACGACATCCCGGCTTGGAAGCAAATGACCGTCGAAGAACGCGCACTCACCATGCGAGTGTTTACCGGACTCACAATGCTCGACACCGTGCAGGCAACCGTCGGTGAGATCTGTCAGATTCAAGATGCACGCACCGAGCACGAGGAGGCGGTGTACACGAACATTGCCTTCATGCAGTCCGTGCATGCCCGCTCATACTCCTCGGTGTTCTCGACACTCACGTCAACACCAGAGATCGACAGCGCATACCGCTGGGCCGTGAACAACGATCTCTTGCAAGAGCGTTGCAAGAAAGTGCTCGCGCACTACTACGGGCCCGATCCGCTCAAGCGAAAGGTCGCTTCAACGCTGCTGTCTTCGTTGCTGTTGTACGCAGGTTTTTACCTGCCTCTGCACTTCTCGGTGCATGCAACGCTCACCAATACGGCCGACATGATCCGCCTCATTCTGCGAGACAAGGCGGTACACGGGTACTACTCCGGTTACAAGTATCAACGCGGTCTTGAGCAGCGCACTGCCACAGAACAGGCAGAAATGCGGGAGTTCACCTACGAGCTCTTGGAAGAACTCTACGAGCTTGAACTGCAATACTCTGGCGAACTCTACGAGCCGCTCGGGCTCATGGAAGACGTAGCCGTCTTCGTCAGATATAACGCCAATAAGGCGCTCATGAACCTCGGGTACCCCGAACGATTTTCTCCAGAGGAAACCGCGGTGAACCCAGAAATCTTGGCCGCGCTCTCACCGGGCAGCGACGAGAATCATGATTTCTTTAGCGGATCAGGTTCGTCGTATGTCATCGGTAAGGGTGAGGACACGACCGATGATGACTGGGACTTCTAGCCTGCCCTGCTGGGGGAAGCTCCCGAGGTAGCTTCCCCCAGCAGCCTTCGAATGGCTGCAACCAATCACGCGTGGCGGGGCAGAAGGGAAGCTCTGGGCGAGTTCTTGCCCCGCCACAGATGTGAAACAGGCACGGGGACATCCCGTTTCCAATTCCCGAGATACCAGTTTCATAGAGCAAAAACGAACTGCAAGCGAGTGCAATCGAGGCTGAGAGCCGCCTATCATTGCAGCATGAGTAAGGAGCGCCCCAGCACTGCCCATCCTGTCCGCAGCCGTGGGGCAATGTTCGGTCTGCTCGCCGGAATCGCTGTCGCAACAGTGACAGCGCTCGTTGCAGTGGTGCAGTGTACGCGTCGACTCATCGCCCTGTTTCATAGCAACACTGCGACCGGCGACTTGCACGGCCACTCCACGCCTCCGTCTGTGCCGACGCCACTTGGTTCCCCGACGAGTGACGCTTCATTGAGTATCTTTACGTCAACAGCTGCTGACCCACTTGCGCTAACCTTTCTCACACTTGGCCACCTGCTCATCCTGTGCGCAGTGCTCGTTCCTGCAGTTATGGTTGCCTCAAGTTGTGCCCGAGCGCGCCGTGAGAGGCTGAGCCCGCTCACGTTCCCGAAGCTCGTCACACGTTCGGGAATGGTGGTCCTTGTGCTCGGCGGCGCCGGCGCAGTCGTCCTGGCCAGCTTTGTAGGTGACGGCACAGTTGCCGATACCTCCGGCGTCGGCAACGAGAATCTTGCGTGGCCCGCAGCGTTCTGGGGTGTATCCCCAGTGCCGTTCCTGATCGGCACTGGGGCGATTGCGTTTGGCCTCATCGCGAGAATGACGCAAAAACGTGAGAATGATTTCCCACTTTCGTACTAATCCCCAGCAACACGCCACCCGGCGAGGTATGCAGGCGGGCACAGACCTGAACTTGTCAATACAGGTATGGCGATGCGCCTGAAAGCAATGCTGTCTATACAACTGAACGCGAGGTAACGCTCCCACGAAGCGTAGGTGTTCCTCGGGCGTGTCCTGGAGTTCGCACATAGTTCTCTTCACACTGGCTACGTCGCGGCTAGTTGGCCGCGATCCACGTAACTTTCTTTACAGCTTGGAGCAGTGCATAGTGCGGAAGAAAACATTTGCCGCGTCGGTTGGCGCGGTGGCATTGGGCATCACAGGAGTCTGCGCGGGCATCACGCCCGCGGCGTTTGCCGCGACAGACGCAGACGCAAAACCGAAGACGCTCGTCATCGGCGTCGATGGCGCTTCATTTGATGTGATGGCAAAAGCGAACATGCCGAACGTGCAGGCACTCCAGGCATCGGGTCTCACCTCGCCAAGCAACCTCCCCGGAAACCCCATGGGTCCTACAGTCTCGGGTGTCGCATGGTCGACCATCGCAACCGGTGTCTGGCCAGACAAGCACAATGTGCGTGATAACAACTTCACCAACCCAAACTACGCGCAGTATCCGGACTACCTCACCCGCATGGAGGCGGCAGCTAGCGACCGCAATAGCCTGGTCGTTGGCACCTGGGGTCCCATCTCGAAGACCATCTACGGTGCCGCTGTTGATGAGCGAGTCGCAGGCAAGAACGATGCTGACACCACCGCAACCGTGATTGACCGAATCTCGAACGGTGACCCCGACGACATCTTTGTGCACCTTGACGAGGTCGACGGCGCGGGTCACAGCTCAGGATCAAGCTCGCAGGCATACCTCACGGCGCTTGAACGGGCTGACAGCCAGATCGGCGAAATCGTTGCAGCCGTCGAGGCACGCGCAACCTACGCAGCAGAGGACTGGCTCATCATCGTCACCTCAGATCACGGGCATACCCCGACTGGTGGGCATGGCGGATCGACGAAGCTCGAGCGCAAGACTCACGTCATCGCAGACGGCGCCGGATTCGAAGCTGGCTCGTGGCGTGACGATGTTCGCATCGCCGACATCGCCCCCACCGTACTCGCTCACGCGGGTATCACCGCAGACGCAGCATGGGATCTCGATGGCTCGAACATCGAAGACATCGTGCCTGACGATTTCGACTCACTGCGCCCGCTGCTGCAGCCGGCAGCACAGGAGAAGGGCCCAGGTGATCTCCTCGGATGGACCGCGCAGGCACCAGAAGGCTGGACTGTTGACAACTCGCAGATGCCCGAGGGCGGTGCCCCGGAGTACCGCGGGTGGACGTTCATGACCGATGATTTCTTCTCAAACACTGAGCTGGGCCAGCACCGTGAGAACAACGTGCGCTCGCGCAACGTGTTTGCTGTTGCAGATTCTGACGAGTGGGACGACGTCAACCCGAAGAGTGGCCGCAACTTCAATTCGACGCTGCAGACCCCAGCCTATGAGCTCAACGGCGCCGAAACCGTCGACCTTTCTTTCGTCTCTGACTACGCGGTCGACGGCCCTCAGGGCGCTGCCGTGTGGCTCCACTTCGATGCAGCCTCTGGCATTCCACGTCAGAAGCTCATCGAGTACCCCGCAGACGGTACCCGAGCAAACCCGGTGAACCAGGTCGAACGCGAAACCATCTCGCTGCCGAAGAATGACGCTGGCGAGCTACCCAAGACAATGAGCATTCATTTCTCGTACGAGGGAGTAAACAGCGCGTTCTGGGCCATCGACCAGGTACGCGTGACGCAGCCAGACGCTCCAGTGACGCCGGGCGCAGAGGGCAGCCAAGATAGCTCAGCTGATGCAAGCGGTGCCGCAAACGGCACAGGCACTGCCGCTGGCACTGGCGGATCCGAAGGCTCAACAGCAGCCAACGGCACTGGCACCTCAACAGCGAATGCCACCGGCAATGCAGGCGCAGGAGAGGGCGGCACGAATGCGGTCGGCTCCGCTCAGGGAGACAAGCCCCAGTCTGAGAAGAACCCGCGTGAAGCTCTGGCGAACACGGGTGCTGACGGCGTAAACGGTTGGGTACTCGGCGGCGCAATCTTCGCAGCGCTTGCAGGGGCAGCAACCGTTGTCGTGCAGCGCGTACGCCGGACCCGTCAGAGCTGAATCTCTACGTGACGACGCGTATCTCGCAATAACGAGCAGTGGGCCGTACTCAGTATTGAGTACGGCCCACTGCTATCTCATCGTCTGAAACCTGACGTGGGCCTATGAGACGCGAAACCGAATTGTGCGTCTGTATCGATCGTCACTCAGTGCGGTCGCTTGCGAGCATGCCAAAGACGAACGTGTCAGTCCATTCGCCCTTGCTCCACCAGTCTTGTCGCAACGAGGCTTCGTGCCGCATGCCAACTGCGGCAGCAAGCTTTGCCGAACCGGTGTTACGTGCGTCCATCTGTGCAGCAACACGATGCAACCGATAGTGAGTAAAGGCGAGATCAAGTACTGCCGCCACCGCTTCTCGAGCGTAGCCGCGACCGCCATACTCGGGGTCAAGCACCCAACCGATCTCGGCGACTGCGCGCGCTCGGTCGGTGTACCAGATTTGTACGTCCCCGATCACGTTGCCATCGCACTCCACGACGAGATCCAGTGCACCTGACTCCCCGTTGAGATCCGTATTGTCGAGACGCTTCGTAAGCTTCTGGTCGGCAATCTCTGCGTCCCACGGCTCGTCAAGCAGATACATTGCGACGTTCGCCTGCCCGTGGAAGCGCAGCAGCGAATCGCGATCCGCTGGTTCGTGACTCCGAAGGGTCAACCGCTCAGTTTGCAGGGGAAGCTGTAAGGCACTCATACTGCAGCCAGCCTAGCGTTGCGAAGCACAGAATATGCCTCGCAACGCTAGGCCCGCACTCCACACCGACTACACCTGGCTGTGCTGGGATCGCTGCCCCGAAGCCTAGGAAAGCACCCGTGCGCACCGTGGGGCCGCTGTTACTGCAAAGCTCGTTATTCCGCGCGAGGAATGCCCAGTATTTCCTGCACCAACTTGACCGAATACTGCTCGGGCGAGATACGCTGCATCCCCGCAAACGCAACTGCAAGTAACACTATCCGCCGTACCGCAACTTCAGACAGCTCAGGAGCGCGGCTTTGCAGAGCAACAACAAGATCATCAATCGAGGCAGAAAATACCGCACCAAATTCAGGCACTCGCATGGCGTGCGCCCACGCGTCTGCCCAAAGCCACAGCTCTGACTTCATCTCAGCATTGAGATGGTTGCCAAAGAACTCGCCCACCGGATCAGTGCCTTCACCTTCAGTTGCGGCAAGAAATTCTTGCAACTCCTCTGCGACGAAGCGTCTCCAGGTGTGGCCCACTAGCTCCACCACGCTCGTAAAGTGCTGGTGGACAAGCCCTGGCGACCCTCCCACTTCGTCGGCAACAGCCCTCGCTGAAACCGCGGCAAATCCATCACGTCGAATCACTCGAAATGTCGCATCGAGCAATGCAACTCGTCGTTCATCACGAGGCAGATAGACCATCAATTCTCCATTCCAACAAGCACGTGTAGTCTATTCAATTGAATCTGTACGCATGTACAATTTAGGAGAAAGGTTCATGCTCCCCTACCCACTCAGCACTTTCCGTGCAGCCCTCGGCAACGTCGATGACGCAACCAGACGCACGGTTCGACTTCCCAGACACCCGCTCAAGCCCTCCAGTCAGCTTCGCGACTACTACGGCTGGCGTGACCCCAGCGCGCCACAACGCGGATACCTATTCACTGAACAGACAGGCGCCCTCACCGGCATCATGCTCACTACCACCCGAACCCACACCGCCGCGGGCCGTGCCGTTATGTGTGAGTTCTGCCGAATCCCGCGAAGGTTCGAACAGGTCGCCCTCTTCACCGCGTCAACTGCGACGCACCAGCGCAGTCAATCTGGGCTTGGAACATACCTATGTGTAGATCTCGACTGCAACGCGCGTGTAAACGCTCTCCAGCCCCTCACGCCGCTCGACCCTCCGGCAGAAGCACTCGTGACTGAGCATCGCGCCGCGCTCGCACGCCGCTCAGCTGCGTTCATCACCAGCGTGCTTCGGCAGGCACGCCGCACTGCCTGAATAGCAAACAACACTTTTAGGCACGCCGACAGATACGAGTGGGGCGGAGCAGGTCCTTTTCGACTTGCTCCACCCCACTGGCGTTTCTTTCCGGCTAGCTCAGCTTGCGCTTGCGAACCGCAATCAGGGCTGATCCGCCCAGCATCGCAAGCAACACGCCACCGAGGGCAACCGCCCACAGCGAACCTGCGCCGGTGTTTGCCAGGCCACCGTTACTGTTCGCAGTGCCCTGGGTGTGCGCACCAGTAGCGGTGCCGTTGGCCGATGCGCCCTGGGCGCCTGCCGACGAATTGCCGTTCGAGCCGGAACCCGAATTTCCATTCGAATCAGCATTGCCATTGGTACCGGCGTCACTCGAACCGTCGTTGTCGCTGTCAGCGTTACCACTGTCATCAACGTAGGTCACGGTGCCTGCGGCTACTTCCTCACCGACCAGGCTGTACTGGTCAGGATCACTGAGGTTCAATGTGAACTCGAAGTCACCGTCAAGACCAGTCTGCTGCGTCGTCTGCACCGTCACGGTCTTTGGCGCGTCATCGTCGGCCTCCCACGTGAGTACCTCATCAACCGCAACGTAGTGCGTGCCTGCGATTGCTGTGCCATCTTGTGACGTCACGCGCACACTCGCTTCACCGGTCCACGGATTCACGTCTGCATTCTCACGCGTCACAGTGAACGTCATTGCCGTTCCGGCCGTTGCTTTCTGCCCCTCACCAAGAGAGAAGATGGTGGGCTCAGGCGTCGGGTATGTCATGCGTACGCCACTCAGTCCGCTGCGAGGGGGAATCGTGACTCGGTCAGTATCTTGCCCCTGTCCTGCAAGGTACAACGCGAACATACGGCTTGGGTCGCCAGCCTTGCCCGGCTCGGTTTTCACCGTGATGGTCTGCACGTCGGGACCACCCGCAGCGAATGTCAGGACCTGGTCGACAGCTTCATAGTGCTCACCAGCCTTTGCGGTGCCATCACGCGAACCCACACGCACGCTCGCTTCGCCCGTGTACGGACGAGTCTCGTCGTTCTTGCGTGTGACGCGGAATGTGAGATCCCGACTTCCGGCCTCAACGATCTGTGGTGCACTGATCGAGAACTTCGTCGGACCAGGTTCTGGGTACGTGATCGTTCCATCGCTTGAGAACCCGCCACCAAGCTCAGTCAACCCCGCCGGAGTCGGATCCGAAAGCACGAGTTCGAAACCAAACTCACCAGAAAGCGAAACATCATCCATCGTGTTCACAGTGATGTGCTTATCTGCGGTTTCACCAGCGGCCCAGCTGATGGTTTCATCGACAGCGGCGTAGTGCGTTCCAGCTACCGCAGTGCCATCAACACTCTGCACGCGGACACTTGCCTCACCGGTGTACGGGTTCTCGACTGCGTCAGTGCGCGAGATGGTGAAGTCAAGGTCGTTACCTGCCTCAGCAATCTGGTCATCACCGATCTCAACAACGGTCACGCCAGGCGCGGGGACAGTGATATTGAACCGCTGCGTCATCGTGTTTCCGAGCGCATCGGCAACACGGACTTCAAATTCTGAATCACCGACCGCGTCTGGGGTACCCGTGAGTTTTCCATCTACAACAGTGAGCCATGAAGGTGCCGTGTCGCTCACTACAACAGATGCTGCAGGGAAGCCAGCGGTGTACGTTACTTCCTGTTCCCACGTCTGACCGAACGGAATGGTCGCGCTATCGGGGCTCGTAATTGAGGTCCACACCATCGGGCGTTCAACCGTGCCCGAGTAGCGATCATTCGACTTTGTGGAATCTTCGAACGTATATTCCAGAGTCTTCCAACCAGACATCACCTTGATCTGCACGATCGGCAGCTCTGGGTCTGGTGTCGGCTCCAGGTTTCCGCCCAATACCGGGAAGCTCCCGTCGCGACGCTGCACATCATCAGCCAGGTCGTATCGGAAGCTCTTCGAACCCTTGGGAACATAGGCAGTATCGAGCAGAATGCGTTGCGATGCCACAGAGAATGCGCCCTGAGCCGCAGCTTCTGGCGCCTCAGGCAAGCCCACCAGCGAGGCAAGGCTGTTGCCTTGTGCCTGCAAACTTGTGAGACCCGTAAGGCCCGACAGCGGTTCAACCGAGGTAGCTCCGATGCCGTTCATATGAACGCGGTAGAGATCGGGCTTGTTACGAATCGCGTCGATATTGTCGCCAACCTCGACATTGCTGTTGAAGTCAAGCGTTCGCAGTTCTGGCATATTCTCAATGCCATCAAGGCTCGTGAGCTTGGCATAGTCCATGCTGATGAACTTCATCTTTGTGAGTCCCGCAAGCGGCTCGAGCGAGGTCACGTCGCTATACCCGGCACTAATGTTCGTCAGCGCAGTGAGGCCTGCGAGCGGTTCAAGCGTTGAGACTGCCGTCTTGTATACGCTCACCGATGTGAGTGTGGTGATCCCTGCCAGCGGCGAGAGGTCAGCAAGCTCGGGGTTCTGCGAGGCTGTGAAGTCTTTCAGCGTCTTCGAGTCGGCAAGCGGTGAGAGATCAGAGAGCTTCACATTCTTTGAAATATCAAGCTTGCTGAGCTTCGGAAGTGTGCCGAGCGGTGAGATGTCCGTCAGCTCTGGGTTGCCCGTCAGCGACATCGTCGAGATGGTTGCCGTATCCGCAAGACCTGTGAGCCCAGCGTTCGACACGTTCGAGTCGTTCAGCGTGATGCTATTGATCTTGGGCATTTTGCTCACTGCTGCAAGCGATCCACTAGCAGAGAAGTCATGCTTGCCACCTGCAAAGAACAGGCTGGTCATTTTCTCCGCGTATTCGATTCCGTCGAGTGACGTCACCGCAAAATCGCTACTGCACGACAGACCGTAGATGGTATTCAGTTCGTCATGGGTGACGGCGCTATCTGGGGCGCGACCCCCGCCAAGCTTCGCATTGACACACGCGACGAGCTGCGGATCACCAAACGGAACCCGGTCGGTCCCGTTTGGCGCGTCAACGGCAAAGGCTGCCGCGCTTCCAGCGACGCCCATTCCTGCCACGAGTGCGAGCGAGGCGAAGCCAGCGAGCACACGGCTCCCCCGCTTTCGCCGTTGATTGCGCAACAAACCTTGGTTCTCCACGAGAGCTTGTGCCCTTTCAATGTCCGTTCACCAGAATGATTCACATGGCCCATTGCACAGCGCTTTCAGGTCGAAGTCCCCCGGTTAGCGCAGTCAATGAGCCAAACTTCAGGCCAATACTAACGGGATATTCATAGCAGCACTAGTGTTTTCAATCAGTTTATTAACAGTTGTCACCTGACTTCCCAAGGCCGATCATCAAGTCTGCACCAAGTGTTCATGTATTTCCGTTCTCCCTTTCCCCATCTCGTATGCGAGAGTCAAGCAGTGACCTCCCTCTCAGCTCTTCCAGCACCACCTCCGCTTTCGACCGTGCTCGATCAGGTGCGTGCCGACGCGCAAACCGACCGGCTCGATCATTGGGGACACTCGACCGTCATCGATGAACACACGAAGGTCGCTTCTTTCTCGCGAGAGATTTTTGACGCTTTGCACGCTGCAGCAGGAATGCAGGCCACGTTTCCGGTTGGAAATGCTGGGCTGATCCATGTCTATGGGTATTGGTTCTCAGATGTGCTCACACCGTTTGGGTACAAGTTCGACCGCTGGCGTGACGGAGCACTCGCACGCGCACTGCATCTCCCAGCTCATGCATTTTGGATCGAGACCCCTGATCGCACCGGTACCACCGCGCTCGAACGCGTGCTTGCCGCAATCAGTCCAGCGCTTGAAGCTCCACCGCAAGCGGCAACGACCGCAGATGCTGACCTCACGTGTGTTTCTGACCAGCAGCACAGCCGCCTGGTCATCGTTCCCTCACCAGATACGTCGACCGCACAGCCGTCCGCGCTCATCTACGGCATCTCGGAGACCAGTCCCATTGCTCGTTCTCGTCCCCGCTTCCAGCTCATCACTGCGTTCCCGTTTTCTGGCGATCCGCACGCCCTTGCGGCCGAATTCGTCGCCGATCCGCGCCCTCGTTGGAATGCCGTCGTTGACTCTTAACCTGACGTTCATCGCCCCATAGACATTTCGTCCATTTGCACTTCTAGGTTTGGATTTATCGTCCAAATCGGAAGGAAGTGCGCATGGCACCGAGTATCGTCTTCGACTTCGATGGCACGCTCGCCACGGGTCACGGCCCCGTTCGCGAGTATGCACGCATCGTCGCCCCACTCGCAGGCGCAGGGTTTGCGGATCGCGTCGATGCAGAACTCGAACACTTTGATGCTGGTCTCTCGAGCTACCGCGATGGGTACGACGTCGTCGGCTCACTTGCGCGGAAATCCGGGGTGCCAGAGGCCAAGACCCAAGCTGCTTATGACGGGAGCCGCGAGGCGCTCGGAACTGAGCTCGCCCCTGTCTCGACGATGCCAGATCTCGCTGGTTTTCTCGCAGGCCTTGCGCAGACCGCAACCCTCGTGCTCGCGACCAACGCACCCAATGTTGGGGTCGATCGTGTGCTCGATAGCTGGGGCGTCAGTGAGTATTTCACCGAGATGCACTTTGCCATCGGAAAACCAACTGGACTGACCCGGTTGGTTACTCGCTTGCGAAAGTCAGGTCCCGTACTCACGATCGGCGACATCGCAGAGTTCGATCTCACGCCAGCCGCTGAGCTTGGCGCAGATACCGCACTTGTCGGCGCAACCGCGCTGCACTCCCCTGCTTCGGTGACGATGCGCGGCAGCTCGCTTGCCGCGATTCGTGCCGATATTGAAGCCTGGGCCGCGACCGCGGCGTCCAGTACCCATGAGTCATCCGACTCAGAAAACGCCATCGAAAGGTAATCATCCTCATGCGCAAATCACTCTTTGCTGCTGGCGCACTCACCGTCGCGGCACTCGCACTCACCGGCTGCAGCACCAGTGGCACCGGCGACGCAGAAGCCGCTACAGGCACCACCGAATGGCCCGATTCGATCACGCTTTCACTCGTCCCCTCAGTTGAGGGCGAAGACCTCGCTGAGGCGCTTGATCCGCTCACGACGTACCTCTCCGAGAATCTCGGCATCAAGGTTGAGGGCGTTGTCGCAAGCGACTACGCGGCAACTGTCGAGGCACTGGGCGCGGATCAGGCACAGGTCATCATCGCAGACGCCGGTTCGCTCTACAACGCAATGGAACAGTATGACGCGAAGCTCGCACTGCGCGACGTTCGTTTCGGTGCGACCTCGTATGCTGCCGTCGGATACACGAACAACCCCGACAAGTACTGCGCAGATACCCCGGTGAAGGCAAACTACGCAGCGAGCAACATCGAACTCTCGTACTGCAACGGCACCGAACAGGCCGGAGTTGACGCGACAGGTGCTGGCCCCGCGGGCATCGAATCGCTCAGCAAGATTTCCAAGGGCACCAAGGTCGCGATGCAGGCTGCGACCTCGCCAGCGGGCTACCAGTACCCGATTGTTGCCATGCGCGATGCAGGTATCGACACTGACAAGGACATCACCCAGGTTCCTGTCGAAGGCAACAACAATGCCGTGCTCTCGGTCTACAACGGTGACGCAGAGGTCAGCTTCGGCTACTGGGACGCACGCACCACCGTCACCAAGGAAGCGCCAGATGTCGCAGACAAGGTCGTGGCGTTCGCGTACACCGAGATGATCCCGAACGGTGGCGTCGCAGTATCGTCGTCGCTTCCCGCAGATTTGGTTGCTGACCTGACCAAGCTCATGGACGAGTACGCCGACTCTTCAGAAGAGGCAAAGACCGTCATGTTCGACCTCGTCGGTCTTTCCGATTGGACCAGCAAGACCGATGAGGCCGAGATCGCGCGCTATGGCGAGATCCTGACCCAGTTCAGCAACTAAGGCATCTGCAACACAATGACGCTTCACCCCGATGCGCGCCATGAGGCGGCGGCACCTGTCGTGCCCGCCGCCTCATGGCGCATCGCCCTCGACCACGTCACAGTCACGTATCCCAACGGCACACGTGCGCTGCAAGACGTCTCGCTCACCATCGATCCAGGAGAAATGGTTTCGATTGTCGGGCTCTCTGGCTCAGGAAAGTCGACCCTGATTCGCACCATCAATGGCCTCGTGCCGGCGTCCACGGGCGAGGTGCTCGTTGGGCCGCACCGTATCTCGGCCTTGCGCGGGAAGGCACTCCGCGAAGCTCGCGGGCACATCGGCATGATTTTTCAGGCGTTCAACCTTGCCGAGCGCGCCAACGTGTATCGCAACACCCTGGTCGGACGGTTCGCGCACTCCCCGAGCTATCGCACCTTGCTCGGTATCCCGAGCGCTCACGATCGCGACATCGCGCTCACTGCGCTGCACTCTGTTGGCATGCTTGAGAAGGTGTGGACACGTGCTGGCTCACTCTCAGGCGGCCAGAAACAGCGCGTTGCGATTGCCCGCGCGCTCACGCAGGAACCGAGCGTCATGCTGGCCGATGAGCCGGTCGCAAGTCTTGATCCGCCCACCGCGCACGCCGTGATGGCGGATCTCGCGCGCATCAACACCGACCGCGGACTCACCGTGCTCGTCAACATTCACCTCATGGATCTCGCACGGCAATACACCACTCGCATGATTGGCCTACGCGACGGTCGCATTGTGTATGACGGCTCGGCTGCCGATGCCTCAGACGCTGATTTTGAAGAAATCTACGGTCGCCCCATCCAGCCTCGCGATCAGCTTGGAACGAGTATCTGAGTTGGCGACGAATTCGAATTCAGCTTTTGTCCTTCCGGCAAAGCCGCGACGGGCGCTGCGACTGACGCTCATCATCAGCGCGGTCGCAGCGTTCACGATCGCCACCTGTATCCCGGCGATTGGCGGCATCGAGATCGATCTCGGGGCAATTGCACGAAATTGGCGAAACGGGGCTGAAAAGGTAGCTCAGCTCATGCAGCCCAATTTCGCGTTTTTGCCGCGCACGTGGGCTCCCATGCTTGAGACGCTGCAGATGGCGCTGGTGGGCGCGGTGATCGCCGCGTTCATCTCAGTACCGGTGACGCTGTGGGCGGCGGCCCCTACGAACCCCAACACCGTGATGCGCGGCGCCGTTCGCACCGTCATTAATGTCATTCGCGCAGTGCCAGACCTTGTCTACGCAACCGTGCTCGTCGCCATGCTCGGCGTCGGCGCGCTCCCGGGCGTCGTCACGCTCGTGCTCTTCAACCTGGGCGTCGTGGTCAAGTTGGTTTCTGAGGCGATTGACTCTGGCGATCACCGTTATATGGAGGCTGGTCGCGCTGCCGGTGGCACCCAGTTCCAGATCAATCGCGCAACCGCTCTGCCACAGGTCTGGCCACTCTTCACGAACCAGTGGCTGTATGCCCTCGAACTGAACGTTCGGATCTCGGCGATCCTCGGCATCGTCGGTGCAGGCGGCATTGGCCGACTGCTTGACGAGCGCCGTGGTTTCTACGCGTACTCTGACGTCTCAGTCATCATTCTCGAGATCCTCGTTGTGGTCATCGCAATTGAGCTTCTTTCAAACCTGTTGCGCAGGAGGCTCGTATGACTGCATCACGCCTGGCGCCGACCGCTGCGATGCTCCCACCACGCCCTTCGCGCCTCGCCGCCACACTGTGGTCACTCGGTGCAGCAGTCATTGTGCTCGTGGCCGCAAGCGGTCTGCAGATCACCTGGGCTGATCTTCCCTCGCTTCCCGGGCGGATCGCCAACTACCTCTGGCTCATGTTTGAGTCCCCCAATTGGGAAAAACTGCCGCGCGCGCTCTTTGAGACCTGGCGTTCCATCTCGATGGCTTGGCTCGGGGCGATGCTCTGCGTCATCATCTCAGTTCCGCTCGGAATGCTCGCAGCAAATTCGGTCGGACCGTGGTGGTTACGAACGGCACTCCGAGGTGTATTCGCAGTCATCCGCGCGGTGCCGGAAGTCATTATCGCGCTGGTGTTGCTTACTGTGACCGGGCTGACTCCACTCACCGGTGCCCTCGCGCTTGGCATCGCGGGCATCGGCACCCAAGGCAAATGGGTGTACGAGGCCGTTGAATCCGTGCGCGATGGTGCCCCTGAGGCAGTACGTTCGGCGGGCGGCACCACCGCCGAGGTCACCCGCTGGGCACTTTGGCCTGCGGTCGCGCCAGCGCTCATGTCATTTGCGCTCTACCGGTTCGAGATCAACATTCGAACCTCTGCGGTACTTGGCCTCGTTGGCGCGGGCGGTATCGGCAGCATGCTCTCGAATTACACAAATTATCGACAGTGGGACACCGTTGGCATGCTCCTCATCGTCGTCATTGTCGCCACGATGCTGATGGACACCGTCTCCGGTGCGATCAGGCGTCGGCTCATGCAAGGAGGTCGTACATCATGACGTGGACAGGATCCTCAGACGCTCGACCCAGCGCACGCATCGCCACATTGGGTCCAGGATTACAGAAGACTGAACGCAAGGTTGTCGAAGCAATCGCTGCGGATCGCGAACGCGTCGTCGAGTTCACAGCCCAAGACCTCGCCACGTGGGCCGGCGTCGGGCGAACCACGGTCATTCGCGCCGCACAATCGTTGGGCTATGAGGGCTACCCACAGCTCCGAGTGGCACTCGTGCAAGAACTCGCGCTCGAATCTGCGACCACCAGCTCAGCAGATACCGTCGTCAACGAGATTGATGTCGAGGCAACTGCACTGAGCGCGTTGCGTTCACGAATTCACCAGGTTGCCGCCCGTCTTGACGACACGCTCGCCGCCCTCACCCCACAGGCAGTCGACGGTTTTCTCGCGGCACTTGAGCATTCACAGCGCCTCCTCGTCGTCGCCAATGGTCTCTCTGGGCCGCTCGGCCTCGCTCTGGTGATGCGCCTGAACGCTGCTGGCCGTTCGGTCGAACACTTCGCAGATCCCTTTGCCCAACAGATCGCAGCGCGCCAGCTCGGCCCCGGCTCAACGTGCATCGTTTTCTCTGGATCCGGAGCAAGCCGACCAACGCTAGATGCAATGGCTGCCGCACAAGAAGGGGGTGCACAGGTGATTGCGATTACCTCCTTTGCGCGATCCGCAATTGTTGCCCGAGCCGACGTGGCACTCGTCGTGCCACCAATCAACGACAGCTTCCATGACGAGCTCATTCACACCTCGCGGGCGGCGCTCATGCTCCTCACCGAAGAGCTCGTCGACCTGTACGTTTCGCGAAGCGGTGCACAAGGTCGCGCAGCCCGCGATGCGGCCCTCACGGTGCTTGCCAAGGCGATGACTGACGAGGTCTAGCGACCTCCGACGCACATGAGCGAGTACGTGAAGACCTCCCACACACCGTACGCTTGAGTCATGACGCGAAGCACCGCAGAAACCATCCACGGCTTCCTCGCCGAGATCCGCAGTGGCGAAGCCCCTGAGCGCGCAGACATCTACCTCGCTCCCGAGGTGCTCGCGCACCAGGTCGTCGCCGGCATGCAGGAGACGCTCGAACGTACTCCGAGCAACTACACCGAGCACGTGCACGAGATGATCGAGATGTTCGGGCACTTTGAACTGACGATTGACGAGCTTCTTGTTAATGGCGATAAGGCCTATGTACGGTGGATCCAGCACGGCCACCACATCGGCGTGATCGACGGTTTCGAACCCACTGGTCACCCGCTTGAAACCATCGGAAGCGCGGTGTACCGCGTCGTCGACGGGTTTATCGTTGAGTACTGGATTCAGCAGGAGTCGGTCGGCCTACGCGCACAGCTTGAGGCGCTCGCAGGCGCCTAGCCTGCTGAGTTCAGCCATAAGCGGCCGTACCGCGGCTATTGTGGAGCCATGACGGGGCAAGATCGCACGTACCGCGCAGGCGAAATCGAGATCGCATTCACCGAGACGCCGGGCCCGGCTGGCCCAACGTTTGTGCTCATTCACGGCATCGGAATGGGGCGAGTGACCTTTACCGAGGTGGCCTCTGACCTCGCTGTTCAAGGTCGGGTGCTCGCCCTCGACCTGCCTGGATTCGGTGACTCACCAGAGCCCGGGTCAACCACGTCGCTGGAAGAAACTGCGCGTGTGGTCACTGAGTTCATCCGTACTGAGGCACCCGGTCGCGTGCACCTTGTGGGGCACTCGATGGGCACGCAGATCGTCGCAGAGATTGCGCTACATCACCCAGAACTCGTTGCGAGCCTCACACTCATCGCCCCAACGGTGAACAAGTACGAGCGCACCGCGACCAAGCAAGCGATGCGAATGGTGCAGGACCTCACTGGCGAAGACCCCAAAGTCATCTTCACCGGCATGTGGGAATACCTGCACACGAGCCCGCGATGGTTTGCAAGCAAGCTGAAATTTATGCTGCATCACCATCTCGAACGTCTATGCCCGAACATCCAGGTGCCGACGCTCGTGATCCGCGGCGAAATCGATCGCGTGTGCCCCAGACGGTGGGTGAGCGAGGTCGCAGAGGCTATCCCGGGCGCGCGCATGGAAGAGATTCCAGGCCGCGGCCATGAAGCGATCATCAAGAGTGCCCAGCCTGTCGCTGAGATGGTTCGCGAGTTCACCGCGCCGCTTCGCTGAACCGGCTGGCGGCAAACGATGCGAAAACACGGCACGCGCGGATCACCCCTACATGACCGTCACTTGGAACAACATCTCGATACCGCGGCCAGAACTGTCACCTTCCTGTACCAGACCCGAGGAACAGGTCGACAAACCTATAAGTTTGATTGCAAAGGCAAGACCCTAAAGGTTGCCATCATTATCAGCGACAACGGTTTTATCGTAAGGGCGAACCTTAATTCATGAACGACTTCAAGGTCCTACTCAAGGTCAAGCACACGAACGAGCCACCGGTAGCGAATGTCCACTACGAGTGGACACAATATGCCCTCTGGGTGTCGGGGAGATACGGTTTCGAGAACCTAGACGGGCACGAGATCGGTCTCAGCCCTGAGCTTGTGCATGACCTGCTCGAATGGGGAGATAACGCAGATGCCGTGTTCAATGCTGACGATCCGACCAACAGCATTGTGCCCGACAATTTCTTCGAGGACGGGTTGAATCTCGCTAAACGCGTTCGCGCTGAGCTCCCGGCGGAGTGGGTGGTGACGACAGATGATCCGATCACGCGAACCGAGGTTGTGCTTCCCTTTCTAGAGTGAAGCTGCCTGCGCTTTCTGGGCGTTCGATGATTCGCTACCCACGAGTCGAGCAGCATTGCTTTCGACGCCGTTGTCGACTGGCCGGACGAGACTTGGTGAAGGAACAGGTGACAGTCCTAGCTACGCGTTCGGAGTGTTTCCCGAGTGACGATCACATATGCAGCAATTTAACTAGTGGGTAACAAAATAGATCTGTCGGGATATACCTGAGCGGACTAAATTCGGTGCCTTGAAAGCTGCAGCCAGGCAGACGCACGGGAGCTCAGTGGTGATTGTGCGCAAACCTAAATTTCCTTTGCCACCGATCTGCCAATAGTGCGGAGTTCAAGCTATGCATTCACATGAACATTGATGAAACTGAAGACGGCAAGGTTAAAGCGGCCCCCCACACGTGATCAAGGCAAAAGGAGCCTCCCTAAAAGAAAATGGAATGCCGTTCCTGTAAGAAGGACTTTAAGGGCGAGATGCGCTGCCCGATATGCGGCGAGCAGCTGCAGAAGAAGATCAAGGCGGCGCCTACTGCTCTGCGAACACTAAACGCAATCGATGGCGAATCACAAGAGCAGGCGCTCCCCAGCTACTGATTTGCGACTCCGACGCATCGGCGCGTTCGGAGATTGAGTTCGAGACAACGAGCTCTGTCGACCCACTATCTCTGATCGACGCAACTAAACGAGACGCGAGGGAGACTGTCACAGCTGCATTCTCAGCGTCAACTCGTCACCGTTCCTCTTCGTCGACTGGGGTAGGGAAGACCTCTGCCAACCCGGCGAAGTTGCGAACCTTCTCCTCGGTCTCACGCGCAGGAAACAATACCCTGGCTCAAGAGCTCACCCGATTGCAGGGAGCCTGAAGTAGCTTCACCGTTTCCTGATCCTGGGCCAGAATCGGTTCGGCCACCTTCTTGGAAGGTTTCGCAAGCTATCTGTTAGAGAATCAAGCCGATGCCGCTTGGCTCGAGCATTTCGCCGAAGCATTCCAGAGGGCAGGCGGAAGCACCCTCTCCGATTCAGATCTGGCGCTGTCGTGGCTGGCGAAGCTCGATCCAGTCGCTGCTGAGCAAGCCATCGGCACGCTGACCTCCCAAGAGAAGGAAGATCTCAGCCTCCTGGATTGGATCAAGGAGACCTTTGTCGGTCTTGTTAATCCATCTGATGACCCACTCCGCCTCACAGTCTGGGCGATGGATCATCTTGGCACGCAGGGAGAGACGACCGCGGAGTGGTTCAAGAACTTCAAGTTCGGCAGGCTCAATGAACGGTTCACCCCGCTCGCCCCAACTCGTGTAGGTCGCGGCAGCCAAGCGATCAAGCCGGGAAACTGGACGGCGAAGCCTTCTGCATCAGGCAGCCGAGCACAGTGGAATAGCGCTCAGCGCTGGTTGCCGGAGGCTTGGACCAGTGGTCAATGGACGAAGGCGCTGGGTACGCCACCGACGAGCGGATCGGCCGGGCAGCTACCCGCGCTGTCTCGGCTGGTGCAGGGGCCTGGGCTGGGGCAGCTGCTGGGGTTAAAGCAGGAGCCATCGTAGGTAGTTTCTTCGGCCCGGCCGGTACCGTTGTCGGTGGACTCATCGGGGCTGGAGTAGGCAATTGGGTAGCAGACAAGGTTGTCGACCTCGGTGGCAAGGTCGGTGATACCATCGGGGATGGCCTTTCCGAGCTTGGTGACGCGTTGACTTTCTGGGACTGAAATATGACCTACTTTGTTTTCGGTGCCGTTGGGATAGCCCTGATCGGGGCATCGGTGTAGTCGTGGCTGGGCCGGACTCACGCCTCGAGGTGGTGGACTCGGAGCAGCAGCGGTGAACTTGCCGTACTTGTCTGCCTTCCGGCACTCGGCTTCACTGTTCTCTCGGCAGCGCTCGACCATTTCGGCGCCCCCTTCTGGCTTACCGGAACCCTCCTCTTCATCGGTGCCGGAGTCTGCTTCATCTGGGGTCTGCTGATCTCCATAGCGAGTCTCGCGTGGTGGCCGGCACGACGCGGGTGGGGACCTCGCTGGTACACGCGGCGTTCGAAAAGGCGGGTCCGTGATGAGGAGAGTGGAGAAGACGTCCTGCGTCGCGCCGAGGCTCGACGCCCAGCGTGGGCGGGATCCGCGCTTGCTTACTGGGAAGGCGCACAACTCCTCAACTCAGAAAGCCCTTCACGCGACGAAGTAATGAAGGGCCACTTGTGGGTCTCTGAGGGCGGTCTATGGTTTGACCCGCTGCGCTCCGTAGAACACACCGCCAACCCGGCTTCGGTGGAATGGGGCGAGATCATTCAGGTTCACTCGGTGCCCGGCAATAGGAACATCGGCTCCATCAAAATGTCCGGTATCTCCCGCAGGAGCTTCGGACCGCGGCTCCTCGTCACTGCTTCGTCGGGCAAGCAGTTGTTCGAGATCAAGCAGCGAGCAGCTGCAGCTGCAGCGCGTCTGATCCAAGAAGAGATGAAAGCGCGAACATGAGAGCACGGCACCCACTGGGGTTCACGGTTGACTTCCCAGGCAACTGGAGAATCTTTCGATTTCCAAGCGACGAAGCGGCCTTGGTAACTTTGGCTCCGCCAGATGCTTCCGGCTTCTCGCGCAGTATTACAGGAGTCTGCTGATCCACGCGCAGACTAAGAACTTAGTCTGGAAGGGAAACAGCCCCATTTTCAGTGATGAATTCAAGCAGTTCTACTACCAAGATGACAGGATCAAGGGGAAGTTTATTAACACCCGCGAGGAAGCCAGTGTGCTGTTGGACAACCACAACCGGATCACGCGTGACAGCACCGATAATCAGGAGGTCCTCCGAGACCTTGAAATGCTGGTGAAGTGATGCGTGGATTCAAATTTGTGACAATCACCGCTCTCACGGGATTGTTACTAGTAGTCACTGGATGTGGAGATGGCGCTGAGGTAGAAAAGGAGCCCGAAGTGGAAACAACACTGACCTGGCAAGATGCGAAATCTAAAACGCTTGCACGCGCAGTGGAAATTGCGGCTCTTGTGCCCGCGGGCGAGGTCGCCTCCGTCAGCGAAAGCGAAAAGGGCACGCTGATGTCCTGCGGTGAGACCCAGTACAACTGGAACGGCTGGGTACGCGTCGAGTTGACCGACGGATCCAATGTTGCCTCTGCGATTGAGGCGCTTGTCCCCAAGCTCGAGAGCCACTTCGTTGACACTGGCTTCGCTGTCACAAGGGGCAAAACGATTCTCGATACCTTACGCATAAAAGTGGGGCAGCCCGGTTCGGCAGAGCTCTACCTGATCGACGAGTTCGATCCGCACACGATCAACATCGCTGCGGGCTCAGACTGTTTTGCTCTGCCTGAAGACGTGTACCCTGGCGGTGATTTCTGACAAGTTCAGATTCGATACAGGCCGCGCAAACACAAAAGCGCCAGGGAACAGCCTTTCACTGAGATGACCGCAAGACGAAAGCCTCCAGATGGCCCGCAATGGCCCTCGGCGCGCTCACTGTCTCGGCCTATCTCTCACCGTTCCTCGTAACCGTCGACGCCGAAAGCTCCGGCCGGCTCACGTCTCTCACCTTGGTGATGAACTGATATCTGCTCAGCCCAGCACTGTTGATCGCTGCAATCGTCTGCTCTGTGATCAGCTCTATGCTCTATGTGCGTGGCCCTGAACGGAGCGCCCGACAAAAGCACGCCATCGTGTGGAGTCGGGTGGCCTGGTTCGTTCTCCTGACTGTGAAGGGAAAGAACGTCAACACGGGTGAGGAATTCGATGTGCTGATGGACAATCACAACCGCATCACTTGGAACAGAAAGGACAAACAAATGGCGCTGGAAGACTTGAAGGAGCTCGTCCGATGACTTTTCTCAGCAGACATGCAGGCTTGATTGCGCTCGCCACTGTCCTTGCACTCACAGGTTGCACGGCACCAGGTAGCAACGTCTCAGGTCCCCAGGGAACGACCGATCAGCAGAAGGTGAACAGTGACTTGACCTGGGAGGAAGCAAAGACTGCTACCCAGGAGATGGAACTCGAAATTGTAGACCTCATCCCCGCGGAGCTGGTTATCAATGTCGACCAGCACACAAAGGGCGTGCTACTTTCCTGCGACAATACGAGTCACAGCTGGACCGGCGCCACTACGGTCACCCTCACCCCAGGAACCGACATCGAGTCGATTGTGAAGGATATCGAAGCTCACTACCGAGAAGCGGGTACCGAGATTTCCGTAGACAGGGATGTGGACGGGAACTACCGCATCCAGCTCCTTCCCCCTGTTCCGGGTGAGAACTACATCATCGCGAAGGACGTCGAGGACGACCATCTGCGCATCGCGTCAGGCTCCGAATGCTTCACGCTACCCGAAGGCGTGTACCCCGGCGGTGAATTCTGACGAGATCAGACTCGTTGTAAACCGCACCACACGCAGCACCGCCTCATCAGGAGGCTCTCCGGACCTTGAAATACTGGTGAAGCGATAGGTGGATTCAAATCTCTGGCAATCGCCGATCTCGCGGGGTTGCTGCTAGGAACCACCGAATGTGGAAATGGGATCTGAGGCAGACGAGAAGCCCGACGGGGTCTATTGCGGGAACAGGCGATAGCCCTAGCTACGCGTTCGGGGTGTCTTCCTGAGTGATGGTTACGTGAGCAGCAGTGACCCGGGTAAACAGCGCATCTGCTGCCTCACTCGAGGCGTACCGCTGCTCAAAGAGCGCGACAAGCTCAGGAGATTGCAACCGGGCAAACGAGCGGTCATCAAGATCTTCATCAGCCGCGTCTGCCGAATGCAGCCACACCATGAGTTCGCGCCCAGCAGCGTTGCGTAGCTCACCAGCCTGCCGCAGGGCTTCGAGTGCACGCATGATCCGGTCTTCGTATTCGACCCGCAACTCGTCATACGCTTCTTCTGCGAGTTCTTCGCCGGTCCCGTCGATCTCGGCTTGTGTTCCAGAGAGTTCCCAGATCGCCGCGGTCACTCGCCCGGGCGCAGCATCAGATTCGTCATTCGCCGAAAGCGGCCACTCAGAGGGAGACCAGGCATACTCAGAACGCTCCGCGGTCGTGCCAGGGAGCGCAGCAATCCAGTGGCTCCCAGCACCAGAGATGAAGAAGCCCGTGAGGTCTTCCACCATGCCGCACGCGAGCATGACGAGAGATGCATCTGCCTCACGCAGCTCGGCAACTCCAGCTCGAAGTGTTGTTGCGATCGCATCGTCAAGTCGCGAAAAGTCATGCATACCGTCAGCGTACCGGTGTCACCACCGGTGAGCCGCGCATCGCCAGGTGTTTAGCTCGCCTGCGGGCTGCGCAGAATCTTCTCCATCGCTTTGCCCTTCGCAAGTTCATCAATGAGCTTGTCGAGGTATCGAATTTCTCGCATGAGTGGATCTTCGATCTCTTCGATCCGCACCCCGCAAATGACGCCCTTGATCGCTGAGCGAGCTTCGTTCAGCTTGGGGGCCGCGTCAAAGAACTGTTCGAGGTTCGTGTCATTCCCTGGGGTAATGAGGACTTCCAATTCGGCTGCTGAATAGCCAGTCAGCCAGCAGATGATTTCATCGACCTCTGCTGCGGTGCGTCCCTTGCGCTCTGCTTTTGCCGTGTAGTTCGGGTAGAGATCCGAGAACGCGAGCTTGTAGATGCGATGTCCAGCCATAGCCAGATTGTACGCGGGCTTGGTGAACACGCAATGGGCAGAAACAGTGAAGCCCGGGCCGTGGTAGCCCGGGCTTCACAGTATGGTCTGGCTAGCGGTTGTCGGCGACGATCCGCCCGCGTCTGCACGGCGTCAACCCCGTTAACGGCTACGACCCCGACCCCGCGAAAACAGGGGTTTCTCCCGAAACGTGGCCTTGTTTGCGCATGAAAGGCCCGTTTTCGAGAGAAACACCCCGTTTCGCGGGGTCGGGCAAGCCAGGAGCGAGGCCGGAGCCTCGCGCGATCCCCCTAGCGCTCGCGCGAGGCAACCATGAGGGCACCGGTGTCGGTGAACTCCCTATCGATTTCAGCGTTGTGCTTGTAGGTCAGCTTGCTGACGATCACCGCGACGATGGTCGCGAGCACGAACGCTGGCAACAGTTCGTACAGGCCGGTGTTCATCTGCTTCCATACGAATACCACCAGGGCACCCGTGATCATGCCTGCGATTGCACCCTTGTTTGTGAGCTTGCGCCACAGCAGGCTCAGCAAGACGATCGGGCCAAACGCAGCACCAAATCCAGCCCAGGCAAATGACACGAGGCCGAGAATATTGTCATTCGGGCTGATCGCAAGCAGGGCGGCGATGACCGCAACGAGCAACACTCCACCACGGCCGAGCACCACGAGGGTTTTTTCGCTCGGTGCTGGTTTTCGCGCAAGGCGGTAGATGTCTTCAACGAGCGCCGACGAGCACACAATCAACTGGCTGGAGAGCGTACTCATGATTGCAGCCAGCACCGCGGCAAGCACGAGTCCTGCAACGAGTGGATGCAAGAGCGTTTGTGACATCAACAGCACAACTGTTTCAGGGTTGCCAATTTCGCCTCCGGTCTTCGCAAAGTACGCAATAGCAACGAGTCCTGAGACCACCGCGCCAGCGAGCGACATGAACTGCCAGCTTGTTCCGATCCGTCGTGCGCTTGCAGCTTCAGCCGGGCTACGCAGCGCCATGAATCGCACAATGATGTGTGGCTGGCCAAAGTAGCCAAGACCCCAGGCAAGGCCCGAGATGATGATGAGCGTGGTTGCGGTGGTGCTGAGATCGGCCCCACCGAAGATCGCCAGATTGCTCGCGCCGACTGACTCGACGATGGTGGCGGTCTCGCTGAGACCACCAATGTTGATGATCGCAATGACCGGCACCACGATGAGTGCGACGACCATCATGAGTCCCTGCACAACGTCAGTGAGGGAGGCTCCGAGGAACCCTCCGAAGAGCGTGTAGGCAAGCGTCACAATGGTGACGAGCATCATGCCGATGATGTAGTCGCCGCCGAATGCGCTCTCGAAGAAAACTCCGCCCGCGACCATGCCACTTGAAGCGTAGATCGTGAAGAAGACCAGAATGATGACGCTCGAGACGATGCGGAGCACGTGGGTCTTGTCGCGCAGCCGGTTCTCGAAGAAGCTCGGGATGGTGATCGAGTTTCGTGAGACCTCGCTATATGCCCGAAGCCGTGGCGCCACGATTCGCCAGTTCAGGTAGGAGCCGATGAGCAGGCCAACCGCGATCCACCCTTCAATGAGACCTGTCGCGTAGATCGCACCAGGAAGACCCATGATGAGCCAGCCAGACATGTCAGATGCGCCTGCGCTGAGTGCAGCAACCCACGGCGGCAGTCCGCGACCAGCAAGCATGTAGCCCTCGTGGGAGCTGGTCTTTCGGAACGCGAGAAAGCCGATAAGCAACATCAGCGAGAAGTACAAGCCAAGGGCGATGTACAGGTATATCTGGTCGGACATCATTGTCACCTTTCTGGGGTTTGTCGTGCGGCCGACGGTGGCCGGCCGCACGACCGTGTTAGATCACGTTTTCTGAGAACTTGTAGGGCGTTCCAAATCGGTGCGCTGTGATCGACACAGCCTGTTCACGAAGGAACGGCAGCATCTCCACGCGCCCAGCAGAAACAGGTCGGTGACCATACACCGCGATATCTGGCTTTCCGCCTGACGTCTCGTAGATTTCGGCAAGCGCTGCATCGCGAGATGAGCCTGCAACAAGCCTGATTCGGCCACCTGCGGCCGGACCTTCGACTGCTGCAAGTTCGGTGATGCGCCTGCGCCAGGACGCAGCATCCTCAACAACGACCGTGAGGTGAGCGGCCTGAAGCGCCGCGCGCACAGAGGAAGGCAGCTCCTGCTCAACGCTGACAACCGGCTTGGCCTGTGCTGCGAGCGCCGCACCGAGCACACGCAGCGCATCGGCAGTTGATGCGTCAGCAGCTACACGCACCAGCACACGATCGTGTGGCAAGTACCGCAGCACGTTGCGTTCGGCCCGCAACCCCGACTCATCGTGGGTTGCGCCAAACTCTGCCGTCCACGCAGCCGCATCAGAGCTGTATGCCGACCGCAGCCATGCCTGCGCTTCTCCGCTCACTTCTGTCGCGGACTCGGCAGCCCGGTAAAGCTGCGACACGTTCGGCGACATTGGAAGTGTTTCACCAAGCACCGGTGCGTCTTCCCAAGAGCCAAGACCATAGAGATAGTTCGGCCCGCCAGCCTTCGTTCCCGCGCCAATTGCCGACTTCTTCCAACCGCCGAACGACTGCCGGCGTACGATCGCTCCAGTAATTCCGCGATTCACATACAGGTTGCCCGCCTCTACTCGACCAAGCCAGGTGCGCAGTTCATCAGCGTCGAGTGAGTGCAAGCCACTCGTCAGGCCATAATCGGTTCCGTTTACCAGTTCGATCGCTTCGTCCAGCGTCTGTGCTGTCATGATGCCAAGAATCGGGCCGAAGTACTCGGTCAGGTGAAACTCGCTACCCGGCTGAACACCATCACGCACGCCAGGGCTCCATAGTCGGTTCTTCCCGACTTTGTCGCGCGCCAGTGAACTTGTGGTGTCAACAGGCTTCGGCTCAATGAGCCATCGCTCTCCTGCACCGAGCGTCGTCAGACCACGAAGGAGTTTGCCCGCCGGTGCCGCAATCACTGGGCCCATCTGCGTGCTGAGATCGTCTGGGGTACCAACGTGTAACGACGCGATGTCGTCGAGCAGTTGGCCCCGGAAGCGCTTCGACGTCGCGACCGAGCCGACGAGCACGACGAGCGATGCTGCCGAGCACTTTTGCCCGGCGTGGCCAAACGCCGATTGTGCGACGTCACGTGCCGCCAGATCAAGATCGGCGTTAGGCGTCACAATGATCGCGTTCTTCCCGCTTGTCTCAGCGAGCACCTGCATGTCGCGACGGAATCCTCGGAATTTGACCGCCGTCTCGTATGCGCCTGTGAGGATGACCCGGTCCACTCGTTCATCTGCGACCAGCACGCTCCCGAGTTCGCGTTCGTCGAACTGCACGAATTGCAACACGTCTTGAGGCACGCCTGCTTCCCACAAGGCCTCAGCCATGACCGCACCAGATCTCGCTGCGGTTGCAGCGGGCTTCAGAATGACCGCGGATCCTGCGGCAAGCGCGGCAAAGGTTCCACCCGCTGAGATCGCCACCGGGAAGTTCCAGGGCGGAATCACCGCAGTCACTGAGCTCGGGACGTACTTCGCACCGTTCACCTGCTCAAGCTGCTGCCCCAGCATTGCGTAGTAATTCGCAAAATCGATGGCTTCTGAGACTTCTGGGTCGCCCTGGTCCAGCGTCTTGCCGCACTCGGCACCCATCACCTCAAGCAGATCGCCACGACGTCGTTCAAGGCATTCTCCCGCGCGGATCAGGATTCGTGCGCGCTCGTCTGCGCCAAGCGCCTGCCAGCTCACGGCAGCCTGCGTGCCGGTCGCGATGACCCGCTCGATGTCTGCAACGTTCGCAAGTGTTGACGCGTCAACACGTTCGATGCCAAGTGTGGAGGTCGCCATACGGCCTGCAATACCCCTGCCCCACTCACGGTTGCCTGGCAGATCCGCGTCAGAGTCAGGAACATTTTCAAACTGGCCCAAGCGCCCCGCTTGCACCCGAGCCTCAACGCGAGCTTCCAGCGAAGCCTCGTCAAAAACTCGACGATCCTGCGTACGGTTCGGAGCGGGCACTCGGTAGTTCTTGTCATTCCCATCAGCCGTGATCGCTTCGAGTGCATCCAGCGAAGCTCGGAAGCGCGCTTTCTCTCGCTCAAACAGCGCTTTGTTGTGGTCGAGCTCAAACACTGCCGACATGAAGTTCTCTGAACTCGAACCCTCTTCGAGACGGCGGATCAAATACGCGATGGCAACATCAAACTCTTGCGGATGCACCACCGGCGTGTACAGCAGCAGCGACCCGACTTCGCGGCGCACGGCTTCCGCTTGACCGGTAGCCATCCCGAGCAACATCTCGAATTCAATGCCAGCCTCGGCACCGCGGGCCTTCGCAAGCAGCCATGCGAGCGCGACGTCGAAGAGGTTATGGCCGGCAACGCCAACGCGCACATGACGTACACGTTCGGGAGTGAGCGCATAGTCCAGCACGGCCTTGTAACTCGTGTCTGATGCTTGCTTGGTGTTCCACGTAGCGGTGGGCCAACCGTGAATCTCAGCCTCAACCTGCTCCATCGGCAGGTTCGCGCCTTTCACGACACGGACCTTGATCGGAGCACCCCCGCGAGCCACGCGAGCAGCTGACCAATCTTGCAAACGCATCATCGCAGCGAGCGCATCTGGCAGGTATGCCTGCAGCACGATCCCGGCTTCAAGGTGCAGGAACTCAGGTCGATCAAGCAAGCGGGTGAAGACCGCGATCGTGAGGTCGAGGTCCTTGTACTCCTCCATGTCGAGATTGATGAACTTGTGCGGGGTTGCCGCGGCGGCTCGCTCAAACAGGGGACGCAGTTGCTGTTCGATCTGCTCAACTGCCTCGTCAAACGCCCAGTGGTTATGCGGCGCAACCGTCGATGAGACCTTGATCGAGACGTAGTCCACGTCGTCTCGTGCAAGGAGGGTGTGAGTTCCTGCGAGACGCCTTGCTGCTTCCCGTTCACCAAGAATCGCTTCCCCAAGCAGGTTGATATTCAACCTGACGCCCTCACGCTGAATCTTTGCGATTGCCGGGCCAAGTTTCGCTTCGCTCGCATCAATGATGAGGTGGCTCACCATGCGACGCAGGACGTTGCGCGCAATTGGCACGACGATTCGTGGCATCGGCTTCGCAAGGGTGCCACCGAGCGAGATCGCACCTCGCAACGGGGCCGGGAGAAACTGGGGCGTCAAAGGTGTCAGCTCGTTCAGTTTCTTCGCCGCAGCATGGAGGTCTTCTGGCCGCACGACACCGTCAACGAACCCAACAGTAAATTCCAGACCGTTTGGATCACGGAGTACCCCCGCTAACCGCTCCGCGGAGGGGTCAGCGGGGAATGATGCTGCTTCCCTGATCCACCGCTCAACAAGCGCAATTGCGGAGTCGGCGAGGTCCTGGGGACGGATGCTGTTCATTCAAGGCCTTTCTTGAACACTGCGTGGCTGCTCTGCCACGGGGATTGATATAGCCAGTGTGGGCAGTCAGGGAGCATGAAGTACAGCGACAGAATCTTTAGAATAAAATGAAGAAAAACTTCACAATGCGGTGAAAGGTGTTGCAGTGCTTGAGATCAAGCGGCTTCGGCTGCTCTGGGAGTTCCACGCCCGAGGGACGATTTCGTCGGTGGCGTTGGCGCTCAATTTCAGTCCGTCTGCCGTTTCCCAACAACTCGGCATCCTGGAACGCGAGGTCGGCGTGCAGCTTTTGCGTCGCGTCGGGCGGTCACTTGAGCTCACCCCAGCAGGCGAAGTGCTCGTCGCTGAGACCGAGGCGCTCCTCGCTGGGCTCGAACAAGCCGAAGCCGCAATGCAACGTGTACGCGACGAAGTCATCGGCACCGTTCGCGTGGCCACGTTTCAAACAGCGATGCTCACGATCGTGCCTGGCGCGCTGCGGCGCATTCGGGCTGAACATCCAGAACTCCGCGTCGAAGTCATGCAGTACGAGCCTGGCGCCGCGCTCCAAGAAACCTGGGCACGTGGCTTTGACCTCGTCATCGCTGAACAGTATCCGGATCACTCAACCGCGCACTTCACCGGGCTCGACCGGGTCGATCTCACCAGCGACGCGATCCGCCTGGGCATCCCGGCGTTCGGGGCTGCGGGCGGGAGCTACGACGGCGTAGGCAGCATCTCCGATCTCACCAACGCGCCCTGGGTCATGGAACCGCAGGGAGCCGCAACGAGACACTGGGCCGAGCAAGCCTGCAGGCAGGCTGGATTCGAGCCCGACGTGCGATTCGAAACTGCAGATCTGCAAGCCCATCAGCGCCTCATCGAAGCGGGCGAGGCAGTCGCGCTCCTGCCTGGTCTTGCCCGGGTCGGGGCAGACACCCGCATGCGAATGGTCGAGCTGCCAGGCTCCCCCACCCGCACAATCTTCACGGCCGCGAGGAAGTCGCGTGCGCAAAGCCCCGCGCTCATCGCCGTTCGCGCGGCACTCGCTGCGGAGGCAAGCTCCCTCGTACTTGAGTGAGCTCGCAGTCCCGCTACCTCGGTACTTTTCTTGTCATTCGCTCCGGTTTAGTGACACCATCGAGTCACGATGTGTGCGCTGAGAGGCACGCGCACACCTGCACACTTGCAGCAACACGAGAGGATTCCTGTGACGAATAGAAATCGTGTCATCCTGGGGAAGCATTCGGTGACCATTGTTCCGCGCGGATTCGACGCAGTGTGGGGCCTTCGCCGGTCGCTCGCCATCCCGTACGCCGACATCGCATCTGTGACGGTAGATGCCAAACGGTATCCACTCGGATTTGCCTATCGCGTTGGCCTCGATACGGGCGCAAAACGCGTTGGCAAGTTCTTCCGCGACGGCGAAAAGATGTACTTTAACGTTTCTGGATTCGGCCCTTCGCTCAGGCTTGAACTTGTGCCAGGCGCAGAGTTCGCACGTGTCGTACTCACGGTGCAAGACGCCAGCGCACTCGCGGCGCGGATCACAGACCACCTCAACGAGTCAGCAGACGGCAACAGCTAGAAAAGGTCACTGAAATCAGAAAAGCCCCTCGCAAGAGGGGCTTTTCGTCGCTTGGCGACCCTGACGGGACTTGAACCCGCGACCTCCGCCGTGACAGGGCGGCGCGCTAACCAACTGCGCTACAGGGCCGAACAGGTATGAGCTTAACCGGTAAGCGGGCAGCAGTTCAAATCGAGGCGAGTTCGCCACGCCGAATACTTGAAAATCCTTGCTGAACTCCCAATTCTCACCTCCAATGAACTGTCGCCATGCAGCGCCAGTTCCTCGTGAGATTACCCCGCGGCCTTCTGATGCTCTGCTGAAAGGGCGTTCACCGCAGCGAAGTACTGTGCGAGTGCCGCGTGAAGCTCTGCAGCAGTAGCATCTGGTTTCCCGGCAAGCTCTGCCGCTGCCCGGGCCGCTTGGTCGACGGGCTTACTGTCGCCCTTGCTATAGGCAGATTTGAGGCCCGCGACTTTGCCTGGTAGTGACTCCGCAGCGGCGACAAGCGCAGGCCGTGAGGCCTGTACCACTTTCGACAGGGCGCGAACTTCGTCAACCGCATCGACTCGTGCTTCCGTCGATGCCGCTTCAGCAGTCTTGGCTTCTTCAAGTACCGTGCGAAGTTCTTCGAGCTTCGCCTTACTGTACTTCTCGCTGAATTCTCGTTCAACACCGTCAACAGGGAGTGCGCCGAGCACGCTGGCTGCCTGATCCGCTGACCAATCAATGACGCTCGCGGGCAGTTCGGCGTCTGCGCCTGCGTCGGTTTCTGCGTCTGCGCCAGCCCCAGCGTCAGCCTGCACTTCTGCCAAGTGCGATTTCAGCCCGGCGGCAAGCCCAGCACCGTCGCTAGCTGGCTTGATCTTGCTCAAGCCCTCTTGCAACTCTTGCCCTGCGGCTGCGAGCGACTTCGCTTCTTCTTTCCCGAGCGCAGTCGTGCTGGCGGATCCCCAAGCTTTCAGGTCAGCCGCGATTTTTTCGGCTTCCTGGTGTGAAAGGCCCAACAGTGCAGTCGCAGCATCTCGAGTCGCCTCGTTTGTTGCGATCGAAGTACGGACCTTCTCGAGGCTATCGAGGTCGGTCTGGTATTCAGTCTTGTTCGCAAAGTGCAGCGCGAGCGGTATCGCGACAACAGCCGAGACGAAGAGCAAGATCGCGATTGAGATTCCGAAGATCCTGTACCACTTCAGTGGGCCGGTCAGCGGCTCGGGTTCAGCATCCAGTCTCGGCACCGGTTCAGGCTCAAATACGAATGGCTTGTCCTCGCCTACGGTTCGCTCTTGCCGGTCCTGCCGATCGTGCATTCTGCTCCAAACTTTCGCCAATAAGTTTCCCAATGATAGGTCAACTGATCGGGGAATACGCTGCATGATGGCAGCGAGAAGCGTGGAGAGCGATGTGGCAGGGCGCGTGAATGTGAGCGGTGCGGGTCAGGAGTGAGCGCAGAGACCTCGCCGTTAATCGACCTCGCAGACGAGCCCGTCCTTCGGCAGATCACCCTCGATCAAGAACGATGTGACAACGTCATCGACGCACTTCGAACGCTGAGTGAAGCTCGCGCCGTGACCGTGGCCTTCGAGCGTGACAAACCTCGTATTGCCCATTTGCTCCGCCAGCGCACGCCCGTTTTCATAGGGTGTCGCGTGATCTCCGGTGATACCGATCATCAGCATCGTGGTATCGCGCGGTGCGGTAAACGCTTCGAGATCGTCGCTTGCTTCTGGAAGGGCTCCGCACGAGATGTCTGCAAATTCTGCGACGAGTTCTTCGGGAAGCTCAGGTCCGCCGAGCAGCTTCGGCACTCCGCGTTCTTCCATGGTCTCGAGCAGACCGAGAATGTCGGGGTCCTGCGGCAGCGAGTGGCAACTCACGATCTGACCCGCAAAGCTCACGCTTGCGCCACCGCCTGCGAGTGCCTCACCGATGGCATCAATACTCGCCTGGTCACCTGCCAATGCGCCGCCCATCGTCTCAAGCACGATCGGACGCTGCACGTCAAGGCCGTACAGCCCAGCTTGCAGATACGCGTACAACGTGTTTCCTGAGATCTCATTTCCGTCCGTCGTGAGCAACGGGTGTTCGTTGAGAGCTTCGACCTTTGCCGCGAGCTCGTCTTCGGTCGTGATCGGGCACGAAGTGACGGCGTACTCTGTCTGGCACCGCTCGAGCATCGATGTCACCTCAGCGAGCATCGACAGGGTCTGCGTGTAATTGCCGGTTGGCGCCGCCCACGTCTCGTCGGGAGCACTATCGAGCACCATGCGTCCCACGCGCTCAGGGAACAGCGTCGAATACGTTGCTCCAAGAATCGTGCCGTACGAGTACCCGAGATAGTCAAGTTTCTCTTCGCCCTGCAGCGCGCGCATGAGATCCATGTCGCGCGCGACCTGCGAGGTCCCCATTGAGTGGGCGAGGGGCTGCTCGGCGGCACACAACGCAAGTTGAATTTCGCGCACGTTCGACTGTTCTTCGCACTCGACCGGAGTACTCCGTCCGATGCCGCGCGGATCAAACCCAATGATGTCGTAGCGTTCAAGCACCGGAGCGAAGTCCTCACTCGCCACCATGCCGTACGTATAGCTCAGGCCGCTTCCGCCCGGACCGCCAGGGTTGCCGAACAGGGTGCCAATCTTGTCATTCCCCGTTGCTGGCACATGCACGACCGCGAGATCAATCGTCTTGGTGTTTTCTGCATCGTTCCAGTCAATTGGGGCTTGGATCATTGCGCATTCAAACGATTCAATTGGCGCTTTGAGCACGCTCAATCGTTCAGCAGTGTCTTCGCTCAGATCAAACCGGTCGTCGCACTGGCCCCAGTTGACCGTCTGGGAGTAAAACGAGGCAAATTGCTCGCTCTGGTCTTTACTCTCTGATCCCTCTGGCGTTGAGGAGCAGGCGCCAAGTACCAGTGTGCTGACCGCGGCTGCTGCGAGCACGCTCACAAGTCTGATTCGCATGAGGCTGACTCCTTGACGTGAACACTTGAAGATTCGACCAGACCGTCTCGACGATGGTCTATTCCACAAGTGTGCGCGACAAAATGTGACTTCTCCATGAGTTGGTCATGAAGTCTGCGCGAACTGCACCCTTTACGCGCGTTCTGAATTCACAAACCTAGATCGGCTGGGCTATCGCCTGGTACGCAACTCTTTCGGACCAAGGCCGTACAAGTCTCCGAGGGCACGACGCATGCTCGCGGTAGAACCGAACCCAGCCTGATCCGCGACCTGAGCAACGTCGAGATCATCAAATCTCGCATCTTGCAGCATCGAGCGGGCCACCCGGCCGCGTTCTCGGCGGATCTCACCAGCAACAGAACTATTCGCCTCAGCAAACAGTGCCTGCAACCGACGAAGCGATACACCGACATGTTCGGCAACGTTCTGCGGTGTCAGCCCGGTGTCTGCGCGGTGATCCGCAATGTCTTTGAGTGCGCGCTCCCGCAATACTGCGTTGGGTGTGCCTGTCTGCTGCGGGCCACTCTGACGACCTCGGATGAGCGTGCCTGCCATGTCGAGCACCAGCCGGTCAACGGTGCGGCTCTCGTCTTCAGACGCAAGCTCTTTCCCAGCAACGGCCTGTTCAAGGAAGGCCTGCATCGAGCGCTCCGAGACAGTGAGGTCAGCGAAGATCATCACCTGGTCCGCGAGCATTGGCACATACGGCAGCAGCGCCTCGCGTGGGATTCGGACGACAATGAATCGCCACGCGCCAATGAATCGCACACGATGCGGCAGCCCGCTTGGCGCAATCATGAGCGGACCTGCTGAGCTCAACCACGAGGTGCCGTGCAGGTATTCGAATGATCCCTCTTGCACGAAGATGATGTCGATCGTTGGGAGTCCGGGTCGCAGCGCGCGACGTTCGATCTCCCCGCCAGTTCCCCACGCTTCAATCACCATGTGCGCACCAAACGCGGTCACACGCGCTTGCATGCCGAGTTCGCCGCTCGCGCTCCGAACGCCCGTGCGGCGAAGGTCACTGTCACCGTAGTCGGTGATTGACCGATCTGGCAGCCCTTCAAGGCTCGCGGCAGAACTCATTCCCATGCATTAAAAATATGGCACAGGTGTGGTGTAACTCGACATTTCGAGAAACTTTTTATCTATATGTGTGGTGGGAGGGCATTACAGCATGCTGCGTGCCATGCCCTCCCCTGCTATTTACGACGCCTCGGGGTTGGCCTCCTCGTTTTCGTCTGAGTTGTCTGGAGCATCTCCCTGGCGGTCTTGAACGTCGCTTTCGCCGCTCGCATCTTCGCCCTGGCTTGCGCCCGAACCTTCACCAAGGTTCTGAGCTGCAGGTGGCTGCGCTGAGCCGCGAACCGTCCAGAACCAGGTGTGCCGCCAGATCTCCCATTCCTTCTTCGGTGAAGCTGCATCAATGTTGACGATGTCCCACTTATGGATCCGCAGCTTGCCCGAGAACTTTGCTTCAACTGACGCCCAGGCGCGCACGTTCAACGCAAGGTTATGCGTATTCGGCGGGGTGACCGTGTCGGTCAGCACGCCAGAAACATTCGCACGCGGCTTCACCAGCAGCTGCGGGCCAGCAACACCGTACAGCAGGGTCTCGGTCTTCACCGTTGGCCCCACGGCAAGCTCGCCAGATAGCTCCGGCGCGATCTTGCCATTCAACGCTGTCACCTTTGGCGAGGTGAACTGTGATCGTCCCTCGCCAGACAGCACACTCAACCCCTTGTCTGAGGTATAGGTGAATCCCTGAGAGATCGTGCGGTCGTAACGCAGATCTCGCACGTGCACGTTCGCTTGAATCTTCGCTTCAGCGTCAATGGTCAGCGTGACGTAGTTCTTCACGACAATCGGGATTGGCCCCAAGTAGACCGTGAACGACCCGGTCTCGGTTCGCTTCAGCGGCTCTGCGAGTGTGACCTTGCGTTCTGCGCTTCCGTTCGCTGCAACCTCAACACCAACGCCTGCAACGACATCGGCACGCACGGTGAATTCGTTGACTTTCACCCCGGCTGGGATGAACTTCAGCTTCTTCTTCAGTGCCACATCGAGCGCAATATGTACGTTGGCTTTGGTCTTCACATTCGCGCGGATCATGGCCTCGAACAGGCCGTCCACCGGGTGATCAACGATGCGCGACAGAATGTTCTGCGTCTGATCTTCGCTCGCATTCGTCATCGTTCGCACGATCACGTTGCTCTTGCCTTCGCCGTCGCCCACCATCAGGTAGAACACGGGGTTCACCTCGAGCGCTGCCTCTTTGTCCCATGATCCTGCAACAGAGTTGTCATTCTCAGCGAATACGCCACTCGAATTCTTCTCGTGCGCAAACACCGCGTCTTCACCGGTGATGATCTCGCCGGTTCCCACTCGCTGGTTTTCGTAGGTCACGTCATCGCGAGTGAGCGTCTCGCCCGTTTCTGGGTCGGTGATCGTTACTTCGAGCGGATCTTCACCAGCTTCACCCGCAACTGGTGCGAGTGATTCGGGGTCCTGCTCGACGGTGTCAGCGTTGAACTCAAGTACCTCATCAATCGCGGAGTTCAGCACGATGTCGCCCAGCGCACCTTCACTCGTGCGAACGAGCCACAGGTCGTTCTGACGCGTGATGCTCTCGACCCGACCGATGAAGCCATCTGCGAAACCTGCAGCAACACCAGAGACAATGACGCTGTCGAGCGTGAGATCCTCGGGGAGCTCAGTGAAACTCACCACTCGCCCATCGTCAGTCGCGCCCATCGCAGTACCGCCGGTACCATTCACGACGACTGCGTTGGGATTCACGGTTTCGGCGTCTTCCGCAACAGCGGTGACCTGCACCTCGATGCTCGTACTCGCGCGTTCTCCTGCACGATCCACCATCGTCACCGTGTAGCGGTATGAACCATCTACCGGGGCGCCCACCTCGGTACTGAAGCGCAGCTGACCGTCGTCATTGACGAACACATCGGCGTTGCCCAAGTACCCATCGGTGCCAATCTCGTCTGGATAATCAGCAGGATTGAACCCTGGTGCATCGAGTGCAGCGATCGCAACCTCGACGTGGTCGATGCGCTGTTCACCGAGCGTCAGCGATCCGCCAAGTTCAAAGAAGCCCTGCTCATTCAGATCGATAGCAGCACCCGACTTCACCGAGTCAATCTTCACCTGTGAGTCAACGTCGGCAGACTTCGCCGGCTCGCCCAAGAACTCACCGATCAAATGCAAACCAGCTACCGAGGTACCTCGGCTCAGGTGCACCTGCTCAATGTCTGCAGCCGAGGCGAGCAGCAACTGCGGAATTGCTCCTGCTTGGGCATCTACGACAGCGCCAGTCGCGCGCCCATCTGGCGCAGCACCGAAGTCCAAGAACCCGTTCTGCGTGCTCGTTCCGGTCTGGGCGAGCATGAGCACATAACCACCCTCGCTCACGTCAGTAATGGGCACCGTCGCTGGCCTGCGGCCAACCGGCGTCGCGAACTCGACGTCTCGGTCGCTTGCGACATCGAACCCACCCGTGACGTTCACCGTCGAGTGGAACTCGTCTGCGTTCGGCATCCAACCCAGGACGTCGATATGCATGCTTGCGCTGCCACCGTCGATCGCTGCGCTGATGAGTCCCTGCTCGTTCGGCGTGACCAAAGTCGTGAACGAGGTCACACCAGCCGGGAGATGCAGCGCAGCCCCATCGATCGTCAGATCCGCGGCCTGTGTGAGGTCGACGGTGACCGCTGCGTATGCTGCGCGTACGTCAGTCGTCGGAATGCCTCCGACTCCCGTAATGCCAATGTCCATTGGCGTCGAGGGCGTGATAGCGGATCCGCCAAGCCCCGAACCGCTGTCAGCAAATGTGACTGGCTCATCAAGCGTGATGGTTGAGCCAGGAGTGCCTGCTTCAAGGAGCGTGCCGTCTTCGCCGATCCGCGGTGCACTGCCGTCGAGCCCAGCGATCACCTCGACCCTGACATCAGTTTTCGCTGAACTCCAGAGCGGCGCAGTGCCGTCAGTCACTCGCAGCAGCGTGGTCATCGAGACTGCCTGCCCGGCTGGCGCCGTGAGCACGGCAACGGGATGGTCCGTCGTTCCCGTGTAAATCGTGCGCGGATCTGTGCTCGCCGCGAGCGAGATGCGGACGAGCGCTCCGGTGTTTCCCGAACTCAGACCGGGCAGGGACACCCGCGCGCCGGGGTCGGCTGCGAGGGGTGATCCCCACTCAAGCGCACTCTCAACCGCGGGAAGGCGATCAGACACCGGGGTGAAAATATCTTTTCCAGCCGCGACCTCTCGCAGGTCTGCTGGCATTGCGAGCGCCGGGGTTGCAACCGCAGTCGCAAGCCCGCCGACGAGGGCGATTGCGGCGGTCGCCGCGACAACGCGGCCGACAGTGTGCTTCGCGGTCATGCGCCCGGCTCCTCAATGTGCAGTGTCGAACGTCGCTTCAGTTGTGAGCTACGAACGGCAACGAACGTGCCACCGGTGACCAGCAGCAGCGCACCGATACCCCAGAACAGGCCATACCCTGTATCGCCGGTACGCACCAAACCGTTCCCCTGATATCCCTTGGTATTCGCCGAGCCCTCAGCGCCGCTGCTTGCGCTGTTGCCGTTCGCGCCGGCGCCGCCGTTTGCGTTGCTCGACCCGTCGCTGGCACCCGCAGCGGCATTGCCATCGGTCTCTGTGAACAGGTCAAGGCGCGATGCGTCAAGTACTGCACCAGCATCATCGGCAAACGTCACCGCGACAATTGGCTTGCGGGAGATCGCATCAGCAGATGCAGCGAAGGAAAGTGTGAGTTTTCCGGGCGCAGCGACGCTGCGAGCTCCGGGACCGCCGACGGTGGTGTTCCACTCAATAGGCTGCGGAGATCCGCTTCCCTGGGCGAGGGTTCCCGTAATTTCGGTTGCGCTGATGCCTTCGGCATCGATCCACACCTGCGTGGTGTGTGCTGGCGCGTCAACAGTAAATTCCACATCAACGGGGTTCGCTTCGGCATATGCAGCGGGGGCAACAGCGCCCCCAAGCACGATACCGAGCGTGAGCACAGTCAGGCGCCACATGGCTGCCCAAGAACTTGGTTCAGATACTTTCACACCGTAAAAATACGCGTGCAGAGGCTACCCAAGGTGGGTCATGAGCGACATACAGCGCAAAGTGGTGCATGTGTGCGCAGAATGGCTTGTGGCCCGAGAGAATAAAAAAATGAACCCCCGCGATGTAGAAGCTACGCGGGGGTTCGATGAAGGTGTAATCTCCTTCGTGGCTCCGACGGGCGTCGATCCCGTGACCTCACGATTTTCAGTCGTGCGCTCTACCAACTGAGCTACAGAGCCAGACAATCACTGTTATGGCGATCGCCTGAGATGAAGAAACCCTTCTTACGAGAAGGGCATTTCACCTTGGCGACCCTGACGGGACTTGAACCCGCGACCTCCGCCGTGACAGGGCGGCGCGCTAACCAACTGCGCTACAGGGCCATATGTATTAAGTTGTGTTGGCAATCCAGTGACCCCAACGGGATTCGAACCCGTGTTGCCGCCGTGAAAGGGCGGAGTCCTAGGCCGCTAGACGATGGGGCCGAGGCTTTCACCCGCTGGCTTCATGCTCGCTGGCTGCCGTGTAATAGCTTACGAGGAACGAGCAATATCTCGCAAATCGAACTAAAACGGCAGATCAGACGGTGTGTTAGCAACACATCGGGTGAAACACATGCGCGAGATTAGCCGCCGAGCACGCGCTGTACGCGGTTCAGTGACATGTTCTCGAAGCGATCCACGCCGACACTCGTTCGCTGCTCAAAGTGGTAGCCCATCTTGCCTTGCATGAGCATGCCGATGAGATGTGGCTCGTTCGCGTTCCACATGATCCAGGTAGGTTGACCGTTCGTGTTGGGACCGAGGAACGTAATCTCGATGTCCTGCGAGCCGATGCGCTGGATGCGCGGCTGCAACCGGTCGGTTGACAGGGCAAGTACCTGGTTCTCTGCCCGATTCTGCATCTCACTCATAGCTTGATCCTAGTCAATCTCTTCCCTGCTCGGGAGGCGTTCTTACGCGAAAAATTCTGCGCTGACGAGCGCGAGCCCGTGCAAGTCGTCGACATGAGCGAGTTCACGAGCCGAATGCATCGACAAGAGCGGAACCCCAACATCGACGGTTCGCATACCGATTCGGGTGGCCGTGAGTGGGCCAATGGTTGACCCGCACGGCACCGTATTGTTCGAAACGAAGTCCTGCGTTGGTACTCCCGCCGCTGCGCAGAGTGACCGCCAGAGTGCGCCACCGTGCGCGTCAGATGCGTAACGCTGGTTCGCGTTGATCTTCAGCATTGGGCCGCGACCGGCAAGTGGGCGAACGTTCGGGTCGTGCTTCTCACCGTAGTTCGGGTGCACCGAGTGGCCGGCATCTGCCGAGAGGCACCACGAGTTTGCGAGTGCACGTGCCCGCTCTTCTACGCCAGCACCGAGACCAGCCCACAGACGATCGAGCACGTCGACGAGGAACGGTCCGCTCGCGCCAGAGCGCGTTTCAGAGCCGAGCTCTTCATGATCAAACGCTGCAAGCATCGAAATGCTGTCCTCAGCAGGCTCTGCAACAATCAACGCCGCGAGTCCGGCGTAGGTCGAGCTGAGGTTGTCGAGACGGGGCGAAGCGAAGAATTCTCGGCGCGCACCGATCCGCTCAGGACGCTGCGTATCGAAGAGACGCAGGTCGAAGCCAGCAATGTCATCGGCGGTAATTCCCTCATGCGCGAGGAGTTCGCTGAGCGAGACATCGGCTCCCGCAATCCCGATGATCGGTTGTGTATTGCGCTGACGGTCGAGGTTGAGACCGCTGTTCGCCTCACGATCGAGGTGGATGGCGAGCTGTGGGATCCGCGCCACGGCACCGGTGCACACGAGCTTTTCTTCGCCCGAACGGGTCACCACACGGCCTGCAACGCCAAGGTCGCGGTCGAGCCAGGAGTTGATGAGCGGGCCGCCGTACACCTCGACGCCGAGCTGCGCCCAGCCGTGAGCGGTGAAGTCTGGCTGAGGCTTCAGTACGAAACCAGGTGAATCGGTGTGGGCACCAAGCACGCGCACTGGGCTCGTCGCCGATACTTCCGCACCAGCACGCCATGCGATGATCGCGCCGTCGCGACGCACGAAGGCCGCTGGCACAGCGGAGGCTGACTCCCACGCCTGGGCCTCGTCGAGTTCGACGAATCCGGCGCGGGTCAGTACCTCGGCTGCGGCAGCGGCCGCGTGATAGGAGGTGGGCGATGCGGCAACGAAATCCGCAAAGTTCGAGATGAACACATCTCGGTCAAGAACAGCTTCGTCGCGCATCATCTCACCCATCGTTAGTTACTCAGCGTCTTCCTGTGCTGCTTCTGCGGGAGCAACGAAGTTCTCCGCAAACTCGGCGAGCAGACGCGCACCGAAACCGGTCGAACCGACCGAGCGCCACAGATCATCCGATTCAGACTGCATCGTGCCTGCGATGTCGAGGTGGCCCCACGGGGTGCCATCAACGAAGTCGTCGAGGAAGAGGCCTGCGAGGATCGCGCCGCCGTAGGATCCGCCCATGTTTGAAATGTCAGCGACGTTTGACTTGAGCTGATCACGGTAGCGACGGTCGAGCGGCAGACGCCAGATGTTCTCATCGGTCGACTCTGCAGCAGCCTCAAGCTGCTCAGCGATAATGTCATCGTTCGCGAGCATGGCAGCGGTGCGAAGACCGAGGGCACCCATCGCTGCGCCGGTCAGCGTCGCAATGTCAACGATTGCGTCTGGGCGACGCTCGTTCACGGTTACGTCCTCAGTTGCGAGCACAATGCCGTCCGCGAGCACGAGGCGACCCTCAGCATCGGTGTTCTTCACCTCAACGGTCTTGCCGCCGCGGATCGTGAGCACGTCGCCGAGCTTCGTCGCGCTGCCACTCGGCATGTTGTCGGTGCACATCAGCCAACCGGTAACAGCACTTTCGACGCCGAGGTCTGCAAGCGCGGTCATCGACGCGAATACGGCGCCAGCGCCCATCATGTCGAACTTCATTGCAGCGTGCATCGCGTTCGAAGGCTTCAGGCTGATTCCGCCCGAGTCGTACATGATGCCCTTACCGATGAGCGCGAGGTGACCCTCGGGATCAGCGGGACGGTAGCTGAGCTTGATCATGCGAGGCTCTTCAACCGAGCCAGCGTTCACACCGAGGAGGCCGCCGAGGCCCATCTCCATGATCTGCTCACGGTCGTAGACGTCAACGTCAAGGCCAAACTCAGGGCCGATCGCAGCAACAAGCTCACCGAACTTCTCTGCGCTCAGGTGACGGGGAGGGGTGTTGCCAAGATCGCGAGCCAGCTCAGCGGTGCGGGCGAGGATCAGACCGCGCTCGACGCCGTACTCTGCGTCCTCAAGATCTTCCTCGAGGAGCTGAATCATGAGCTCATCAAGCACAACCGTCTTCGCGTCGGACTTCAGCGCATCGAAACGGTAGCGAGCGAGGATCGCGCCCTCGATTGCTGCCTGCACGGCTACGTCTGCGTCCCAGTCACGCTCTGCGAGCACGCCGGTGAGGTCAACAGCGATGCGGCCTGCCTCACGTGCACCGCGCGCAAACGCTGCGACGGCGTCACGCAGTTGCGCGGGGTTCTCGATCGGGGTGGCACCGGTGCCAACGAGAACGGTCAGGGGTGCACCAGGAAGCAGCATGGTCTGGTTCGCTGCACCGGTAAAGCCAGCTGCGGCGAGCGCTTCGCGACCGATCTCAGCAATGTCAGTGGGAAGCTCGCCCTCAGAAGCCACGAACAGCGCGCGAGCTTCAGCACCTTCGGCTGGCGTCGACGAGACGCTCACACCGGTCATGCGTTCGAGGGATGGAGCAGGGTTGAAAGCGGGATCAATCACAACACTCATACTCCTAAGCCTACTCCTGAGATTCTTGGCGTGGCAGAGAGAACCAAATATTCATATGCGCGGGAATATAACTCGTTGACCGGCGTTGCACTGAGCATGGAGAAATTTGGCTTCCTGTCATTCGGGCATTACGGCAACGTGCAGGGCTCACGCGTGCGCACGGCCGGAGACATGCTCAAGCAGACCATCGAACTTGCAGAGGGCGCTGACGAGATCGGCGTGAATGGTGCGTACGTTCGCGTGCACCACTTCGCAAAGCAGGCCGCCTCGCCCGTACCGTTGCTCACAGCAATGGCAGCGCGCACCAAGCACATCGAGGTCGGCACCGGCGTCATCGACATGCGGTACGAGAACCCGCTGTACCTTGCAGAAGAGCTTGCTGCACTCGATTTGATCGCGGATCAGCGGATCGCCATCGGCATCAGCCGGGGATCACCCGAGACCGCTGTTCGCGGGTACGAGACGTTCGGATACACGGGTGCGGAAGATCCCCGTGGTGCGGATCTCGCCCGTGCGAAGTTCGACGAGTTCTTGCGCGCCATCGACGGCGAAGGTCTCGTAGAGGCTGACACTCGTATGGCGCCTCCTGGCTACCTTGCCATCGAGCCCCAGTCCCCCGGTCTACGTGACCGCATCTGGTGGGGAGCGGGCTCGCGCGCATCTGCCGAGGACGTTGGGCGCATGGGCCTCAACCTCATGAGCTCTACGCTGCTTACCGAAGCAACCGGTCAATCATTCGACGTGCTACAGCGTGAGCAGATCGAACTGTTCCGCGCCGCCTACAAGGAGGCTGGTCATACTCGCACGCCTCGCGTCTCGGTCAGCCGCAGCGTATTCCCGATCATGAACGAGCAGGACAATCTGTACTTCGGGATCCGCGGCCAAGAAAGCAGCGACCAGATCGGCATCATCGACGGCTACCGGTCGACCTTCGGCAAGACGTACGCCGCCGAACCAGACAAGCTCATCGAGCAGCTACTCGCCGATGAAGCAGTCATGGCAGCCGATACGCTCATGCTCACGATCCCGAATCAGCTCGGCCCCGAGTACAACCTGCACGTGCTCGAATCGTTCGCGAAGCACGTTGCGCCCGCGCTTGGGTGGAAGCCGAACTGGGAAGGTTAGTCGCAGGCGCGGGTCATCAAAGCGGCTACGGTTACAACGTCTCGCTTTCTTCGTGCGCGTCCTGATCCGGGTACCAAGTGTCAATCAGGTCGCTGGGTGAGATCGCAGCACAGAGGACGCCATACAACATGGCACACATCGTGAGAAACATCGCGAGTCCCACGCTGGGTGTTGCTCCAAGCTCGATCTCCTGAGTCATCGACCAAGCGTTGAGCAAAACACTGACGGTGGTGGCAGCAAGAGAGCCAAGGATCCCTCGCTGCCACCGCCTGTTGTACTGCCACTTCTGCTGAGTTCCGACAACTCCGACAACCGCGCAGAGCGTTGCTGCGAGCAACGCAATTCCCGAAAGAAGCCAACCAGAATCGCTTCGCAGCGGCGTACGGTCTTGCGAGAAAAACACCGCAAAGTCAGTTGTCAAAGCACCAGGATTCATGACAAGGAACGAAAGCACTGCGACCAACGGGACGCACATCAACGCGAGACTCAATGCTTCGCGCACGCGCACGGCCCGTTGAGAACTATCGGCCGACTCTGACACGTACATCCGGGCTCCCTCTCGGCGCCAAGCGCATAGCCACATTCGCTCACATTCGCTCACATTTTAAGTAGTGAGCACCTGTGTCAGAATAGCCTTTCCGCACCCCGCGCAACACCCGCAATTCATCGATGGCGCGCAGACCCGATCACTCATTACGATTGCGTCATGACATTCTCGTTCCGTCAGAGCACCGATGAAGATCTCGACTGGATCGTCGATCTCAGAGTTCGTGTCCTCAGAGCAGACTTTGAGCGCTTGGGACGCTTCGATCCTGTGCGTGTTGCCGAGCGTTTGCGCAATGCCTTCAACAAGACCAACACTCGCGTCATTTTGCTCGGTGACCAAGTTGCCGGGTGCGTGACCGTGCGCCACGAGCCTGAGGGCCGATGGCTCGAGAATTTCTATCTCAACCCAGATCTGCAGGGGCGCGGCCTTGGTACGCAAGTCCTCCAACGCATACTCGAGGAGTCAGGGACAACACCGATCCGCCTCCACATGCTGCGTGGAAGCAGCGCTGGCAGCCTGTACGAACGGCACGGTTTTGTCGCGGAGAGTGAGAAAGACCTCGATGTCATCATGGTGCGTCAACCACACCTAAAGCTTCGCCCCTCTACCGGTTCAGATGAGTACCCGCGACTCGTAGAAATCTGGCGCAGTGCGGTGCGCGCAACTCACGATTTTCTCGACGAGGCAGATTTCGCGCGGATCGAGTCACACCTCGCTTCCGACTACTTCCCGGTCGTGACGCTCACCGTTGCTGAGCTGAACGGACGACCCGTCGGGTTCGCTGGAGTGCACGAGGATGGCCTGGAGATGCTCTTCGTTTCAGATTCTGTTCGTGGGCAGGGCATCGGATCCGCCCTCCTCGCAGAAGTCCTCGCCAAGCAGGCAGTCACCAAGGTAGACGTCAATGAGCAGAACCCTGGCGCTCACGGGTTCTATCTCAGCAAGGGTTTCGTGCAGGTAGGTCGCAGCGAGCTCGATGGCGACGGTCGGCCTTATCCGATCATTCACCTGGCACTTCAGCACGACGACTGAAGTTCCGAGCCCGCATCGACATTCGCTCAAATGGCCCGTTCCTCCTCGCTGCGAGCCGACAAGTGGCTACACTCGACGCACCAAGCAACACTCGACCTCAGCATGGTGAGCCAGCCGTCCGCCCCACTTTGCCCAATCACCAGCATCGAGGAATGCTGCAGGAAACATAGATCATTGGAAAATCACAATATATGATCAGGTGAAGCATCTCTTCTACCAAATTGCTTGAGAGGTTGCATCTTGTCCGTTGAATCCACGATCGCCGGTATCTCACTTGCAGTCGTCTCCGCGTTGTCACTTTCCGCTGGAAACATTTGGCAGTCCCAAGGTGTTGAGATGGCTTCTGCGACCCGAGGCAGCCGGTCCATGGCGATGTCACTGATTCGCACCCGAGTGTGGCTACTCGGCACGCTCATGTTCGGCCTAGCAATCGTGCTGCAGATGGGAAGTCTCGCCTTCGCGCCACTGATGCTCGTACAGCCGATTGGCGTACTTGCCCTCGTCTTCTCAATCTTCATCAATGCGAAAATTTCCGGCAAGCGGCCAAGCGTCTCAATCGTCCGAGCCGTACTCATCGCTTTGCTCGGTGTTGCTTCATACGTCACAATCGCCTCATTGATCACTTCACAAAGCAAGATCACTGACGCACAACTCATTGCAGTACTCGTTGCTCTCGGTGTTGCCTTGCTCATCGCTGGCGCGATCCGCCTCACACGCAAGTGGGGTTCTCAGCGTGTCCCATTTCTATATGTGATCCTTGGCGGAATGTTCTCGGCCTTCGTGGCAACACTTGGCAAAACTGTCCTTCTGCGCGTTGAAGCACTCCTGAACGATCACCATTTCTCAGTGGATAAGAACGGTCTGCTCACGCTCTTTTGTCTGATTGGTCTCGGGATCGCTTCGGCACTCTCGATCTACTTCACACAGACCGCTTACACCTGCAACCCCTCTGATGTGGTGATTGCCGGGTTAACCGTCATCGACCCAGCAATTGCCGTCGTGCTCGGTATCACGGTTCTACACGAGGCGAGTGGCGCATCTCTGTGGTCTTTGTTGGTCATGGCAGTCGCAGGTGGCATTGCAATATTTGGAGTTATTCGTCTTGCGCAAGCAGAAACGGTGACAGACGCACCAGATGACGCGATACCAACGGGTAATGACGCGCACCCCCAGTCCACGGACTAGAGGTGCGCGTTTACCGACGTGGCAGAAAGCATCACCTGCTCCTACCCGGGTGACTCAGATGCGTTGCTCATGCACAAGTCTGAGCGCTGCCGCGTCCTCCGACGACTGGCCCTGGATTGCCTCGCCGTTCCACACGATGTCTTCACCCATCGCTTTCAGCAGCGCTTCGCGTTTTCCCTTCGCCATCGTAACTCCATGGATCAACGCAGCCGGCCCCCACATCATCGCGAATGAGTCATGCCAGCCCTGATCTACATCACGCACCCGAATCAAGTCGTGCAGTGATGTTTTTACATGTTGAGCTGGCTCGGCAAATGCATCAGCAAACACCGCCAGTTTGATCTCGCGCTCTACCCCGGGTTTCACAACGATCGGCTCTGCCGTCTCCCCAAGCAGGGCTTGCACAAACTGGTCTGTATCGAGCAAGATCACCCCATTGGTCGGTCTGGGGTTGCACTCAATTGCGTCAAGACCGCCGTCACGTTTGACGAAATCAAAGGAAAGTTGTCCGGTGTAGGTGGGGTCAAGGCAACCGACAAGTCTCTCGGTATATTCGAGCGTCAGCGTACTGTCCTCCGCAAGGAAAGCGATGCCCGTGCTGTGAGCCCACTGCTCAGGAGCACTATAGGTGCAGTGCGCGGTGACCTTACCGTCAACAACAATGCTGTAGGTGCACAACATCGGACCATCAACAAAAGGTTGCACGATCCAGGGTTGATCTATAGTCGGATGACAGTCTTCGACACTCATTTTCCCCGCAAGCGGACCGGTGTTTGTTAAAAGTCCGACACCCCCGCGAGAGAACACAGCACGCGCGAAAAATCTGGGAAAGCGTGCAATCGCCCGATGGAGCTCTTCCTCACTCGCCACGAGAACAGTCTCTGGGATCGGCACACTTGCCTGCTCAGCCAAGCGTTGGAAGCTGCCTTTGTCATGCAGTCGAGCAAGCTTGTCAAAGCTCCCGGTAAAAAGCCTCACCCCTGCCGGCAGATCAGCCCGACGAGCTGCGAGGTAAAAAGCTTCCTCAAATGTCGGAATGATGATGTCAAGATTGTGAGCGCGTACGACCGCACACACGTCTTCAATAAACCTGTCAGTATCGAACCGCGGCGAAGCCGTCAGTACATGATCCGCCAGGTATTTCGAATGGCTACCTATGGCACCATGGTAGGTATCTGCAGCAACAACGTAGTGGCCACTACTTCCAAGCTTTCGAATGATGTCCAGGGCAAACGTATTTCTCGAACTCGTCACAAGTGCTCGCACGGGCATTCCTTTCACATGAGTTTCGTTGATTCAAGGGCTTGAGCCAAGCTGTTGTTCATCTTGAGGACGGGAAGTCGAAGCACGAGCCCAATCAAGAGCGCAGGCAGAATGAACAGCGCAAGGAGGCCAAGCGAAATCCAATAGTCCCCGTCATACACCCCAGCTATCGCAGATCGAACTGCATTTGTTGCGTGCGTCACCGGCAACCAGGGGCTGATGTTCTGGAACCATTCAGGCAGCACTGAGAGCGGATACGCCCCACCACCGGCAGAGATTTGCACGACGAGCAGGAACACCGCTCCTGCTTTACCCGCCTCACCAAACGACAACACAAGCGTGTACGTAATCAGGGCAAATACCAGCGACATCACCCACCCAGCGAGCAACAAGAGCATTGGATGCGCTGGTCTTACGCCGACAAAACCCATCAGCCCCAGATACGCAAGAGAGCTCTGCGCGAGGCACAACACCGCATAAATGCCAAAGCGGCCAAGGTACTCTTGCGTTTTTGTCGGGTGCTCACCGTTTGGGATCCTGTCGTGATCAACGTCTGTGCGGATCAGGACTGCGAGCAATAGCGCACCGACCCACAGTCCAAGAACGGTATAGAACGGCGCCATCTGAGCGCCAAAAGAATCAACCTTGAAAACCGCGATTTCTTTCAAGCCAACTGGATTCGTAAGTTCACCAGCGAGCACTGCCGAATTCGGACCAATGAGTTCCTTCACCTCGGTGAAGTCCCCGGTCGCTGCGGCCTTGCCCAACGCACCCGCAAGAGCGGAACTCTGGTCCGCCCCGATCCGCATATCTTTTGCGATTGCGGTCGTCGTCGCTTCGGCCTCGGTCAGTGCCTCGGCCAATGTGCCAGATCCGTTCTCAAGCGTCAGGGTCGCATTGGCAAGGTGACCGGCAATCGAATCCACATAGCCGGTCACCGAGTCGAGAGTACTCGCAAGCTGCTCGAGTTTCGGTCGCAGATCCTCTTCAAACGAAGAACGCGCACGCTCGAGCGTGTCTTTTGCCTCGTTCGCTGCGCTGCGGATCTCCCCGACAACCGCGCCAATCTCTGCGTCGCCGTTCGCAAGGGCGCTCTGGCCGCGGGCAATACGCTCTTGGAGTCGTGTTTGACGCTCGATAGCTTCGTTCAGTTCACTTACCGAGCGTTCGAGGGCCTGCTTCAGCGCTATATCCGTGGCGTTCGCTGATTGGTTCTGCAGCTCATCACGGAACGCCTCATACTGAGTAATCTGAACACCAACGTCGTCGGACAATGAGGTGAGAAGTGCTGAGATAGCAGCGGGTTCTTGACCCACAGCATTCTCAAGCTGACCCACACGATCGATGAGTGTTTGATAGCTGGCTGACGTCCCAGAAAGCGCCGATGAGATTGACCCTGTCGAAGCGTTCAACACCTCCCGCAAGGAGTGAGCCGCACTGACCCCTTCACCAATGGCGCCAGCGCTGTCATTGACAACGCCGCTCGCGGTCTTCGTGAGTGAGTCAGCGCTCTCAACAAGGCTCCGGCTCGAAGCTAACAGTGCGCTGAACAGGTCGAGGGTGTTTGCGGTAGATCTCAGATTGCTCGCGACAGACTCCGCTGCACCGCCGAGCCTACCGATCGCTGATTGAGCTTCCGGAGAATCAAGCTTCTGTGCGAGTGCAGAAATGGTGCTCAGTCCTACTTCGTTGAGCGACTTAGTGAACGTGTCGTTGATCGTTGTGGAAACCTCAGTCGCTGCCTCGTCCGTAATCTTTGGTGAGAGCGCATTCGTTTTCTCATTCGAGTAATACTCGATATGCGCAGCCTCGGCCCCTGGACTTAAAAAGGTCATCATGTCACGACTGAAAGTTTCTGGGAGCACCAAGGCTGCGTAATACTCACCAGACTTGGTGCCCTCGATAGCTTGTTCTTTTGACGTGAATACCCAGTCAAGGTCTGAGTTCCCTCGCAAGTTGGAGAGCACTTGATCGCCGACGTTCAGAGGCATCGGGAAAAGCTCACTCACGAACCCTGTGTCGGTATTCGCGACTGCAACTTTCAAATTCTTGACGTTCCCAAATGGATTCCAACTGGAGAGCACGTTAAACCAGCCAAAGAAGGATGGGATAACGACGACTCCGAACAGCACGACAATAGCAATGGCGTTATGCGTGACCTTACGTAGATCCGTGAGAAAGATCGAAACGATGTTCTTCATGCGAAATCACACTCGCTCTCTGAGCTCGTCAAGCGTCGCATCGGAGTGTGTCGCGTCTTCTTCAAATGCGAGTTTCTTCTTGAGCTCTGGGGTGGAGAGATCCCCCACCTTCTTCGCAAAACTGACGTTCTGTTTCAGGTACTCGAGCACGACGACAAGACCTATTGCGGCGAGACAGACCAGACCCCACAACCCAAGAATGGTCGCTCTGGCTTCCGGAAGCATCCAGGCGGCGATAACCAATACAACCGTCATTCCGGTCCAGATCAGAACCAAGACTCTGAGCAACGTCAAGTGGCGTTCCTCAAACCATTGTGCTTTTTTCACGGTCCGTTCACGGAACTTTTCCCGGTTGGTGAGCGCTTGAACGAGCTGGGTGACGCGGCGATGCGACCCAAGCACCTGAACATTCTCGCTCGGGAACAGCCCCGTCATCGTCAGCTTGCTATTGAAGAGTCGCGCGAAGTTGCCGAGTCGCTGTCTGAAGAAGAGCCCAAAAGCGAAAGCGAGAATTGCGAAGAACACTAGGACCGTAAACGAGCGCCAATAGTCGCCATGATAGAAACCACCGATGGTTTCTCGCATTGCGTCAATCCCGTATGTGAATGGGAAGAATGGATACAACGCTTGGAAGAAACTCGGCATCATTTGAATGGGGTAGATACCCGATGCACCTGGAATCTGCATAATGACGAGCAGCACCGCTATGCCCTTACCGACATAGCCGAAGGATACGGCCAAGGCGTAGATAATTGCGGTGTAGACAAACCCAACAAAGATGCTCGTGCACACGTATGCAATGGCACTTGCCATCTGCACCCCGATAACGACGTTTCCAACGCTCACAAGCAACGCCTGGAAGAAGTTGATCGTAGCGATAAGCATCCAGCGCCCGAGATACGCCTGTCGAACGGTGAGTCCTTCGACTCCTTCGGTATCGACTTCAAGCTTGAGCAAGACAACCAATACGAAGGCAGCAATCCAGAGCGAGAGGTTTGTGAACAAAGGAGCCATGGCCGAGCCGTAGGTTGCGACTGGGAACACAATCTTCTCTTTGACTGTCACGGGCGAGGTCATGAAGTCCGCGATCTTTTTCGGATCGAGATTGCTGAGTGCTTCTGCTTGCTTCCAAAGCTCCGCTGATTGCAGTGCGCCAACATCGGCCCTGAGTGCGACGATCTGTTGCTGGAAACCGTCAAGGTTCTTTCCCAGCGCTGTTATTGATGTGCCAGCCTGTTTGAAGGTCTCTGCAAGATTATCGACGAGCCGATCAGCTTCCGACAGCAACGCTTTCTGGCTCCCAAGGGAGGCCGAAACTCCGCTCGTAGCCGCAGACAGTGTGCTCAACGCTTGATTGAGCTGTGGAATCGATTCTTGAACGGCCGAGCCAACCGCCCCAGCTGTCTGGACCGTATTGTCCAGTGCGGCGTTCATCGCCTGCGCCGATGCCCGCATCGCTGAGTTCGTATTCGCTACGTCAGCGTTAATGGTCTCAAGATTGCTGAGCAACTGCTGGTCCTCAGCATTCCGAGCTTGGAGTTCAGCGATAGCGTCCGTGATCTCTTGGAACTGAGGGTCACCGGGCGAAAGCGTAGCAAGCACGTCTTGGAGCTCCGCCAGTACACGCCCGTTGGCATCTACAACAGCAGCGGCGTCCCCGACCGCAGTTGAGATGACAGCCCCCGCTTGCTCCATGCCAGCGGTCGCGGCTGCCACTCGCTGATTCAATTTTGTTGAGATCTGTGCCAGCTGTGCCGACCCAGTGGTCGCGGCACTTGTCATCGACCCGGTAAACGAGACAAGCCCCGTTTGCACGTCAGTGACTAAGGCTTCCACCTCGCCGATAACTGACTGTGTGCTGTCGATTGCGTTTTGAGCTTCCTGCAGTGAAGACCGAACATCGTCGAGCGCAGATTCTCCAGCAGAAAGCGTCACACCGATATCGGAAATAGTTTTCTTCGCCGCCGCAATCTGTGTCATTACCTTGCCAAGCCCATTCAAGGATTTGTCTTGCGCAGTCGCGATGTGACCATCGATTTCCACACCCGCTTTCTCAAGCGCCGTGATCAGCGTTTCAGAAACCGTCGACACAAAAGTCGAGTTGATTTGAGTTTGGACGGTAGTCGCACCCACCTCGGTAATTTTCGGTGCGATTGCGTTTGCCTTCTCGTTTACGTAGTACTCGAGTTCGGGACGGGTGAAATCACCCGTTGTCATACTGAGCAGGTCACTCGTGAAATGCTTGGGTATGACGATTGCTGCGTACGAATCTCCCGATTTCACAGCGTGCATTGCAGCTTCTTTTTCCATGAACTGCCACCCCAGCTGGTCATTCGCTTTCAGCTGGGCGACGACTTGGTCGCCGACGTTCAGGTCGCCCGTGAGTGCGGAAGAGTCGCCAGCGTCTAAGTTCACAACTGCAACGTTGACAGCTTTGGTGTCACCATAGGGGTTCCAAAATGCGACGATGTTGAGCCATGCATAGAGCGAGGGAATGATGATGATGCCGACCAAGATCACGATCGCCTGAGGCACGCGGGCAAACCGTCGCAGATCGCGTACATACACTTTGAGCGCGTTATTCATTGTCATACCTCAACGGTTGAATCGATGTACGCATTGGTTTCCGCTACTTCCTCAACTATTCGCTCAGCACGGCGCTACAGAGTCCGGCCTGCGCGTGAAGCCGGGGCGGGCCACATGATCTCCCTACCCCGGCTCACAACGAAATTGCTATTTACCGTGGCCAAGCGCTTTCACGGCCTTCACGGCCTTGGAAATCTCAGCGAATTCGTCCTGCTTCTTCGCAACGAACTCAAGTGCCTCAAGGCCAACCTGGGAGAACCCAAGCCCGAGTTCACCAGGGCTGTGGAACTTGTGACTGACGTCGCCGGCCAAGCCACCTTCGAGCGCAAGCTTGCCAATGAGGTCAAGTTTGAGTACTTCAGTTCCCTCAGCGAAACTCATCTTCTCGAAGTCAACCCACACAATGTTGGGACGCGTGGTTGATTCAAACGCGTATCGCTTGTTCGTCATGTCAGCAACGACTTGCCAAATGGTCTGCGATGCATCGGGCTTCCCCGGCTCGGGCGTACGGAAAGGCTGTGCCGCATTCCTGATGATGCTAAACATTGCGGCCATCGCCTGCAATTGGGTCTTTGGCTGCACCTGATGCTTCACGTAATACGATGCCCGAGCGAAACGGTCACTCGCGAGCGTTGACCCTGGCAAGGGCTTGGTTCCACCCAACCCAGAAATCTCTTTGACGAGTTCAAGCTGCTTGTCGTAAGTGGGCGAATTGGTCATCACCGTGTACTCACGGCTGTGGTATACCTTCGGCTTTCCGCCGATGTATTCAATAATTGCCGAATCGCCCGTCGCATCGTTCAGGGCAAGGTGCAGTGTGGGCACCAGGTGCCCAGTTGGATCGAACAGCTGCGCAACTTGCACGCCCGTGCGGTTTGTCCACTCAACCGCTTCCGCGACGGTCGCAAAGTTATCGAGGTAGTACTGCAGCCAGACAGCCTGGCTGAGCTGAACGTCGGTGTCCTGAGGCTTGCCGTAGTCGGACTCCGCGAGCCAGAGGACGTGTCCGGCAAAGCCTTCCTCGTTCATGCCGTCAGTAGCAATCAGATCAAACGCGGTGGCAATGACACTTCCGTACTGCGAGGTCCATGTCAGGTCACCATTGACACCGTCCGTCCGTTTGATCCCGCGAGGCATCTTCCACAAGTTCGTTAATAGGTCCATATGGAAATCCATGTTTCGCCCGACAATTACCGTTCCATTGGCGTCGGGCCATACAACTCGTGTGCACATAGTGTGTACCTTTTCCCTTACTCATTTGTTGTCTGCATGTATACAAAGTCAGACAGGTTCAATTTCAATTTCGATTTCGAATGCAGGTGACAGTGCGAAGGTTTTCGCACAAGCAAATGAAATGTCTACATACTCGTTACGGATGAGCTGGTTGGCGGTTCCAAGGCATTCCAGGCAATGCAACTGCTGAAGCAAGCACGAAACAGATCGCGCCGATAAAGGTGCCCCAGTTTGCAAGAGACGCGTCTTTTGCCGCACCGTCATCCAGAATGAACGCCCCAACCGCAGAGAACGCAAAGGCGATGCACCCGAGCATGTTGACGTGTGCACCCCACCAGCCTGGATTCTTTGGTTCCCACAAACTGTTTTGTGCACGGTAGAAGGCGACATACACGAAGAAGGCGCTCACGAGGAATGCAACTGATCCACCAGCATCTGGGTTCCAGATGAATCGCTTTTCGGCGTCAACAGAGGCAGCAGTCAGGGCTGACGTCGTACTGACGTTGAACAGCAACGTGCCGAATGTTTGCGTTGCAGCAGCAAGCCATTCTGCCCGGAGCGCTTTGCCTTGCCCAGAACTTGCTGTGGTCGTCGCATCACCGCTTAACGTGAGCTGAAACAACCCTGCTGTGGTAAAGAACCATGCACCAACAAAGCACACCCAGTTGGTGAAATTCGCACCGGCGAACCCCCAGATCGATGCAGCGGATCCAATCGCGAACAGGGATCCACCGACGATAAAGTACCAGCTCTGCTTCGAGATATCTGGTACGAGGAAGCCGGCGTGATGCCGCCTCGTTGATGACTCATTCATACGTGCTCCAGAGAAGAAGGATGAAGCCGATGGGGCACTGGCGTTACAGTTACCTCGCCCCATCGGGTGTCCGTTCTAGTGCGCAAAGCTCTGTTTCTTCGCTTCTCTTGGAAGCGGAGTTGTCAGGCTGGTCAGGAACGCAACTTCTTCGCGGATCGCAGTGAGCAGGTACCCGGCAAGATCTTTACTCAGGTCAGCTCGCACAACGATTCGCTGAACAACCACATCAGAGATGTCATCTGGCATCGGGTAAGCGGGAACAAGCCAGCCACGCATCCGAAGTCGGTCTGCGAGGTCATACAGGTCCCAGTTTCGTTCGCCCGGTTTCAGCTTCCACGCAAACACAGGGATAGTGTCGCCCTTACTGATGAGCTCGAAGTCTGGCATCTTTGCGATCGCCGAGGAGAGGAACGTCGCTACGTCGATGGACCCCTGTTGGACCGCACGGTACCCCTCGCGTCCGAGACGTAGGAACTGGTAGTACTGCAAAAGCACCTGAGAGCCCGGTCGCGAGAAGTTGAGGGCGAGGGTCGGCATGTCTCCGCCGAGGTAACTGACATGGAAGATCAAGCTCTCGGGGCAAACTGCTTTGTTTCGCCAGACAACCCAACCAACACCGGGATAGACAAGGCCATACTTGTGACCCGATGTACTAATTGAATTCACACGGGCAATTCGGAAGTCCCACTCAAGCTCTGGCTGGCAGAATGGCGCAACCATTGCACCTGAGGCGCCATCAACATGGATCTTGACGTCCACACCTGTCTGCGCTTGTATTTCATCAAGCTTCGCAGCGATCTCTTTGACTGGTTCGTAGAGCCCGGTATAGGTCTGACCGAGAATTGCTACAACGCCGATGGTGTTCTCATCGACGTACTTTTCGAGTTCAAACCCGTCGAGCACCAAGTGGTCCTCAGTGACGGGAACATATCGTGCCTCAACATCCCAGTAGTTGCAGAACTTCTCCCAGACGACTTGCACCCCAGCAGAGAGCACAAGATTTGGCTTGTCTGTCGCTTTACCCTCGCTCTTTCGGCGCTCTTGCCATAGACGTTTGAGCGCGAGTCCGCCGAGCATGCAGGCTTCAGACGAACCAATAGTTGAGGTTCCGATGGTGTCGTTCTTCTCCGGGACATTCCACAGATCGGCAAGCATGCGCCAGCAGCGATCTTCAATTTCCGCGGTCGCAGGATACTCATCTTTGTCGATCATGTTCTTATCAGCCGCCTGGAGATGCAACTTCTGTGCGTTGTCATCCATCCAGGTCGATACGAAGGTCGCAAGATTCAATCGCGAGTTTCCATCAAGCATCGCTGAGTCATGCACGATCTGGTAGGCAGTGTCAGGGTCCATCATCCCTGTGGGAATCTCGAATTTCGAGAGACTGGTTGCTTCACCTGGTCGCGTGAACACAGGGTTGATCTCGAATTGTGCTGCAGCATTCTGTTCTACAGCGGCACGGTAACGTTCAGACATGATTGTCCTCTCAAAGTCATGTATCTGACGAAATGAATGAACTTCGGGTCACGTGACGATCGATCGCCGAATGGACCGCATGAGTTTCAGCTGAAGCTTCACGAAGAAGTCGACTGTTCACAAGAAACAGCCGATAACAGCTCACGATGCGATGGCTCGTAAAAGGGGAATTCAAATTCCTTACCCCCTGACGAATCCGGTACTTCCTGTAGGTGGAAAACAGAGCTCAGAAATAGCGCCTTTGCTTATATTTCTGATGAACTTGGTCTCACACTAATATGAAAGATCTAGATTGGCTATGGGTATTTTATTTATACGCTTAGCTGTAATCTTCTCGTCAGACGGTGGCCCGCGTACGGTACGACTTCGTGATTCATCGCAAACTGGAATGCCAGAGCACCACGCTATTTCCCTTGCGAAGTACTCCTGACGCATCGTTAACAAACGTGCGATCTGCCATGCTGGCTGCATGACTGCTGACTGGAACGCACGCGTCGACACCTTCTGGGCGCAGGCCGATGAGACGGACCCGGCTGCCACGCTCGCCACGATGCGCAAACTTGTCAATGAACGTCCAGCGGGCGACCCCGATGCGAAGTACGAGTGGGCATCGGTGCACGACTTCTTGGGGATGGAAGAGCAGGCGATCCCGCTCTATGAAGCTGCCCTCGCGGCAGGGCTGTCGGGCGACCGACTTCCGCAGGCGGTAATTCAGCTCGGAAGCTCATTGCGTAACGTCGGTCGCGCGCATGACGCGATCCGCGTACTGCGTAGCACCCCGCGACACCACCTCACCGGAGACGCCGGCCAAGCGTTTCTCGCCCTCGCGCTCCACGCGGCTGGCGACGCAGACGCAGCCCTGCGCACCGCACTCACAGCGCTGGCCACGTCACTCCCAATGTATTCCGGCGCCGTCACACGATACGCGAACGACCTCACTGAGCATCGTGAACGCCCACTGGCGGTTCGCGCGTATGAGCCATCCGACGCGGCCGCAACCCATGCGCTCTGTCTTTCTGCGATCACGACGACCGCCGCGCGCGACTACACCTCAGTGCAGATCGCGGCGTGGGTGCGCACGCTCCCCCTCGATCTCGCCGAGTGGGATGCTGCGATGCAGGGGCGCGGATCATTCGTCGTAACCTGCGACGACCAGGTCATCGGGTTCTCAGATGTCTCAGCGACCGGCTACATCGACATGCTGTTTGTTGACCCCGGCTACGCCAGCCGCGGAGTGGGGTCTGCCTTGTTACTCGAAGCTGAAAGCCGCGCCCGCAGCCAGGGCGCAACCTCGCTCACCATAGATGCGAGCATCACCGCTCGTGCGCTCTGTGAACACCGCGGGCTCACGCTTGTGCGCGAACAGCATCCGGTGCGAGCCGGTGTGACGCTCACTAACTACCGCATGCAACGGGAACTGTAGACCGCTCAAACGCCGCGGAGCAGCGCAAGAATTTCTTGCCGTCCCACCAGGTCTTGCACGCGCATCGGCCCGGTCTCAATACGCGACCGGTACTGCTCGGGTATCGGCAACCATCGGTACACGAAATGCAGCAGCGCCTCATTTCGCTCGCGCAACGCTGGGCTTTGTGCGAACCCGTCGATCTGCACTTCCACAGCACCGCGCTGATACACGAGCACAATCATGCGGGCCTGACCCGGGTAGTAGCGAGCAACTTCAACCGCGCGCAGAAACTCAGTCGCTGGGTACGCAATTCCATTCACCGCGATCACGCCCCGGTCGAAGTCGATGACAAGTTGCTTGCGCATCTGCGTGATCGCAATGGGAACCAGCACGGCATTCGTCACGGTCCAGACGATCACCCCGACGAGAAAACTCTGCATACGCAGCCCGCTCATCTGCGTGGCAACGAGCATGATGAGGAAGAGCAGCGCGCCACCGTTCGCGGCCGCCAAAATGAACCACCACATATTGGGGTTCTGATGTGAGTATCGCTGTTGACCGGCGTAATGCATGTCGCGCTTTCTGCGTTGTAGGTACGGCGCAATCCCGCCGCGGCTCAATTTACCGGCGGATCAACACCGCACGTTAGAAACGTTCATCACGGAGTGCGGGGAGCGTTATGTCACGTACGAATGTGGCTGGCGAGAGTTCCAGCATCATTTCGACCACCCGCACGACGTCGTGAACGGGGATGAGTTCGCCATCGCCTCGCGCTGCCGCATCGGCGACAGGCACCGCAAGCGAGTCTTCAGTGTTCAGGTACCCGAGTTGCAGCGTTGAAACCGCAAGGTTTCGGTCTCGGTATCCCTCACGAAGCGCATCGGCGATGCCGTTGAGCGCAAACTTCGATGCACCGAAAGCAACTTCAGGCCGACCGCTGCGTGGCAGGGCCGAGGTTGAACCGGTGAGAATGATCCGCGGCCGCTCGTGAGTCAGGAGCGTCGGCAGCAGCCCGCGCATCACGAGCAGCGCCGAGGTGATATTCGTGGCGACAAGTGTTTCGATCTCGGCGGCAGTGCCAGCGAGAAAGTCGTAGTCTTCAGTGAACGCGGTGCGCTCCCAGATACCGGTGTTGTAGATCACGGTATCGACCGAGTCCGGTGCTTCGGCTGCGATCCGCTCCGCAGCGTCTCGCGGATCTGAAAGGTCAGCCGCGATCCACGCCCCATCATCTGCGAGGTCAGTCGGAACCGATCTTGAGACCCCGATAACGTCGTGACCAGCGGCGATCAAGCCGTCTCGAAGCGCGCGCCCGAGCCCACGACTTGCGCCGACGATGAGTACTGACATGTGGTCTCTCCTTTGTGCGGTGTAGCCCCTCATTTCGGGGTGAATTGGCTCCTGGCCGAGTCACAACCGCTGCTCGGCCTGTGCAGCCGATCCTATGCCAAGCCAGTTACGCAAGCTGGTCAACAACCGCAAAGGTGACCACTGCACGGAGTCCGCCCCCGGCTCGCGGCCGCAAGTCGAGATGTGCTTCCTGCGAGGCGGCAATACGCTCCGCAATTGCCAGACCGAGACCAAGACCAGCGTGATCGCTCCCCTGCGCTCGCACTCGTTCACCTCGGCGTACAAACAATTCACGGGTCTGTGCCACAAATTCGGCATCGAGTTCGGCTCCCGTATTTTCGACCACCAGAACGGCCGAGTCAGCCTCGCGGGTGAGCGTCACATCGAGCACCCCACCCACGGCGACGTTATGCACGATCGCGTTCTGCACGAGGTTGCTGACGAGCTGGTGCACGAGCGGCTCGGAGGCCAGCACCATCACGCTGTCCACGTCAAGACGGACTTCGACGCCACGTTTCGAAGCGAGCGGAATCAGTTCTTCGACCGATTCTTCGACCACCAGTGAGAGGTCACTCACGCGTCGCTCAATCTCGGTGAACTCAACTTCATGCAGCAACAACAACGCATCGACAAGGGCAATTGCCCGCTCGTTCACGCCGGTGAGTTTGTCGATCAAGTCAGGGTCTGCACCGGCATCCGCAGACTTCGCATTCTCGAGCAGCGCACGGGTCGCTGCCAAGGGCGTTCGAAGCTCGTGCGAGGCATTCGCGACAAAGGCCTGTTGCGAATGCAACAGCGATTCAAGCCGGTCAAGCATCGTGTCAAACGAATCAGCCAGTACCGTCATCTCATTTTCGGAGCCGGTCAGGTTCACCCTGCGCGACAGATCTCCCCCGCGCACCTGTTCTGCCACCGTTTTCATGTTCGAGAGCGGCGCAAGCAAACGGAACGATGCAAACCACGCAACAAGCAGACCAATGCCAACGAGCACTGCGACCGCCACGGTCACACGCGGCACGAATTCGCGCAGCACGTCACGACGCGTTGGCACAAAATTGTTGCCATCCCAGGTGTACATCGCTTCGTTGGGAATGTAGCGAATGAGAAACGCCCACACGATGAACAGCACGAGTGCGCAGCTCACCACCAGAATTCCGGTAAACACGAGCGACAGCTGAACTTTTGTGCTCATTCCTCGCGCACGTGTCGTCTGCCCGGCAAGAGCCGTCTCGTGGCCCCGTGCGGTCATGCTGTGCCCATTTCGGTAGCTGCTTCGGTAGCTGGCCCAGCAGATTCGGCGGTGCGTGGTCCAGCTTCAATGCGATAGCCGACCCCAGCGACAGTCGAGATGACCCAGGGTTCGCCAAGTCGCTTTCGCAGACCGGAGAGGGTCACACGCACCGCGTTGGTGAACGGATCTGTGTTCATATCCCACGCCTTTTCGAGAAGCTCTTCTGCACTCACCACACCGCCCTGCGCTTCAACCAAGATTGCAAGCACAGCGAACTGTTTCTTCGTGAGCGAGATGTACCTACCGTCGCGGTACACCTCGCGACGAAACGTATCGAGTTTGATTCCCGCAATTTCTTGCACGGTGTCACGTTTCGAGCTGCGACGCCGGTGCAATGCCCGCAGGCGCAGCACGAGTTCTCGACGTTCAAACGGCTTGGTGAGATAGTCATCTGCGCCACTCTCAAACCCAAGTTCCTTCGCCGCAAGGCTGCGTGCCGCGGTCAGCATCAAGATCGGCACATTCATACCTTCAGCGATGATCTGGCGCGCCACCTCGTCACCTGAGATGCCTGGCAGATCACGATCAAGCACGACCGCGTCGTACTCATTAATTGTCATGAGTTCCAGCGCAAGCTCGCCAGTTGGCGCAATGTCTGCGGTGATGGCTTCATAGTTCAGACCGTCGCGCACACTTTCCGCGAGCAGTTCCTCGTCTTCAACGATTAGCACTCTCATGTTGACCACGTTACGCCGACGCATGTTTCGAAAACCTAAAGCGCTGCATAAGCGAAACATAACGATGTCTGGTTACGCTGCCGAAACGGCCATTTTGCTCGAATGGATACAGCCGCAGTTGCGGTGCACTTCCTACGAGAGGACCATCCATGAACCCCCTGACGAAACGTCTCACGCTTGCACTTGGCGCAGCCGTACTCCTCATCGGATTGCCAGCGTGCAGCGCTGCTTCCGGTCAGACTCCCGAAGGCGCAACCGACAGCGGCGGATCCCCCACCGTCACCGAAGACAATTTCAGTGCCGAGCGCGACAAGTACGATCTGAGTCTCGCTGGCTGCCTGCGAGACAAGGGTTTTGATGTGAAGGATCCGCGCCCAGGCGAAGGAATCACCGAGGACTCCCCTGAGATTCGCGAGGCAGCTTCGGTGTGCATGCAGGAGCTTGGTGATCCGCCCACCCCTGCGATCAAGCCGGGCAGTCCGGAGTACGAAAAGCAGCAGCGCGCCTTCATCTCGTGTCTTCGTGAGCGCGGCAACGAGGTGACCGACCCGAAGCAGGGCGACGCCCTCTCCATCCCAGAGAGCGTGACCGAAGAAGACCTCGCCGCCTGCGATCTCACCAGCTAAACATCACGCCGTCGCCGGGGGTTCGCCCCTGGCCAAGGCCCCTTGAGAAAGCCAACTGCATTGCACAACGACACCACTTCTGACCCAGATCACTCAGTAGCACCGAGCACTCATCAGCGGCCCAGGCAGGCGCTCATCATTTCGCTGAGCATCGCCGGCGCGCTCGCGCTTGTCGGCGGCGGGGCCTTCGCCTACACGAGCTTCACCGCACCCAGTGAAGCTGTGGTGCAACCACCCACCAAGACCAGCACCGAGGCCGTCGAATCTGGCTCGCTGAAGGCCGAGGTCACCGTGCCAGGCACGCTAGATTTCGCGGCCCCCAGCAGCCTGCAAGCGACGACAACCGGCACGCTCACCTATGTGCCCCAGGCAGGCACGGTGTTGCGTGCGGGCGACATCCTCTACCGCGCTGACGAGCAACCGGTGTTCTTGATGGCCGGCACGATGCCTGCTTGGCGTGACTTTTTGCCTGGCATGGAACACGGTGACGATGTGATGCAGTTGCAGCAAAATCTCGGTGCACTCGGGTACCTCGATGGTGAGGCCGACGGGCACTACGACTGGCGCACTCGCGAGGCAGTGTATGACTGGAAAGACGACCTCGGTCTAGAACCCGATTACTCGCTCAGTAGAAGCTCAATCGTTTTCACGAGCGGGGAAATTCGGATCGACAGTATCGAGCTTGGCATCGGTAGCTCCGTGGCTCCTGGCACAAAACTGTTTGGTATCACGAGTCCGAGCAAGGTAGTGACCGCGGATGTTCCGATGAAAAACGCAGAAATTGCGGTCGCAGACGCTCCGGTCACCATTGACCTTCCGAACGGCACCTCAACGACCGGCACGATCGCAGGCGTTGGCAGCCCGACCGAACGCACTCAAGACAACAACAAGAGCATCGTCGTGCCCATCAGCATCGCGCTCACCGATCAGGCCTCCCTCGGCCAACTCACCAAGATTTCGGTCACGGCGCACTTCGAGAATGTGGTGCGTGAAGACGTTTTGAGCGTCTCTGTCGATGCGCTCGTGCCCGTCGCTGAGGGCAAGTTCGCGGTAGAACTGCCCCGCAAATCTGCGGACGCAGAACGCACGCTTCTGCCGGTTGAGCTTGGCACGTTCGCCGCTGACAGGGTCGAAATCTCTGGCAAGAACATCAAGGCAGGCTTGGAAGTGACGGTACCAGCACGATGAACAGCGTCATTCGTGTGACCGACGTCACCAAAACCTACGGCACGCCTCCGGTCACTGCGCTGTCGCGCATCACCTTCGATGTGCAGCGCGGTGAGTTCGTTGCCATCGTCGGAACCAGCGGATCAGGAAAGTCGACACTGCTCAACATTCTCGGCACCCTCGACCGCCCAAGCAGCGGCACAGTCGAGATCAACGGCATCGATACCGGCGCGCTGAACGACAATGAGCTTTCGGCGCTGCGCGCCGACGGCGTTGGCTTCGTCTTCCAACAGTTTCACCTTCGTGAAGGGGTGAGCGCGTTGGGCAACGTCGCGGATGGCCTGCTGTATTCAGGAATCTCAAAGGCTGCACGTGAGGAACGAGCCAGGATTGCGCTCACAAAGGTCGGCCTCGGCCACCGGGTTTCACACCGTCCAAATGAGATGTCTGGCGGCGAGCGCCAGCGCGTAGCGATCGCACGTGCTGTCGTGGGCGATCCGCCCGTGCTCTTAGCCGACGAGCCAACCGGAAACCTTGATTCGCGGTCAAGCGACACCATCGTGGCGCTGCTTCGTGAGCTCAATGCTGATGGCACGAGCGTGCTCATGATCACGCACGACCCGGTGCTCGCTGAGCGGCTTCCCCGACGCATCACCATCTCAGATGGCAACCTTATTTCAGATGTGCAGGGCGGTGGATCAGTATGACGCGCTCAACGCTATTGCCGTCCGACATGCTGCGGCTCGGTCTCGTCGGTCTCAGGGCGAAGCCTGTTCGCACCGCGCTTTCTGCGCTCGGCGTCGCAATTGGGGTCGCAGCCATGGTGGCGGTTCTGGGAATCTCGGCCTCCAGTCAAGCAAAACTGCAGGCCACACTTGCCGAGCTCGGCACCAATCTCTTCACCATTGAGGCGAGTCAGAGTATGAGCGGTGACGATAGCTTGCTGCCGGAGCGTGCACAGGGCCGACTTGACCGTCTCGACGGTACTCAAGGTTCTGCAGCGATTGCGAACCTTCCCGAAGTCTCGGTGTATCGCAGCCTGCACGTTGATCCGTCGCACAACGGTGGTATTACAGTGACTGCAGCGGGCACAGAGCTTCAAAAAGTGGTGGCAGCGGAGCTGGCGCAGGGCACTTGGCTGAGCGAAACTTCCATCGCACAACCAAGCACCGTTCTTGGCGCTACAACAGCTGAACGGCTCGGTGTCACCTCCCCCAATGTGGATGTCTGGCTGGGAGATATGAATGTCAGAGTCATCGGCATTCTCGAACCGGTCGCGCTGGCACCCGAACTCGATAGTGCGGCCCTTGTTGGCACAGCATTCGCGCAGTCACAGTTGGGCTTCTCCGGGCACCCGAGCAAGCTCTACCTACGAATCGGCGAGACGCACATTGAGCAGGTACGAAACCTTGCTCCTGCAGCAATCAGGCCAGACCAGCCTGGCGCAATTGCGATGTCGCGCCCCTCTGATGCGCTTGCAGCCGCAGCGGCGGCCGACGAGGTGTTCACCAGCATGATGCTCGGCCTTGGCTCGATCTCACTCCTCGTTGGTGCAATCGGTATCGCGAACACAATGATCATCTCGGTGATCGAACGTCGCCGTGAGATCGGGCTGCGCCGTGCACTCGGGGCTACGAGACGTCACGTCCAGCTGCAGTTTGTGTGTGAGGCATTGGTGCTCTCAGGGCTGGGTGGCGCCGCAGGCATCACTATCGGCGTGCTCGTGACTTTTGGGGTTGCCGCGTGGAACGGATGGACACCAACAGTGCCCGGAAATGTGTTGCTCATCGCGGCGGTGGCAACCCTTGTCGTTGGCGCTCTGGCTGGGCTGTACCCGGCTGTGCGCGCCTCACGCACCCCACCAACCGCTGCTCTGAACGGCTAATCGATGGAGACTCATATGAATACCCGACCAAAGCAATACCGTGAAACTTGGCTCCCAGCAGACCGCACGAACCGTCGACGAGGCTTACTCATCGCCCTGATCCTCGCTACCGTTTTGGTCACCACAGTGATCTTTGCAATTGCGGGGATGCAGCAATCTCTCTTCGTCCGCGGCGAAGTTGCCCCTTCTGAAAGCGAGTTGGCAGTTGCTGACTTGGAACCTGCAGAGGAGAGCACAGGTTCAGCAATCATCAATAGCGACGACCCGATGGTCAGCAATCTCGACCCCGAACTGCGCCAAGCTCTTGAAGCCGCGGCTCACGATGCAGCGGGTTCAGACGTCTACTTCGAAGTAAACAGCGGCTGGCGCACGGTCGAAGAGCAAGAGCGTCTCTTTGCTGAAGCTGTCGACCAGTATGGCTCAGAAGCCGAAGCTGCCCGTTGGGTTGCTCCGCCGACCTCGATGCATGTGCAGGGGAAGGCAGTTGACATCGGCCCACTCACGGCAACAGATTGGCTCGCACAGTTCGGCTCAGACTACGGCCTCTGCCAGACCTACTCGAACGAGCTGTGGCACTACGAGTTTGTTGCTGACGCTGTCGAGCAGGGCTGCCCAGTAGCCTATGCAGACGCGAGCGAAGACCCGAGGCTTTACTAGTTACCCGGTTCTCTCAAATACGTATTGACGCGTGCGCCGCTCTCAAGCTCAACGACAGCATGCACGCGGTATCCGAGCTTCTCGTACCGCAGGTCATTCACCGGGTTCGAAGATTCCAAGTACGTTGGGATCCCTGCAGCGTCGTACTCCGCAAGTGCTGCGCGAAGCAGTGCCATGCCGTGTCCGCCGCCACGAGCCTCAGGTGCCACCCCAAGCAGGGTGAGGTAGGCATGCGGAGTGCTTGGCCGCGCCTCGGCAAACTGGGCGCCAGCTCGGTCTAATGCAGCGGCTGCTTCTGGACCAAGGAGCTTCGCGACCAAGGCGTCATAAGCGGGGTGTGCCTCGTCCGAAAGTTCGTCTGCACCAGGTGGGTACCACACAGACACTGCTCGGAGACGTGCCATCTCGGCGTCAGGCTCATCGCTCGCTGAGGGAGCACCAACTGCATCAAGCACTCGTGCCTCAGGGAACCGCAGGGCTTCTCCGACCATGAACCGCCAGTACTGGCTGGCAACCTGCGGCCGTGTTGCGCGATCCGGGAATGACGGTCCCCATACTGGATCGTCGAGGAACGCCGAGGTGAGGATTCGAGTCATCTCATCCAGGTCAGCAGTATTCGCCCTGCGAATTGCAGTTGTCGACGCGTCATTCTTCATGTTGTCTGGTTCCTTCAATCAGCACTTTTGCTGACTTCATTATCCATGGCGAGGCGCGCACCCAGTGTCGTTTCTGTGTCATTCGTCGCGCAACGACGAAGGTGTGACCCCGAGCGCACGGGTGAACGCATACGAAAACGATGCCGGTGACGCGTACCCGAGCAGCGCCGATACTTCGGTGACACTTTGGTGCGCAAGAATCGGTATGGCCGCGAGCAGCCGAGCACGACCACGCCAAGCCGCCGGACTCATTCCCGTGGCCTGACGGAACTCGCGCGTGAACGCACGCTCACTCATACCTGCGGCAGCCGCCCAACTCACATTGTCGACCGTCAAGTCAGGGCTTGTGGAGTATGCGCGGCACAGATCGGCAAGGCGCGGATCCACCGGCAGAGGGAGCTGTAGCGGCACCTCTCGCACTTGCTCAAGTTCGATCAGAATGAGTTCCAGCAACGCGTGGGCTCGACGCGTTTCGTCGTCTGCGCCTGCGGTCTGTCCTACCTGTTCAAGTCTGAGGTCTGCTGCCGCTTGCAAGAGCTCTCGGAGAAGCGGCGTCAGCTCAACTGCGCGGCAGCGTTCCGGCCACCACGGTACGGCTTCAGGTTCGATGTACAAGCTGTTCGTTTGCACGTCGAGCATGCGCACACGGTGCGGAGTTCGCGGCGGAATGAGCACCGCTCGTTCCCCCGGCACGGTCCAGGCACCGTCAGCGGTCTCAACAAGCATCGTCCCAGTTGCGGCATACAAGAGCTGTGCACGACGGTGCTCGTGCCAATCAAGCAGATAGCCAGGCGGGTAGTCAGTCGCGATGGGCAGCACGATCTGGTCGTGTGCATCAACCTCGGCAAGTGAAATATTGCGCACATGACCACTGTAGGCTGAAACTCGTAATAATCACACTGACATTCGATTGTCAGCCAACCTGTTCCCTGCTGGACTAGGGACAGTGAGCATCGTATTACTGATCTGTATTGGCATATTTACCGGCGCAACGACCGTCCTGTTTGGGTTCGGTGGCGGCTTTGTGACTGTCCCCGTCATTCTCTGGGTGAGCGCCGCGGCAGGGCCGACCGCCGCAACCATTGCCGTCGCCACCTCAGCCGTGGTCATGGTGGTCAACGCGTGCATCGCGACAATTGCGACACCGCGTGAGATTCTGTGCCGACTTCACGGCACGACCCCACTTCTCATCCTGCTTGCCGTTGGCGGGGCGGTCGGCGCAATCGCGGCAACACACGCCCCCGAGCAAGCAATCACCATCGGCTTCGCGGTCTACCTCGGTGTCACCATTCTCGACGCAGTGATTCGACCAGGCTTCTTGCGCCCAGCCAACACACGCACGCTCACACCAAAGCCCGAAACCGAGTTTGTGATCCGCCCAGCCCTCGGACTTCCCATCGGTGCACTCGCTGCGTTTCTCGGGGTGGGTGGCAGTGTGATGACCGTCCCACTCCTGCGGCGGTCAGGTCTGCCGATGCGCATCGCCGCAGCACTCGCAAACCCGCTGACACTGTGCGTTGCGGTACCAGCAGGTGCAGTATTTCTTCTCGCCTCAGGTTCGGGCCCGAGCCCAGAGACCGCAGGCATCTGGCTCATCGGAACAGTGGATCTCGGCGCAGCCGCTCTGCTCTTGATTGGCTCGGTTCCCGTCGTGGTGCTCTGGCGCAGGCGTCCACCACGCATTCCCGACCGCGTGCACGCGTGGGGATACATCGCACTCCTCATCGCTGTACTCATCGCGATTCTCATGCAGATCGCGTGAGCGCTCGTCCTCTTCAACACCCTCTTTAGGATAGAAACCATGACCCCTACACAGACTCACCAGACGACCACACCTGACGGTCGAGTGATCTCTGGATCGAGCTTCGGCCCCCTGACTGGCCAGCCAGTGCTCTTCATCGCGGGCGCGGCAACCGGACGCTCAATGCATATTGATCCCACCGTGCTTGCTGAGCTTGACGTACGCCTGCTGACGATGGATCGCCCAGGGATCGGCGACTCCGCCAACGACCCCGAACGCACCCTTGCTTCGACCGCCGCCGACTATCGCACGTTCGTAGATTCGGTCATTGGCACACCCGATACCGCGCTGCCGGTGATCGCCAACTCACAGGGAAGCGTGTTCGCACTTGCGCTCGCGCTGACCGGTGCAGTCACTCGGCTGGTGCTTGCGTCGCCTGCTGACGAACTCGCCCATCCCGAGATCCACGCCATGCTGCCCCCAGAGGCGACGGCCCTCGCAGACCTCGCCCAGTCTGCCCCTGATACGGCTGCCGAGGTCTTGCGCAGCTTTTCAGCCTCGGCAATGCTCGAGATGGTGCTTGGCGGATCGCACCCACAAGACCGCGATTTCTATACGGCAGAACCATTCCACACGTTGTACCGGCGCTCGCTCGACGAAGGGTTCGCGAATGGTGGCGCGGGCTACGTGCGTGACACGCTGCTCGCAATGCGGGAGTGGGGACTCGAACTTGCCGAGATCCGCTGCCCCGTGCAGGTATTCTTTGGTCCGCTTGATCGCACGCACTCGCCCGACCTCGGTGTGACGCTCACCGGGCGCATTCCCGGCGCAACCCGCACGGTCTTTGATGATGCGGGTGGCGCGCTGCTCTGGACCCACTCACGCGAGGTCCTCACCGCGGCACTCGCTGCGTAGGTTGCCGTCAGTACGCACTTCACGTGCAATCCCATGCCGGGCTAACCGCGAAGCGCGTACTACACGAGCCCGGAGACGTCTATGCGGACGTGCGCGTTGCCCCGGGAAGCGCAATCACTTTCGTAAGCAACACACCAATGGTTCCAAGCACGAGCGCGCCAACGGCGAGCAGGCACAGGACCGGCGTCCAAGATCCCGTGATCTGGCGCAGTGCTCCAGCAGCGAGCGGGCCCAGCGTCGCAAGCGTGTAACCCACCGACTGGATCACGGTCGATGCGCGGGCAGATTCAACCGCGTCTCGTCCAATTCCAGCGATGAGCACGAGCGCGAACGGGAAGGCGCACATGCCGAGCCCCAAGAACGCGGCCCACACCTCTGGCATGGCGAGTGGTGCGAATGCGAGCCCGCACACGCCGACGATCGTTGAGCTCGCAATGATGATGAACCCCACGCGCATACGTTCACGGCTGCGAGTGAGCGGCATCACCAGAATCGTCGCGGGTGCACCGATCGCCATCATGATGCCGAGCAGCAGCCCCGCACGCTCAGGGGCAAGTCCCGCGTCGATCGTGATGCTTGGAATCCAGCCCATGAGAATGTAGCTGAGGAGCGACTGGATCGCGAAGAACCCCGCGAGCAGCCAGGTGCCGCGTGGCAGCGGATCGCGCTTCGCGGCTTTCCCTGCGTCGTGCCCCTCAGCTGTCGTCTGGGCTGAAGCGGCTCCTGTCGCAGCTTCTTCCGTCACTTCGGCGTCCGAGTCCTGTGCGTCAGGGCGCGTGAGTGGCATGACAACCAGCCACACCACCACGGCGAGAATTGCGGGCAGCGCCCACGCGGCGAGTCCGATCGAAGGGCTACCAACGAGCGTTGCGACCGGCACGGCAACTGCAGCTGCGAGGGCTGCACCAATCGACATCGCGGTCGAGTAAGTGGTGGTCACTGCACCAATGTGAGCACCGAAGTGCGCGCGCACGACTGCCGGCAACAGGATGTTGACGACGGCGAGGCCAGCGGTTGCGATCACAGTGCCAATGACGACGATCCACGGCTGCGGGACTGCGCGGATGAGCAGCCCGACAGACAGCACCACGAGGCCAAGGGCCACGGTACGCTCGACACCCAAACGCGCTGAAAGCTTGGCGGTACTCACACCTGCGACGGCAAATACCGCGGTCGGAATCGCTGGAACAAGCACCATCGTGGTCGGGGTGAGCGCTCCGCTATCGGTCAGCGCAGCAATGAGTGCTGAGGCACTCGTGATAGCGAGGCGAAGATTCACCGCTACGAGAATCAACGCGACGATCATGAACGCCGGGCGGGAGCGCAAAGCTCCGCGGGTGGGAGTACGGGACATATTCATCCAAACGTCTAACGTCTAACTTTTGAGCCGTACTATCATTACACACATGACCCTCGATCCGATACGCCAAACTTCGCTCAGCGATCAGGTGCTCGAACGTTTGCGCACCGAAATCGTCGAAGGACGATGGGCTTTGGGAGAGCGGATCCCGCCAGAACCCGAGCTCATGGCAAGTCTTGGCGTGGCTCGCGGCACCCTGCGCGAAGCACTGCGCGCGCTGCAATACAGCGGCATGCTTGATATCCGTCGCGGTGACGGCACATTTGTTGCTGCCCGAAGTGAGGTGCCTGGCGCACTTGCACGATCCGGTGCCACGATCGCAGACGTCCTTGAAGCACGAGCCGCGATCGAGCCACAACTCGCACGCTTAGCCGCGGAGCGCGCAACCGCAGAGGACATCGACCGTATCGCGGATGCACTCAGTCACCGGGCTACCGTGCAGATTGATTACTGGGCCGCGGCCGACGCTGCTGTGCATGAGGCAATCGCCCGAGCGGCAAACAACCCCATCCTCTTCGAGGTTTACACGGCGCTCCTGCCGAGGCTCCAAGAATCGGTGCAGTCAGCGATCGACCGTACCGGCTTCTGTCGCGATGATCCGCGCGGGCACGAAGAAGTTCTTGAAGCAATCAAGGGGCGTGATCCCGAGGCAGCAGGGCGCAGTGCCGCAGCAAACCTCGCGGCGACCGAGCGCTGGGATACCGACGAGCGAGCAGGTGCGCTCACCGACCCTCCGGCAGCGTAATTGGCGCTCGCGCTCGACCAGTTTGAGTGTCACGATGGTCTGAGAACGCACTCGCAAAGGAGCACCTCATGATCACACTCGACATGGTCACCATCGACACGACCGACGCGCGCACTCTCGCCGACTGGTGGGCAGAACGACTGGGCGGCAAAGTAGCCCAGGACTTCGACGGCTGGTTCTGCATGGTTGAGGTTCCAGGCTCAAGTGTCACCCTCGGGTTCCAGAAAGTGGCTGACCCGACTCCGGGAAAGAACCGCATGCACTTTGACCTGTCGTGGGACGCCGCAACTGACCGTCAACAGATGATTGGTGAGTGGGTAGCCGCGGGAGCCACCCACATTGAAACCCGTGGCGATGCAGACTTCCAGTGGGACACCTTTACCGACCCAGCTGGCAACGAATTCTGCATTGGTGATCCGCACTAGGCACGCGCACTTGCGCTGAACACGAGATTTCAGAATCTCAGCACGCATCGTGCACGGGCTGGCAACGCCTGGTTGAGCGACGCTTGATTCGGCCGAATTGAGTGAAGCAAGACCGGGCTCAGGAGAACTTGGCCGTTTTATTCAAGATCCCCCTGCCCACTGTCTCGTACCTTAGACGCATGACACTCACACTTGGTTTTATCGGTATTGTCACCCGTGACATGCGTGCTTCTCTCGCGTTCTATCGCGCGCTCGGCGTCCCGATTGAGGAGGGCCAGGACTCCTCACCACACGTTGAAGCGAAGCTCGATGATGGCGTTCTCCTTGCCTGGGACACCGTCGAAACCATTCGCAGCTTTGATCCCACGTACGTGCCTGGCACTGGCGGGCATCGCATCGCGCTTGCATTCGACAAGGGTTCACCAGAAGCCGTTGATGCCGCATTCGCTGCATTGGTGCAGGCGGGTCACACCTCACATGTTGAGTCGTGGGACGCGCACTGGGGCCAGCGCTACGCGACCCTGCTCGACCCAGACGGAAACTCTGTCGATCTTTACGCAGCGCTCCCTGCGAACTGAGCGGGTGTCACGCCGACCAGCCGACGAAACTCTCGAGTCATGTGCGCCTGGTCGGCAAAGCCTGCCGCGGCAGCAGTGTCTGAGGCTGTTGTGCCTCGAGCAAGTAGTCGCCGGGCGTTCGCAGCCCGTTGAATGCGGACGAGGGTCGCATAGCCATACCCGAATTCCGAAAGCATTCGTCGCCGCAACGTGCGCTCAGACTCCCCAAGCTCAGCTGCAACGGCGTTGGCCGGGAGTGCTCTCACGGCTGCCTCACGAATAAAATTCACGCGGTAGGGAGGCACTGCCATGCGGCCGCATACACGTGCAGCGAGCGCATCGGCCTGCCCCTGCCGAGCGCTCACAGCCAGCATCGCTGCGCGGAGTTCAATCGCGGCGCTGTGCGAGACCGCATCTTCAAGAGCAACGGCGTTGTCTGCCAGCTCTACAAGGTTGGTCCCGAGCACGGAGCTCGCAAAGCCCTGCGGAATTCTCAACCCGACCGATTCTCCTTCAGCGTCGCCTGTCGCAGCGATCCACCGAGTCGACGGCCCAACAACGATCAGTTGTCCTTCGCGCGCGATGAGGTCAGCACACCCGTCAGCGGGGATCATCGCGTCAGCGCCGCCCTGCGACCGCCACAGCGTGAAGCCCATTGGCAGTTGAGTCTCTACGTACACCGGTTCAGCCTTTCACGGGTTACGTCAGCGAGATCGCCATCTGTTCCCGCGGACCATACTGCTCGAGTCCCAGCTCGGCTTCGATCCGCACCAGATCCTGCTCAAACGGCGTGCGCGGTTCTTCTGACGTGAATCCGATCGCAGCATAGAACGGCCCATTCCAGGGCACGTCAATATAGGTACGGAGCGTCATTCTCGTGTGCCCGCGGTCGGCGGCATGTTCACGCGCTGCCTTGACCAAGGCTCGACCGTGGCCTTGACGGGCAAAGGCAGGGTCAACAGCAAGCTGTTCAAGGTGGCACGCGCCATCAGTTTCCAGTACGTGCACAAATCCAGCGATTTGCCCACCAGCTGTTTCTCGCACGAGTACGAACCCAGGTTCTGCAGCGCGCAAGTATCCGCTTGGCGCGGATCCCCAACTGTCCGGCTGAAACCGATCAATAAACAGCTGATCAGCTGCATCTTCGATGCGTGCAAGCAGCCCAAGGTCCGCTACGGTCGCAATTCTCGTCACCGGTTCCATACTGTGCAGTCTAGAAGCAGCACACCGACCAAGGTAAAACTCACAGCAGCGTCTCTGCACACCGTGCTTTGAACTCAGACGTTCAAAGGCTGGCGGGCAGAGACGCTGCTGTGGTTTCCGAAGTCCAGATGTCTTGACTCCGGTCTTTCAGGTGTTTAGTCGACGGCGAGCGCGAGCACTGGGGAGACCTTGGTCGCTCGTCGTGACGGAGCAGCCGCGGCAACGAAGGCAAGGAGAATACCGAAGACAGCGACGCCTGCAATCATGAGCCACGGCACCGAAGGTGTGACGAGCCCTGCCTGCGATCCGAGCAAGGACTGCGTCGCAGCCCAGCCGTAGAAGATACCGAGGAGTACCCCGCTGCACAGTGCCGCGACGGTCATCTGTGCGCTTTCAGCCATCACCATGCTGCGCACCTGCGAGCCGGTGAAACCGAGCGCACGCAACAGGCCAAGCTCACGGCTACGCTGCAGCACGCTGAGCGACAGCGTGTTCACGAGACCTACCGCGGCAATCACCGCAGAGAATCCGACAAGCACGGTCAGCACGATCGAGGTGATGGTGAGCGTCTGTTCGAGTGCAGCTCCCATCTCTGGATCCGCTTCAAACAACTGCTGCGACACGACGCGGTAGCTCTCGAGCGCAACTGCGAACATCACGATGAGGGTCACGCCAATCACGAGACCAATGGTCGAGCGGGCGCTGCGCTCGGGGAATCGCACGGTGTTCGCTGCCGCGATCCGCCCGGTAATTCCTCGACCTGAGAGCATGCCTGCGAGCCGGAGCATCGGCGGCATAATGAGGTGTGCACCAATCGCGATGCCAGTAAACGAGAACAAGCCGCCAAAGAACGAAACCAGCAGTGCGAGCGGAGTCATGAAGCTCAAAATGATTCCGAGCGCGAGCAGTGCGGCTCCCACGACGATGAAGACGATCGCCAGCACGGTGCGCGAGGTACGCCCGCGAGACGCCTCAGGGCGCATCTCAACTGCAGCACCGGTTGCAGCAATCGGTGAGACACCAGCAACGCGACGTGACCCCGTCCAGGCAGCAAGCCAGGTCGTGACAATCACAATTGCCATCGCCACAAGCACAAGCGGATCGAAGATCGGATACACGCGGTCAGCAGGCAGCCAGCCCATCGAACGACCAAGCCCAATCGATACGAGGGCAAGGCCCTCAGCGATAGCAAGACCGATCACCGAGCCGATAGTTCCCATCACGAGACCCTCGAACGCGACACGGTTGCGCACACGCGCTGACGTCGAGCCGAGAAGCCGGAGCAACGCAATCTCGCGCGTGCGGCCGGCGATGACCGTCGCGAACGTATTCGAGGTCACGATCGAACCAACGTAGAGCGCGATGATGATGAAGATGAACGACACCATGAGGAGCACCGCACGGAATGTCCCCGATTCAGCAATGAGCGCCGGGTCGAGTGTGGCCGTCATGATTCCCGTAAGCAAGATGAGCACCGATGCAAAGACTGTGCTGAGCGCAGCGACAATGATGGTTGCCGCATGTTCTTTCATTCCCCGGTTCATGCTGCTGCTGTTTCTAGACTCAGCATCGTGGCTGAAATTTGCTCGGCCGTCATCGCGCCGCTATCGCGAACGATACGCCCGTCTGCGAGGAAGAGAATACGATCAGCGTGGCTCGCTGCAATCGGGTCGTGCGTCACCATCGCGATGCTCTGTCCACTTTCGGTGACAGCGGATCGCAACAAACGGAGCACCTCACGGCTCGTGCGCGAATCAAGTGCACCGGTCGGCTCATCGGCGAAAATCACATCGGGACGTGTTGCAAGCGCACGCGCGATTGCCACTCGCTGCTGCTGCCCGCCTGACAGCTCGTGTGGGCGATGCGTTGTGCGGCCATCGAGCCCGAGATAGTTGACGAGGGCATTGATACGTTCCTGCTCGGCAGCATCAGGCTTGCGTCCGTCAAGTTCAAAGGGAAGTCGGAGGTTCCCCATGACGTCGAGCGTTGGCACGAGGTTGAACGACTGGAACACGAACCCGATCCGGCGTCGTCGCAGCTGCGTCAGCGCAGCGTCGCCGAGACCAGTGATCTCGTCATCACCGAGCCATACACGTCCCGTGGTCGGCGTATCGAGTCCAGCCATCAGGTGCATGAGTGTGGACTTACCCGAACCCGAGGGGCCCATGATTGCGGTGAAGCAACCACGACGAATGCCAATCGAGACATCGTCGAGCGCAGCTACGCGATGCCCGCCCTCGCCGTAGTACTTGCCGACGTTCGCCACTCGGGCGACAAGGCCCATTTCACTCGGTTTTGTTTCCATACTTCGAAGGTACGGAGTCGTGCGTTGTCGCGGATCGACCACGGGTACCGGGGTATTCGTACTCGAGTACCGTCTCGATTCCGCCCAAAGTACCGCGTGGGTGTCAACGCCTCTTTGCTCCGCCCGACGTCGCCGCAGAGTTGTCAGGGTTCATTGAACAACAGCAATACACACCCCACCAAGCGCTCCGACCATAGCCACGAGCCAGGCCGGCCAGCGAAATCGCATGAGGAGCAGCGCGCAGAAGGCCGCGAGCCCAACGCTCCACAGATCAGTGAGCGCCGAGGTCGCGACCGGGTCGATGAGGGCGGCAGCCAGCACTCCAACGACCGCAGCGTTCACACCAGACAACGCCTTTCGCACAGCAGCGTGCTGGCGTGCTCGTGACCACAACGGGGCGACTCCGTACAACAGCAGTACACCGGGCAGGAAAATCGTGACTAGCGCAAGCACACCGCCAACGAAACCGCCTGGCCCAACAGTGACGGCCGCACCGACATAGCCTGCAAACGCAAACAGCGGGCCTGGCAGTGCCTGAGCTGCGCCATACCCCGCGAGAAATTCCGTTTCGCTGATCCACCCTGGCGTCACGACACCGGCTTCAAGCATGGGCAGCATCACGTGCCCACCGCCAAACGTCAGCGCCCCTGCACGGTAGAGCACGTCCCAGAGCTGGATGCCACCCGTCGCTCCTGCTGCACACGCGACCGCGACACACGCCCAGATTGCTGCGGCGAGCGTGAGCGCAACGCGCGATCCACGCATGCTTGTGTGTACCAATGCTGCAGACCCTTGTCTAAGTTCTCCCGCAGCGCACCAACGCCAACCAGCTGCCGCCCCAGCAAGCAGCACCAGCATTTGCAGCCATCCGGCGCGTGGCCCGACGAGCAGTACACACGCGCCAGCGGCAGCGATGCAGAGCCGGGTGAGATCTGGCGTCAGGGTACGCGCCATGCTCCACACCGCACTCGCGACCACGGCGACGGCAACCACCATGAGGCCGTGCACGATTCCAGTACCAATCGCGCTGTCGAAGCGTAGCGCGCCAAGCGCGAGCCCGATCATGAGCACGGCAGATGGCAGCGTAAACGCGATCCACGCTGCGACAGCCCCGAGAGGTCCTGCCCGGCGCTGGCCGATCGCCATCCCGACTTGGCTCGAAGTAGGGCCCGGCAAGAACTGGCACAGCGAGACGAGATCCGCGTACTCAGCGTCACTCAACCAGCCTCGTCGACTGACGAACTCCTGCTGAAAGTACCCAAGGTGAGCCGTCGGGCCGCCAAAGGATGTCAGACCAAGCCGCAGAAACACCCAGAACACAGTTCCGACGCGACGGGAAAGCCCCCGTTCACCTGCTGCCACGTTCTTCCTGCTCTCAGTACGACCTCACCGAATACCACTCTGGTCGCAAGCAAACCGGCCGTGCGCCAGACACGCAGCGTGTTTACGCGGCGTTCACGCTGTTGCCCGCACCTTCGGTCACAGGCACTCACGCGACAAGCACGCGATAATGAAGGCACTGTCTTTCAACCGCCCCACAGGAGCACCTCAGATGACCGCTGTATTCAGCAGCCTCTACCGTATTCGCAGCGTGATCTTCGCTGGTGCTACCGCTGCGCTGGTATTTATCGCGTTCTTCGCCAGGTATTTCCCTTCGCAGGTTGCCCAGCAGCTCACCATCGCGCTTGCAGTGGTCGGTTTTGCTGGGTGGATCCTCGCGTTGGTGCTCCTCATGGCAGGTGCGCGACTCAGGCCAGCACATGACACTCGCGTGGTGCAATCACCGGTGCGCGGACGCTGGCTCGCGCTGAACAGCCCGGCGTCACGCACGCCGAGCCACGGCACGCGCGCCTACGGTCAGTCAGACGCAGTTGACCTGGTCTTTGAGCCTGCGGGGTGGGAGCGTCCCGCATTCGGTAGTTGGCCTGGCATGCGCGAGCCAGAGGATTTTCGGGCGTTCGGCGCCCCGGTACACGCGATGATTTCTGGCACGGTCGTTCGCGCGAGCGACTGGCGACGCGACCACAAGTCACGCGGCAGCTCCATCGCGTTCATGTATCTCATGGCAGAGGGCACCGTCCGTGAGCTCGGTGGCCCGGGGTTCGTCGTGGGTAACCATGTCGTCATCCGCGGCGACGATGGTGTGTACGCGGCGATCGCCCATCTCAAGCGCGGATCTCTAGTCGTTCGCAAGGGAGATCGGGTCACCGCAGGTGATCACATCGCGAGCTGTGGCAACTCTGGAAATAGCTCAGAACCGCACGTCCACGCCCAGCTCATGGATCGCGGATCATTCTGGACAGGTCAAGGCATTCCCATGCTCTTCTCGAGTATCAGCATCGATGACAGCTCAACGCTCGAATCCGGCATGCCGAAAAACTCCCAGCACCTCATCTGCGCAGATGATGATGCAGCGAGCAACGACTTGGCTGAGGCGGGACCGACAGGTGGCGACCCACAGCCAGCAACCTAAGTCCTGAGATCTCAGGCTTCAGGCCTCAGGCCCGCGCTACTCAGCGGTAAGCGCTTCGTACTCCTCCTGCAGAACGGGGAAGTACTGATCCAGCATGGGCTCCTCAGCACCATCAGTCGCAGCGACCAAGAGGTCGAGGTAGTACTCCCATCCTGGACCGATCTCGCCGATACTCTCGTCACCGTTCAAATGGTGAATGAATGCGAGGGTGGTGTCGGGGCCATCGGCGGCGAGCTGCAGCTCAAGTCGCCAGTTGCCCGACTCGTTGTCTGAGGTGAGCGCGAGTCGATGCGGCGCTTCGCAGGCGTCGATCCGCATCCGCATCAGGGGTTCTCCCGCTTCAAAACGCATGTGCACACTCACCGCGCCACCAGGCCGTGCGTCACCCTCCCACGGACCAAACCACTTGTCAGTGAGGTCGCGGTCGGTGAGATATTCCCAGGTCTCTTCGATGGGCAGCGCGAGTGACCGAAACAGCTTGAGATCATTGCCACGACTCGTTCGAACCAGGCGTCCGCTCACATATGTCATTTCGTGCTCCTTCAAGCTCTGCGTACATCGCAGGATTCCCGCGCAGATGTGTAGCTTATCTGCGCGAAGCAAGGTGGCTCCTCAGGGTGTGACAACAGCTTCGACACAGCCCTCGTGTTTTCCGTGCGACACCGACGCAAAACTTCGCGTACCCGAACTCCATTTCACGCCAGAATCGAGGTCAAAAACGGGCTTCTCCCTCACGCAAAATCGTTGCTACGGTTGGGCTTTACGGCCGAAAGGAACGCAGTCTATACCTATGAGTGACATCGACATTTCACGCCCGCATGAATGGGATCACACCCACGCAGACGTCTCTTCTGGTTGGCTGCGCGCGTCGGTGTTTGGCGCGATGGACGGCCTCGTGTCCAACGTCGGCCTCATTGCAGGTATTGCAGCAGCAGGAGCTCCGGCCCCGGTTGTCATGCTGACCGGTGTCTCTGGCCTCATCGCAGGCGCAATTTCGATGGCACTTGGCGAGTACACCTCGGTGCGCACCTCGAATGAGCAGCTGAGCAAGGAGCTGCAGACCGAGCAGGCCGCTCACCTGCGCAATCCCGTTGGTGAGCAGGCCGAACTCGCGTCGCTCTTCGAGCGGCTCGGCATGGAACGCGGCACCGCTGCCGACGCTGCCGAGCAGGTGCACGCGAACTCCGAATCGGCGATCAAGGTACATCTCTCGCAAGAACTCGGCTTGAGCTTCGACGACCAGCCGTCCCCCATGGTTGCGGCGGTCTCTTCCTTCTTCTCCTTCAGTATCGGCGCGCTCATTCCGATCATTCCGTTCTTCTTCGGTTTCGGGAACCTCTGGTGGGGCCTGATCTTTGGTGGCGCAGGCCTGCTGCTCGCGGGCGGTCTCGCTGCATTCTCGACCGGTCGCAACTGGTTCGCAGGCGCCTTCCGTCAGCTCACCTTCGGCGCTGTGGCAGTGGTCGCGACGTTCACCATTGGCAAACTCCTTGGGGTCGACGCGCTCGGCTAACCTTGCGCTAACTACGCAGCGCGTGCTCTGACAAAGTACGCTAAGTGCATGCCAAATCAAGAGCTCGTCGACGCAGTGCTCGAGATTGTCGCACGCATTCCACCCGGTCGCGTGATGACGTATGGCGACGTTGGAATCGCCATTGGGGTCGAAGCTCCCCGAGCAGTGGGTCGCGTCATGGCGCTCTTTGGGCACGCATCGCCCTGGTGGCGAGTGGTCCCGGCGAGTGGACTCCCGCCTCAGGGGCACGCGAACCTCGCGCTTCCTCACTACCTTGCGGAGGGGACGCCCCTTCGACGACCGGAGTCCGACGACTATCGCATCGCGCTATCGTCGGCTCGGCTCCCCTACACGCACGAAATCTACGCGGAGGTCGCCCTGTGAATACCGAACCTGAAATCGCTGCTGAGCCCGCGACCGCTCCAGCCCCAGAGGAACCAACCGGGATCCGCCTGGGATTCGTGCGCGGCGCGGCGCCAAGTCGCTGGGCAAAGCGCTGGAAGGAAATCACCGGCAAGCCGCTCGAGCTTGTACCGGTGAACGCCGTGTTCGGCCACCGCATCGCGAGCGAAGCGAACTACGACGTGCTCCTCGAGCGCACCCGCCCCGGTGAAATGCCAGCAGCAACCGGTGCGAACGGCGAGGAGCGTCGCTCGCTCAGGCTCTACACAGAGGCCGTCGGCCTGGTCGTCGCAGCGGATCACGAGCTCGCCGAGGCCACCTCTGTCACGCTCGAAGACATTGCGCTTGTGAAGCTGCTCGATCACCCTGACCATGTCGCGGACTGGCCAGCGCCAGAGCGCTGGGAAGATCCTTCCTGGATGCCAAAGAAAGCCGCTGTCGCGCTCGGCATCGTTGCGACGGGTGCGGGCGCGATTCTGTTGCCACTCCCCTACGCGCGTCACGCAACCTCGAAGCGCGAACACCGCGTCATCCCGGTTGCTGAGAGCGCGGGCCTCAACGGTGGTCATATCTGGGCGACGTGGGGCGCGGATCGCGACAACGCAGAAGTGCAGGCGCTCGTCGGCGTGCTTCGTGGCCGTACGGTCCGCAGCTCACGCCCGGGCGCTGACGCTGACGCTCCTGTCGAGGCTGCTCCCAAAAAGAAGCCGCAGCAGCAGGTAAAGAAGCAGCCGAAGCTCAAGCCAGGATCGCGCGGAGCTCAGCTCGCGGCGAGCCGCGAGAAGGCAGAGCGCAACCGCGCGATGAAGGCAGCGGCAAAGCGCCGCAAGCGCCGGTAGTTCGAAGCTCAGGTCACAGCGCTCAGCGCACTGCGCACAGGGTTCGGCGACGCTGGTCTCGGGGTTACCCTAGCTCGCGAAGCGATCCGTTGCGCGAATGAGCGCATCAGTGATACCTGGCTCGCTGCCTGCGTGCCCGGCATCTGCAACGATCTCGAACGCTGCCTCTGGCCATGCACGATGCAGGTCCCACGCGGTACGAATCGGCGTGCATGCGTCGTAGCGTCCCTGCACGATGACGCCGGGAATGTGACGAATCTGTTCAATGCCTGCGATCAGCTGACCTTCCTCGAGCCAGCCAGCGTTCTTGAAGAAGTGATTCTCGATCCGCGCAAATGCGACCGCAGATTCAACGTCCTCGCGTGCCTCGGCGATCATCTCGGTATCGGGGTGCAGCTTGACGATGGAGTTCTCCCAGACCGTCCACTCAACGCCCGCCGGGACATGCACTGCGGGATCGGCATCGAACAGTCGGCGGTTGTACGCTTCGACCAGGTCGTCACGCTCATCACCCGCGATCGGTGACAGGTACTTCTCCCACATGTCAGGGAAGAGGAAGCTCGCACCCTCCTGGTAGAGCCATTGCACTTCTTCCTTGCGCACCGTGAAGATGCCTCGGAGCACCAGTTCGGTCACGCGCTCTGCATACTTCTGTGCATAGGCGAGCGCAAGCGTTGAGCCCCATGATCCGCCAAATACCTGCCAGCTGTCGATTGCAAGGTGCTCACGCAGCCGCTCGATATCATCGACCAGGTGCCAGGTCGTATTGGTCGCAAGGTCAGCCTCTGGCGCACTCGCGTGCGGGGTCGAACGACCGCAACCACGCTGGTCAAAGACGATGATGCGGTACTTCTCAGGGTCGAAGAAGCGTCGCGAATCGGGCGTACTTCCACCACCAGGGCCACCGTGCAAGAACACGACTGGCTTACCAGCCGGGTTGCCGCATGCCTCCCAGTACAGCTCGTGACCGTCTCCGACGGCGAGCATGCCATGGTCGAAAGGCTCGATCGATGGGTACAGGCTGCGCAATTCGGTCATGTGGCTAGCTTAGATCCAGCCCTGCTGCCATGCCTGTTCTGCCGCCGAGTGCCGCGAGCTCACGCCGAGCTTGGTCATCGCGGCTGAGAGATAGTTGCGCACGGTTCCCGGCGAGAGAAAGAGTTGTTCTGCGATGTCTTGCACGCTTTCTGTCGCCCGGCTCGCGCGCAGCACATCAAGCTCACGATCGGTCAGCGGGCACCGCTCTGCGGTGAGCGCCGCGGCCGCAATTTCAGGATCGATGTAGCGTTTACCGGCTGCCACATCACGAATAACATCGGCCAGCTCACCAGCTGGCGTTGACTTCGGCACGAACCCCGAGACCTTTGCAGCGAGCGCACGGCGCAGCACGCCTGGTCGGGCATGCCTCGTGACAATAATCGTTCTCGCGGTCGGCACCTCTTCTGAGATGCGAATCGCTGCCTCGATCCCGTCTGCGTTCGGCATCTCGAGGTCGAGGAGGCACACGTCTGGCTGCGTTTCTCTGGCGAGCGTGAGCGCCTCAACCCCATCGCCTGCCCCGCGCACGACTTCGATGTCTGGCTCGAGTCCGAGCAGCGCTTCGAGTGCACCACGGATGAGGTGTTCGTCATCTGCGATAAGCAGGCGGATCTTCTCCTGCGCGACTCCGGTCAACTCGCTGTTCCTCTCACGGAATCTGGGATTCCAGACGTCTGCCCGGTACCGAGCGGAACCTCCGCTCGCAGTTCAAATGTACCGGCGTTCGGATCCGCATGACTGACGAGCGAACCGCCAACGGCTTCGAGTCGCAAGCGAAGCCCTGTGAGCCCCGAGCCTGGCGCGCGTCCAGGCACCGCAGTCGGTGCTGCCGCTGCGACCCCGTTATTGGTCATGCGCAAGATGCAGCGGCTGCCATCACTCGTGAGCGAAATCGCTGCGGTCGTTGCGTCACTGTGCCGAAGAATGTTGGTCGTGCCCTCTCGTACCGCTAGCGCAAGCGCGTGCTCTGCACGGGTGTCCCCGGGGCTGGCAGCCAGCTCAAGCGTGCATGTTGCACCTGCCAAGGTAAGCACATCGCGCGCATTCTCAAGCTCTTCGCTGAGGCCGACCTCACGCAGCCCGGCAACGAGGGCACGAGTCTCCTCCATGGCCTGCTTTGCGATGAGGCGGATCTCTTGCACCTGCGCCGCAGCCTGCGCTTGCGCGTCGGCCTGCTCTGGCACGCGCTCCAGCATGCGCTCGGTGAGCTCAGCCTTCAGCGCAATGACCTGGAGGTGGTGGCCCTGAATGTCATGCAGGTCGCTCGCAAACCGCAAACGCTCTTGGGTGACCGCAAGCTCTGCTGCCGCTTGCCTGGCGTCATCGAGTTGCTTGACGATTCCCCACATCCACAGGCTGAGCAGCAGCATCGTCGGCATCAAGGCTGCATAGATCAGCACGAACCAGATTTCGCCTTGCAACATGGGAGCCCACGCCTCCGGCTCCCGCGTCCACAGCGGAACCAGGCAGAACACAGCACCCAGCATCAGAATCCCCCACCGCCAGCCGCGAGACACGAGGCAGCTAACGAGCGAGAACGACAGCCACACAGGTATGGCCGCGATCAACGACAGTCCTTCTGCAAAGAATCCGCATGCCCACGCGACCACGCTTGGCGCCATGAGCGCAACGATCCATCCCCGTGACGGCAAGCCGCCACCGATTCCGGCACGCAAGAACCATGACCACCGAATCTGCACGACGCATGTGACGAGCATGAACGCGGCAAGCACTGCGAGTGTCGGGTTCCACCCAGCTGCGACCTGCTCAGCGAGCAAGAGCAGCGTGAAGCCCTCAAGCACGACAAAGAAGAACACGATCGATGCGAGCGTGTAATTCCAGGTCGCGTTGACTCCGGCCCCTGCATCTTGCGGCTGTGAGTGATTCTTCGTATTCATTGATTCCAGCCTATGGTGTGACACTCATGCCGCCCCATGACAAATGTCACACAAACACCGTGCAGAACCGCAGGTGAACCCATGATGCGCGGCACTACACCGGCCCGCGGGATCTCGAAAAGATAGATACATCGCCGCTGCGGGATCCGCCCCACCGGCAAGCATTGCCCAGCGCATTACTCGGCCGAACCGTTACCGGCCACGAAAGGTAATCATGATCACCACGTTCCAGGACTTCGCTGCTTCACTTCCGGAGGCACTGCAGTGGATCGGCGTCTTGCTCGTCGCGGCAATCCCCTTCGTCGAGTCCTACTTTGGATCCGCAATTGGCGTGCTCGCTGGCCTGAATCCCGTCGTCGCAGTTGCTGCGGCAATCTGCGGCAACATCATTTCAATGCTGATCTTCGTCCTCTCGGCGCACGGCATCCGGTCGAAGGCCACCGCCAACCGCGAGCCAGTCGCCCTCACGCCGAAGCGCCAGAAGCTCAAGGACCGCATGGACCGCTTCGGCGTCCCAGTCGTGAGCCTTGCGGGTCAGGTCTTCCTGCCAAGCCAGATCACCTCGGCCGCAATGGTGTCGTTCGGTGCGCCCAAGAACCTCGTCATCTTCTGGCAGATCATCTCGATCATCATCTGGGGCGTTCTCTTCGGCGTGCTTGCGACCCTCGGCATCTCGGTCATTAGCTAGCGGATCGAGTTGCGCGCTCCCGAGCGCGCAACTCCTTCTCATGCACCGGCCAGGTACCAGCCGCCTTCTGCGTTGCGACGTAGTCGGCGGCTTCTGCCTGTCGTTCAGCCTCGATCCCCGTCGCAATCTCTGCACGCAGCAGCTCTGGCGTGAGTCCGAATGCATCGACAAGGTCGAGCGCCTGCACCCGAAGCCGGCCGATCAGTCGGTCGATGTAGGCGGTGACCGCCTCGATCCGCGCACCAGAGAGCCGACCTTCGATGAGGTACCAGGCCGCATGCCGTTCAATGAGGGTGAAGCCGAAGAGGTCACGCAACCAGGTGAGCACCTGGCGGGTTTCTGGGTCGTAAACCCGTCCGAGGGCATCTGTGAAGGCTTCCCACTGCAGCAACTCGCCGTGCGCTCGGGCGGCCTCGATGAGCTTGGCCTGCTGCGCGTTAAATGCACGCTCGCTCGCGATGGCCTTCGCTCGCTTGTCACCGTGAATATCTTTGGTTGCGTCGCGCATCGCCATAGCCACGTCAGCGACCATCGTCTGCACGCGATCCGCCAGCAGGGCATGCTGCGACTCGGTTGCACGCAGGCTCTCGACTGAACGCCCCACCTGCCCCAGGTCAGCGATACTCTGACCCACCTGGCGCAGGCCGAAGCGGCTCACGCGGTCGCCCAGCTGGCTCGCCGCAGCCTTGACGAGTGCCGCCCGGTCACCGTCTTTGAACTGTTTCGCGTAGTCGGTGAGCAGCCGCTTCCCGACGAGCTGCAGCAGAATGTGGTTGTCGCCCTCGAACGTCGCATAGACGTCAAGATCTGAGCGCAGCCCCACGATGCGGTTCTTGGCCATGAACCCTGATCCGCCACATGCCTCACGCACCTCTTGGAGCGTGTCGAGCGCACCCCAGGTCGACAGCGGCTTGAGCGCCGCCGCAAGGGTTTCAAGATCTTCGCGGTGCGAATCGGAATCGTTCGTTCCCGAGAACACCTCGTCAAACACAGTTAGCAGCCGTTCACTCGCGAAGCCCATCGCGTAGGTCTCTGCAATGCGCGGAATAATGCGCCGCTGGTACTGCCCGTAGTCGAGCAGCACGGTCTCAGCCCCCGATGCGCCGGGGAACTGGCGGCGTTCACTCGCATACTTCACGGCGATAGTGAGCCCGGCTTGCATCGCGCGCACGGCTGATCCGTCGAGCGACACACGGCCCTGCACCAGAGTGCCGAGCATGGTGAAGAACCGGCGGCCCGGGCTCTCGATCGGGGAGGTGTAGGTCCCGTCAGGCGCCACGTCACCGTACTTGTTCAGCAGGTTTTCACGTGGGACACGAACGTGGTCAAACGCCAACCGCCCATTGTCGATGCCGTTGAGGCCGCCCTTGACCCCGTCGTCCATGCTCTGCACGCCAGGCAGCATCTCACCGTCAGGGGTGCGGATCGGCACAAACAGCGCATGCACACCGTGGTTCACGCCCTGCGTGATGAGCTGCGCAAAGACCACTGCTGCCTCGCCGTGCAGCGCTGCGTTGCCGAGGAATTCCTTCCAAGCCCCAGCGAACGGAGTGTGAATAACAAACTCTTCAGTCTCGGGATCATAGGTCGCCGTTGTGCCGATCGAGGCGACGTCTGAACCGTGCCCGATCTCTGTCATGGCAAATGCTCCGGGGATCTTGAGGTTGATCACATCCGGCAACCACTTTTCGTGGTGCGGGCGCGTGCCCAAGTGCAGAATTGCGGAGCCAAACAGTCCCCACTGCACGCCCGCCTTGATCTGGAGTGACGGGTCGGCAAGCACAAGCTCCTGGAATGCGGCGAGGTTTCCGCCCTGATTGTCTGAGCCGCCAAGGTCTGAGGGGAACGCCCGCTGAATCGCTTGCTCTTCGACGAGGCCGTGCAGTTGCTCAAGCACCCTTGCGCGATGTTCGTCCATCGACAGGCCGGGAATACCCTGGAAGCGCGGATTCTTTGCAACTTCACGCGACTCAAGACGCTCCTTCTGCCACTTGCCGAGGAGGAGGTTGGTCACTTCAGCCTTGTCAATCTGCGGGATTGTTGCGTTCGGGCCGGTGTGGGGGTGCATCGCGTGCTCGCTCGCTGTGCGCTCGCTCGTCGTGTGCTTGTTCATCGTGTGCTCGCTCATCGGAGGTCCTCCTTGACGCTCAAACTCTCGGGGCCGGGCTCATGCTTCGTCATCCACGGCGTACCGTCAGGCTAGGTTCTTTGCGTGAGCGTGCGTTGAGTCGTCTGGGGTTTCTACATTTGTGCGATGTTCGGGCCGTGAACTTTCTGTAGAGTGCACACAATCAGCATGTGATTGATGTGTATACATGACACACAGGGTTCAGTGCTGCTTGAGGTTGAGGTTGGGGTTGAGTCTGCAATCTTGGGCTTCTGTCTGCGCGCTCGCATGGGCTCACGTGAACGCCCGCGAGCGCCCGCGAGCGCCCGCGAGCGCCCGCGAGCGCCCGCCCAAATCTAGAAAACGGCCGTCGTCCGCAAGAAATTGAGGTTTTTCTTGCGGACGACGGCCGTTTTGCAGACGTAGGGGCGCGCGCGCCCCCTCAAAGTGGGGCGCGGCGCAGCAGCTAATCGCGCAGCTTGGTCGGGTTCGCCCCTGGAGTGAAAGGCCCGAAGAAGACAGGCTTCACACCGGCCTCATCGAGCAGCGCTTTCGTGAGCTTCTGGCGATTTCGCAGCGACAGGGTAAACACATTGCCACGCTTGCCCGCGCGACCGGTGCGACCGGAACGGTGGAGGTACGCCTTGTGATCGTGCGGAGCATCCACCTGAACAACGTGATCTACATCATCGACGTGGATGCCACGGGCGGCCACGTCGGTCGCAACGAGTACGCGGGCTTTGCCCGTCGCAAACTTTTCAAGATTGCGCTCACGACGTGCTTGACTCAGGTCACCGTGCAGAGCCACAGCTGAGACCCCATTTACCGTGAGGAGTTCGGTGACGCGTTCGGTGCCGAGCCTCGTGCGGCAGAACATCATGACGCTGCCCTTGAGCTCAGCAAGCTGCACGGTGACGGCATCCTTCTCTTCACGCTGCACAAGGAGAACGCGGTGCGGAACATTCTTACCAGCACGCGCATCGACCTCGATCTCGTGCGCGCGAGGCTCGTTCAGGAATTCCTCGACAAGCTCTTGCACGTCACGGTCAAGCGTCGCAGAGAACAGCATGCGCTGGCCACCGCGAACAGTTTGGCGCATGATCTTCTGCGTCGAATCAAGGAATCCGAGTTCGCACAGGTGATCCGCCTCATCGACAACGGTGATGAGTACTTCGCGGAGGTCGAGCTTACGACGCTGCACCAGGTCGATGATGCGGCCAGGAGTGCCAATGACGATGTCGATGCCACGCTCCAGTGCAACAACCTGCGGGTCGATAGGGACACCACCAACGAGCTGGGCCGTGTACAGGCCGACTGACCGAGCAATGGGCTGAACCGTGCGGTCGATCTGCAGCGCAAGTTCACGAGTTGGCGCGAGGATGAGCGCGCGGGGCTTGCGGATCTCTGCCTTCGGCATCCGCTCACCACGCTTCAGCTTTGGCTTCTTTGGTGCTGCGGGAATCTTGCCAGCAGCTTTCAAGAACAACATACGTTCGACGAGCGCTGCGCCGAAGGCGATGGTCTTGCCAGAACCGGTCGCTGCCTTGCCGAGAATGTCGTGGTCTTCGATCGCATCTGGGATCGTTGCAACCTGAATGGGGAATGGCTGGCTGGCTCCAAGCTCGCCCAGCGTACGCACGATATTTCCGCCAAGGCCGAGACCTTCCCACGTGGCATGCGCGGCATCAGCGGCAGTGGTGACCTGCGTCTGAATATTTGCGAGCTTCGTGCCCGAGTCTTGACGCGGAGCGTCCAACACCACAGGTCCCTGCGCTCCGCGAGCACCGCCCTGAGCCGGGAAGTTCTTGGACTGTCCGTTCTTCACGGGTTCGCGCTTTGCCTGGCCGCTCGTCGCACTGGTGTCTGGTCGTTTTACATCGCGCGGATCCGCGCCTCTGCCTGACGCAGTACGTCCGCCCGCAGCACGGCCAGAAGCAGGTCGGTCAGCGGCACGTTCCCCTTCAGGCACCCCAAACCGGCCGGCCTTCGTCGGGCGTTTGCCTCGACGCGGGTCGTAATTACCGGGGGCTTTAAACCCGCCGCTCTTCTTCTTTGCCACTTACGCGCGCCCGCTTTCAGTATCGGTGTCGGAGTCTTGGTCTGTTTCGTTTTCTGAGTCACCGTCGACTTCTTGCGCAGCCTGCCACATGAGTTCTTCCCAGTTGATCTCACCGGTGATGGGGATCGCGCTCGCAGGCACGTCCTCAACCGGGGGTTTACGATGTCCGGCGCGTGGGTTCTCAGCGTTGACAACGCTGATATCTCTAACCGCATCTGTCTCTTCAACGAGATCTGCATCCAGGATCTCATGCGTCATGGCTTCGATCTGTTCAGGAATGTGTTCTGGCTCGACAAGAAGTTCGTCTGCCGCTTCCTCATCAGCAATGGGGTCAGCTTCAATGAGTTCGGTCTCCACCAACGGGGGCACGACCTCAAGCTCCGAGGTGTGGATGGAGATTCGTTCGAGTCCGCCAGTTGCTGGTTCGCTTGTCACGTTCAGCCCAAGGGAACGTAGCGCCGATGTGACCGTTGAAGGTTCTTCAACAGTGTCAGTGGCGTCCGCTGGGTCCGTTGCCATAGCTTCCTCAGCTATTTCAGGCTCGACCGCCATCTCAGTGTCTCCGGCCCAGCCCATCGCCTCAGCAGTCACTGCGGACTCCACCGACTCAGCAGCCTCGGCAGCGGCAACATCCCTCGCGGGGGCGTTCAGTCCGGCCTGAACAAGGTTGTTCAGTAATGCCTGCTGTGCTTCAACATCAATCAGGGTACTCCGCACCTCTGTCGGGAAAGGCACCTCGGAATCAGGTTCAGCATCATGCTCTGCCCCAAGCTCAATGGCACGTTCGACCCCAGAGTCAGCGACGTGCTCAGCCTCAAACTCGGCATCGAGTTCGGTGTCACGCTGTTCGTCTGCGAGCGCTTCAGCTGCAACTGCAGCGGCTGCGGCGAGGTCAAACTTCGACTCAGTGGAGACAGCCGAAACAGGTACAGACTTCTCCGGCTGAGCCGGCAACTGCACACCGGCGTCTGAGTTGAGCGAGTCCAATTCTTCGGCGGTGAGCGCGAGATCAGCCGGAGAAACCGGCGAACGCTCCGCAGCCCGACGACGGAACAGCGAAGCTCCACGCTTCATCGCTTCGCCCACCGTGGCACCCGCGTTTCCAACGCTACGGCCCACGGCCGCGGCAGACGCGTACGAGGGAGTCTCAAGGCCAGAACCAGCGGTGACAAAGCCAGCACTCCCAGCGCCAGCACTAGCGCAGCCGAACGCGTCATCAGATGCGCCCGATCCCGCAGTTTGCCCAGCTACCGCTGTGAAGCCGGTGCGACGCGTGCGTCCGAGTTCTTCAACGCGAGGAGGCTCGGTCTCTCCGCCATCCAGAGTTGGCCCGCTGTCTCCTCGACCTTTCTCTCTACGACGTTCGACCAGGAAGTACAGGGTCGGAAGCACTACGAGTGTGAGCACGGTCGAGGAGAGGAGGCCGCCAATCACCACGACAGCCAGCGGTCTCGAGATGAAACCGCCACCGCCACCGCTGATGCCGAGTCCCATGGGCAGCAACGCAAGAATGGTCGCCAGCGCGGTCATCACGATGGGGCGCAGTCGCTGCAGTGAGCCGTGAATGACCGCATCGCGCAGCGGTTCGCCCTGGTCACGGTACTGATTCACCAGGTCAATAAGTACGATCGCATTGGTCACCACGATGCCGACCAACATGAGCACGCCGATCAGCGAGGCGACGCCAAGCGGAGTTCCTGTGACGAGGAGCAACAGCAGGGCGCCAGTCGCCGCAAACGGCACTGAGATGAGGAGCAGTAGCGGCTGCAACAGGCTTCTGAATGTCGCAACCATCACGACATACACAATGAGAATTGCAGCGAGCAGTGCGATGCCGAGCTGCCCGAAGGCCTCAGACTGCTGCGACATCACGCCACCGATTTCAGCGCTCGCACCGGCGGGAAGCTCGACGCGTTCAAGCGCCCGGTTCACAGCAGCGCCGGCACTGCCAAGGTCATCGCCCTCTGGCAGAGCAGAAACTGTCACCATGCGCGCGGTATCTTCCGTGCGGATCGAAACCGGGCCGTCAGCCACTTCGACAGTCGCGAGGGAAGAAAGGGTGCGCTCGCCCTGCATCGTTGGAATGATCAGGTTTTCGACAGCAGCTTTGTCACTGGGCATGTCTCGGTCTGCGAGGTAGACATTCACCGAAGTAGCATCGAGTGTGACTTGGCCGACCTGTTGCGGCTGCATTTGGTTGACGACCATGGCCGCGACTGCGCTTTCGGTCAGTCCGACTTTTGCAGCGCTCGTCCGATCAACCGCTACACGGAGATACGGGCGCGACTGAGCGAGGTCACTTTCGACCTGTTTGATGCCTGACTCATCTTGCAGTTCTGCTGTCACTGCTTCAGCTGCCGCGGCAAGGGTCTCTTGGTCGGGGCCGGTCACATAGACCTCAATCGCTGACGACATCGTCATGCCGCCACCCGACTGAGCAATGGCGAATTCGCCTGCGTCGCTCAGATCGTCAACCGCCGTGCGGATCCGGTTTTGCACCTGCTCTTGGTTGGCATCAGGGTTCGTCGTAATCGAATAGGTGATGACGCCGTCGCTGCTGCCTCCAAACATCGCGCTCATGCCGCCGGAGCCGCCGATCGTGACCTGTACCGTCTCCACATTCTTCATGTCGACAAGTGCTTCTTCAACTCGCTCTGCTTGGTCAAGCTGAGCTTCGAGGCTCGTGCCCGGCTCCAACGTCTGCGTAAGACCAATTGAGTTTTGCTCGTCTGAGCCCATGAAGTTCGTCTTCAAGAGTGGGGTGAGTGCCATCGTCCCGATGAATACCGCAACGGCAATGATGATGGTGACGCCGGGCTTCAGCAGTGTCCACTCGATGACTGGGCGATACCAGCCCTGCATCTTCTTGCTCAAGCTGTCTTCGGTGTAGCGACGAGGCTTTTCTGTCAGCTTTGCTGCAGTCTCATCTGAGGGTCGCACAAACCAGTATGCGAGCACTGGAACGATTGTGAGCGACACCAGCAGGGAGGCAGCAAGCGCAAAGGTCACGGTAAACGCAAACGGGCGGAACATCTCCCCAACCATGCCACTGACAAACGCCATCGGCAGGAACACTGCAACCGTGGTCAGCGTCGAAGCGGTAATTGCGCCTGCGACTTCACGTACCGCCCGCACGATCGTGGCAGACCGGTTTGCCTCAGTCTTGAGGTGACGCTTGATGTTCTCGATCACGACGATGGAGTCATCAACGACGCGACCGATCGAGATGGTGAGTGCACCCAGCGTGAGCATATTGAGGGTGTACTCAGCAAAATTCAGACCAACAAATGTGAGCAACACCGAAACAGGAATTGAAATCGCTGTCACAAGTGTCGCTCGCACCGAAACCAGGAACAACAGAATCACAATGACCGCAAAGATGAGCCCCAACAGCCCCTCTGTGGTGAGCGTGTGCACTGCATCTTGGATGTAGGGCGCCTGGTCAAACACCACCTTCAGCTCAACTCCACCGAGCTTGTCGCTGAGATCATCGAGTTCCGTTTGCACAGCCTTCGACACCTCGACGGTGTTTGCAGACGAGGTCTTCGTCACGGCAATCGTGATCGCTGGCTCACCATCCACCCGGGAGATCGAGCTCACAGGGTTCTTCTCGAGCGTGACCTCTGCAACGTCAGCAATCATCGCGGGGGTTGCGATCGGCGCTGGCGCAACGACCTTCTCTTCTTCGCTGTCGCCAAACGTTTCTCTGGTGTCAACAGGCGCCTGCGGAATCATGGCCGAGGCTGGCAGCGGAATAGCAATCGCGGCGACCTCGTCGACCGAGGTCACCTCGGTGCCAAGCTGCACCGCAAGCGTGCGGTCTTCGTCAGCGACGGTGCCAGCCGCCATCAAGATTCCGCTTTGCTGGAGCGCAGCAGTAAGGTCTTCGCGGGTCAGTCCCCGGTTCGCGAGCTCAGTGTCATTTGGCACAATCGAGATGCGGTCCCCGAGCGCGCCAAGGAGCTGCGCATCACGAACCCCCGAAAGGTCCTTGAGCGCAGGCACAGCAATGCGCTGCAACAGATCCGCTGCCTCTTCTGCGTCCATGCCGTTGGCAGGAGTTGCAGCGATCTGCACGACGGGGAAGTCATCGATGCTGCCAGACATGACCTGGCTGTCTGTGCTCTCCGGAAGCACACTCGCGAGCCTGCTCACCGCACGCTCGACCTTTTGCTCAGTGCTCGCGAGGTCAACGCCATACTCAAACTGAGCAAGCACCACCGACGACCCCGTCGAGGAAGTCGCCTGCGTCGTCTCAAGGTTCGGCACGGCACGCAGGGCCGTCTCGATCGGGGTCGAAACATCATTGTTTACGACCTCAGGAGACGCGCCTGGGTAGGTGGTCATCACTGCAACAGTCGGGAACTGTACCGACGGCATGAGCTCTTGCTTCAAGGACCCCATGCTGAGCGTGCCAAACACCGCAGCGACAATCGTCACGAGGGCGATCAACGCGCGGTTCTTCAGGCTTAACGCTGTAAGAAAGTGCATGGAATCAAGTATCCCACTCGAGTCTGCGGAGCGCTCGGCGTTTCAACAGCCCCCGTGGGCCGATACAGACCGCCACCCTTGACAGGTGCAATAGCGCGGCACGGGCAATACGGTGCAAGGAATCTTCAACAAGCGATAATGATGTGCATGACTGGCCGTCGCTTACGCCGAACTCTCGGCGCTGTCACACCCGCTGACTTCGATCGATTGCACGCGCTCAGGCGAATGCAGTGGATCGCGATCGGACTGCTGTGCTTCATGGCGGTGCTCTTCGTTGTCTCCTTCTCGCTTGAGGCGCGTTACCCATGGCTGTCATACGTCCGGGCGGCAAGCGAGGGTGGCATGGTCGGCGCACTCGCAGACTGGTTCGCGGTCACCGCGCTTTTCCGGTATCCGCTGGGAATCAAGATCCCGCATACGAACATCATTTCTGAGCGCAAAGACGAAATTGGCGAGGGCCTCGGATCCTTCATCGAAGAGAACTTCCTCGCCGACGACGTCATCGACACCAAGCTCGCAGACATCAGCGGTAGTCGCATCGCGGCCGAGTGGCTCTCTGATCCCCAGCACGCGGATCGCGCAGCCGCACTTACCGCCGACGGACTTGCCGCGATACTCAACGTTTTCGATGATCGCGATGTGCAAGGGTTGCTTGAGTCGCTCGTGCGGAACAACCTCATCGAGCCAGACTGGTCGCCTACCATCGGCCGCGCAACCGCGGCATTTGTTGCAGGTGGACATCATGAGGCGGTTGTGAGCATCGCTGCGGACCGCTTTGAACAGTGGCTCACTGAGCACCCGCACGTTTTTGACAACCTGGTATCAGCTCAGCTTCCCGCATGGGTGCCAAGCATCGTGAGCGGTTTCGTCGACAGCAAGCTTCACGCAGAGGCCGTGAAGTTCGCGCACAATCTAGCGACAGATCTCGATCATCCGTTCCGCGCAACCATTGGCGATTTCATCACCACCCTCAGCGCGGATCTACAGACCAAACCGGCTCTTCAGCTACAGGTCGAATCGCTCAAGGCCGAGATCTTCGATAGTCCACGTGTTCGTGCCCTCGCAGAGCACACGTGGGACATGGTGCGATCCGCGCTCCTTGAGATGCTGGCGGATCCTGCAAGCGATCTCCGTCGGCACATTTCAGCCGCCTTCACCCAACTCGGCACCCGCCTGGATAACGATGTGGTGTTGAGCAGCAAGATTGATTCCTGGCTTGTCACTGGCGCGACTCACCTCGTACGGAAGTATCGCCACGACCTTTCTCAGGTGGTTGTCGATACGGTCGAGCGCTGGGATGCGCGGGAAGCCGCGGAGAAGATCGAATTACAGGTCGGCAAGGACCTACAATTCATTCGCATCAACGGCACCGTGATCGGCGCGCTCGCGGGGCTCGCGATCTACTCTCTTGCGACGCTGGTGATTGCGCCGCTCACCTACGCTGGCTAGCTACTTCGCGTAGCCGTAGGGCAGCAGAATGTCTTGGACGCGGTCGCTCGCAGCAGTGTGATCGGCGCGGGTTGTGACTGCGCAACGATCCACGGTGCAGTCAACGCCCTCTGACTTGGCTTCTGGTACCGTCAGCACGACTTCAAACGTCCCAGCCGTGGTGTCGAGGTATGAATGTGTCGCGAAGCTCTTCCAGGCCCAGTCACTTGTCACCCAAGCGCTCGCGAGCGGATCCTCGGCATCGACTTCGCCGTCCATCGCTCCCTCAGGCAGGCCGCCAAGGCACGGCCCTGGCTTGATATCCGGGCTGCTCGGGATTGCACAGAATCCGACATATATGCCGATCCCGGCATCGAAGCCAGAGCCAGTCACCACAATCTTCTGGCCGGGTTTCAGCGCGGCCATGTCGAGCTCGTCTCCGGTCGCGCTTCGAACCTCGACCGTGCGGTTACGGTCGTCCTCGCCACGCGCGGAATCCCGACTTACATAAGAATCCGGAACAACCTGTCCGGAAGAGCCAGCACTCTGGTGAGTGAAGATCGGAATCACGATCACTGCGACCACGCCAAGCACAACGACTGCAATTACCAGCAGTGAAATAAGCAGCGCCCGCAATGTAGGGCGTCGGCGCGAAGCGGTAGTCATGCCTCAATCGTAATGCTCAGGTGAAGATAACCGAAGACGCAGTTTCTGCTCACCTTGGGCGATAGGAGTGTGCTGAATCGCGTGCTAGAATCTGCCCTATACGTCTATATTGCATGGGTTTTGCCTCGCGGAACGAGAGTTCGCGGGGCCTGAGTTGGTAAGGGGGTCACGCATGGGGCGCGGCCGTCAAAAGGCAAAGCACACCAAGGTCGCTCGGGAGCTGAAGTATTTCAGCCCGGAGACGAACTATTCGGCGCTCGAGCGCGAGCTCGCGACGAAGTCTTCTGCGGAGTCCGAGGAAGACATGTGGGCCGAATACGCCGACAAGTATGACATCGAAGACGAAGAGGACGAGAACTAGCTCTCTCCGCTTTGCTCTGGTCACGATCAAGTGACCGCGCAAATTCGACGCCATCACCACCCCCGATGGCGTCTTTTGCGTGCCTGCAATCAGGCACCTCGCCGCGATGCGCAGTGGCTCGCGTCTTTGCGTGTCAATCCAATGCATGCACCCTCATACGCAAAGGAGGGGAACCCCGACTGGGACTCCCCTCCTGCTGCTGCGACCAGGCCGCAGACCGTCAGCGCTGAGCGCTTACTTCTTGCCCTGTGCTGCGACCGCTGCCGCACCAGCTGCTGCAGCTTCCGGATCGAGGTAACGGCCCTTGCCAGTTGGGGTGCCGTCTTCATTGATCTCATACACGAGCGGCATGCCGGTCGGGATGTTGAGCGATGCAATGTCTTCGTCTGAAATGCCCTCGAGGTGCTTCACGAGTGCGCGAAGCGAGTTGCCGTGCGCAGTGACGAGTACGGTCTTGCCCGAGTTGAGCTCAGGAAGAATCTCACCTTCCCAGTAGGGAACCAGGCGAGTGATGACGTCCTGCAGGCACTCAGTGTTGGGACGTTCACCATCGATGCCGACGTAGCGCGGATCATTCGCCTGCGACCACTCGCTTGCGTCATCGAGTGCGGGCGGCGGGGTGTCGAACGAACGACGCCACTCCATGAACTGATCCTCGCCGTACTTTTCGAGAGTCTCAGCTTTGTCGAGGCCCTGCAGTGCACCGTAGTGACGCTCGTTCAGACGCCACGAGCGCTTGACCGGGATCCACAGGCGATCAGCGTTGTCGAGCGCAAGGTTCGAAGTCTGAATCGCACGGCTCAGCAGCGAGGTGAAAAGCACGTCGGGCAGCACGCCTGCCTCAGCAAGGAGCTTGCCTGCAGCAGCTGCCTCGCCCTTGCCCTTCTCGGTGAGGCGGCAATCCACCCAACCGGTGAAGAGGTTCTTTTCGTTCCATTCGCTCTGGCCGTGGCGGAGCAGAATCAGGGTATTGGTCATGGTTCCAGTCTATTCAGTCAGATTCGTTTGAGCTTTGGAATGTTGGCGGTTGCGCCCGCGTCTGCAGGCACGATGACCTCAGGGTTTGCGGCAATCGTTTCACCGCTGTCTTCGAGGCGAACCTCAAGACCGGCATCTTCGGGGATGCCTCGTTTTACCAAGGCGAGAGCAATCGGCCCCCATTCGTAATGGTTTGCGGCGCGCGTGATCCGCCCCACTGGCCGAGCATCGTCTGCAGCGGACTCGCCAGCACGGTAGACGAGGGCGCCTGCCGCTGGCAGTTCGCCAGCGGAGCCATCGAGATGCAACATGACGAGCCGTCGTGGCGGGTGCCCCAGATTGTGCACCTTTGCAACGGTCTCTTGCCCGCGATAGCACCCCTTATTGAGATGGACCGCGGTGCGGAGCCAATCAAACTCGTGAGGGATCGCGCGCTCATCAACTTCACTCGCAAAGTTCGGACGCCACGCACGAATCTCGAGCGGATCAAGCGCCATCGTGCCAGCTACCGATATCTCATCAGCGTCCACCAACGCAGAAATACGCGCAAGTTCAGTGCGCGGGAAGATGAACTGCACGAATGACCATCGCTCACCCGGATGGTCACCACGTGCGTACTGCACACCGCCGCGTTGCAGCGAAGCCCAAGGGTCCCGCCACTCAACGGCTGCGCTTCCAAGCTGACGCAACTGACCGACCGCGCCTTCTGATGCTTCGACAGTGTCAAATGCGCCAATAGCCGCATACTCTTCGGTCACATTTGTGACCTCGACGCGCAGCGCAAACCGCATACGCATCAGAAAGTTCATGAGTCCGTCGCCTGCCGCAGCGTCAACGGTTAACCATGCGGTCTCACCGTCGTCGACCAGCCGGATTGCCTGTTGGATCCGACCGTTTGGGTCAAGCAACAACGTTTCGACGCTCTCGCCTGGCTGGAGGCCGAGCAGATGCTGCGATGTAAACGAGTGCAACCAGCTCAGGCGATCCGCGCCACTCACGGTCACGATCGCTTGATCAGAAAGATCGACAATGGCTCGCCCAGACTCGAGCGAGCGCTGCTCTGGCAGCGGGGAACCGTAGTGCGCAGCAATCGTGCGGTCACCGAGCGCAATAGCGCCCGGTAGGTTCAACAAAGGACTACTCACCGGATTGACCTCCGAGCTCAGAACGATTCAGGGGCCGCAGCAAATATGCGTTGGTTAGCGCTGGCCTTTGAAAAGCTTGTAAATGACCGTGCCGGAAACCCAAGCAATAGCCAACGACGCCAAGCCAAGCAGGCCGAGGAAAAAGAGTTCAAGCGCGAGAAGCATGATCCCAGTGTACTCCTTTAATTCACAAAATGTTCGGGTCTAGATGCGGCCGATGAGCGTACCGATGCCGTCAACGCCCGCAGTAATCAGCACGCAACCGGCAATACTGAACGCCAAACGCGTAATGAAACCGTGTTTTTGGGCCGTTCCAAGCTGCAGCGCAAAGGTCACAAGCGAACCAAGACCGATGGCAAATACGAGCCAGGCGAAACGGCTCTCCTCAGGCGAGAAGACCAACACCATGACACCGAACACAGCTGCGACAGCCCAGGCGGTGATGAGCCGACCGATATGCCACGGATGCGGTTCTGATGCCTCGACGGATTCGCTCATGCGTCCCATCTTCGCACACGCCCCACAAACAGTCATCACACAAGTGCCCACCCTGAATTGTCAGTGGTCCCCCGTAAGATCATGAGCACCAAAGGTTCACACACCTGAAGGAGGAGCACCGATGTTCACACTTACCGTCGTTTCGCAGAAAGACCTCGCTTCGGGTGTGCGCACTGCTCGTTCGATTGCCGCGACCGCCGAAGCTTTCGACGGTGCACCACCGGTCTCTGACCAGGCCTTCATTGCGGCATCGTCAGGCGCTCGAGAGCTCTTCATGGCGAACGAAGTGGGCGCAGGCGCGATCGGGTTTGGCATCCTTGGCGAGAGGGAGATCGATGTCGTGGTGCTCCCTGAGCAACGTAGACACGGTGTCGGCACCGCATTGGCCAATGGCATGTTGACCGGCGTTCGAGGCCCGGTCCGCGCATGGGTGCATGGGTCGCAGCCTGATGCCGAGCAGATCCTGTCGGCGAAGGGGTTCTCCCCCGTTCGCACGCTGCTGCGTATGACACTCGATCCATTGGCGCTTCCCGCAACGTTCCCGCTCATGCCTGCTGGCGTAAGGGTCCGCACACTTGATCCCTCATCTGCATCCGATGTCACGAACTGGGTCGATGTCAACGCTGCAGCATTTGCTTCGCACCCCGAGCAGGGCCGCATCACGGTCGCAGATTTCGAACGTATGACGGCCGAAGACTGGTTTGATCAGGCTGAGCTCTTTGTGCTCGAAACAGACGACATTACGGGCTTTGCGGGCTACGGCTGGGTGAAGACAATACGTAACGACCAGGGCAGCGCGCCTGACACCGAGCTCTATGCGCTGGGTGTCTCACCTGAAGCAGCGGGCCGCGGTTTTGGCAGGCTGCTCCTCTCGCAGACGCTCGCCCAAATGAGTACTCACCACCCGGCTTCGGTATCGCTCTATGTTGACGGTGAGAACACGCGCGCGGTCGATCTCTACGAGCGTCACGGCTTTACTGTGGCGGCGCGTTCCGCACAATGGCTGCGCCCTGAGACCAACAAACTGTAAGAATGGAAACCATGAGCGACGCTACGCCCACCATTGCCGGTTTCGACGAGCCATTGCCCGCTGATCGATACATCGATCGCGAGCTGAGCTGGCTTGCGTTTAATCAGCGCGTGCTTGAGCTTGCAGAGGACCCCTCGGTTCCGCTTCTCGAACGTGCCAACTTCCTCGCAATCTTTGCCTCCAACCTTGATGAGTTCTTCATGGTTCGCGTCGCTGGTTTGAAGCGTCGTATCGTCACCGGCCTGGCGGTGCCCACCAACGTCGGCCGCGCACCGACAGAGGTTCTTGCCGACATTATTCAGACTGCCTATGACCTGCAGAAGCGTCATGCCCGCTGTTACTCCGAGGTCGTCAAGCCCGGGCTCGCTGCTGAGGGCGTGCGGATCGTCGACTGGCAGAGTCTCGACTCGGCCGACCGCGAAGTTCTCACTGAGTACTACGAGCAGCACATTTACCCCGTGCTCATGCCCCTCGCTGTTGACCCTGCGCACCCGTTCCCTTACATTTCGGGACGTGCGCTCAACCTGTCGATCCGGGTCTTCAACCCGCGCAATGACAAGGTCGAGTTTGCACGCCTGAAGGTCCCGCAGATGATTCCTCGCTATGTACGCGTTGACCGCCGCGAGACCGAAGATAACGTCCGCTTCATCCCGCTTGAGGCGCTCATTGCGAACCAGCTCGACGGCCTCTTCCCGGGAATGCAGGTCATTGACCATCACGTCTTCCGTGTGACACGCAACGAAGATGTTGAGATCGAAGAAGACGAGACCGAGAACCTCATCCAGGCGCTCGAGAAAGAGCTTCTGCGTCGCCGCTTTGGCCCACCCATTCGTCTTGAGATCTCTGACGATATGGACGAAGCAACGCTTGATCTCCTCAAGCGAGAGTTCGACATTGATCCTGAGCAGGTATATGTGTTGCCTGCACCGCTCGATCTCTCTGGCCTGTTCGCACTGACGAGCATTCCCCGCCCGGACCTGAAGTTCACGCCGCACATTCCGGTGACACATCCGAAGTTCCGCACGAGCTCGCCAAGTGAGAAGCCCGATACCTTCGCTGCGATTGCGCGCCGCGAAGTACTGGTGCATCACCCCTACGAGTCGTTCGCAACGAGTGTGCAGGCGTTCATCGAGCAGGCAGCAACCGACCCAGATGTGCTGGCGATCAAGCAGACGCTCTACCGCACCTCAGGTGACAGCCCCATTGTGGCCTCACTCATCAAGGCGGCAGAGGCAGGCAAGCAGGTACTTGCCCTCGTCGAGGTCAAGGCGCGATTCGATGAAGAAGCAAACATCACCTGGGCACGCAAGCTTGAACAAGCCGGCGTGCATGTCGTCTATGGCATCGTGGGGCTCAAAACCCACTGCAAGCTCGTACACGTTATTCGCGAAGAGGCCGGCAAGCTCACGCACTACTGCCACATCGGCACGGGTAACTACAACCCAAAGACCAGCCGCATTTACGAAGACTTCGGACTCTTCACGTCATCGCCTGAAGTCGGCCGTGACGTGACCAAGCTCTTCAACGTGCTCTCAGGCTACGCAATCGAGACCGACTACAACCGGTTGCTCGTCGCACCGTTGCAGCTGCGTGCGGGGCTGCTTGAACGTATCGAACGTGAGACCGAAAACGCACGTGCCGGCCTTCCGAGCGGAATCAAGTTCAAGGCAAACTCGATGGTCGATGAGCAGATCATTGACGCGCTCTACCGCGCGAGCCAGGCTGGAGTGCCAATCGAAGTTTGGATCCGCGGCATTTGCTCGATCCGCGCGGGTGTTCCTGGCCTCTCCGAGAACATTCAGGTTCGCTCTGTGCTCGGTCGTTACCTCGAACACTCACGTATCTACGCCTTTGAGAACAACGGCGACCGTGAAGTGTATATCGGTAGTGCCGACCTCATGCACCGCAACCTTGATCGTCGCATTGAGGTACTCGTTCGAATTACTGAACGAGAGCATCTCGCCCGTATCGACCGATTCTTCGAGTTCGCATTCAGCGACGATGTCTCATCGTGGCGACTCCTGTCTGACGGCACCTGGGAGCGTCGCGTGGTCAACAGCTCTGGCGAGCTGCTTCCTGACCTTCAAGACCTGGTCATGATTGACCGTACGGAGGCACGCGACCGGAGAAATCGTTGAGCAAGTCACTCTTCGCAGCCGGTACTGTGTGCTGGCGCCGCGTGACAGATGAACGCGGTGCCGAACAACTCATGGTGCTCCTCATCCACCGCACCAAGCAGCGCGACATTTCGTTTCCCAAAGGCAAACTCGACGCTGGCGAAAGCATGCCGCAGGCTGCAGTGCGAGAGACCCTTGAAGAGACTGGCTTACAGGTCAGCCTCGGCGTGAACCTCGGCACCATCCATTACCCGCTGTCCAACAAGAACGTGAAGACGGTGCAGTACTGGGCAGCAGAGGTCACGGATGCGGCGGTGTCAGCATCGAAGTTCCGTCCGAATAGTGAGGTTGAAGCCCTCGAGTGGCTCCCCGCCGATGAGGTCGCTGACCGACTCACCTACGCGGCAGACCGAGACCTGTACAGCGTCTTCACGAAGCTCGTCGAACGCAACGCCTTCGACACTTTCTCAGTCATCCTGCTGCGTCACGCCAAGGCTGAGCCGCGCAGTGACGTGTATCCCACTGACCATTTGCGTCCCCTTGCTGCGGCTGGCGAAGAGCAGGCAGAAAAGCTCGTCCCGATCTTGCTGCCGTTTGCACCCCGCCGCATCATCTCTTCCACCGCGGCTCGCTGCATGCAGACCGTTTCGCCTCTTGCAGAGCTCCTCGGCAAGCGCGTCAGGAAGAAAGACAGTCTGAGCCAAGACACGTGGGAAAGCGGCGATCTCACAGGCCTGCGCACCGTCATCGGCAAGACCGTACGCAAGACTCGCAACACGCTGATCTGCACCCATCGCCCAGTGTTACCAGATGCTGTCCGTGAGCTGGCACTCGCTACCGGCAGTCTCCCGGGAAGCTACCTCCAAGAAGCGGCCGATCTGCCGCCCGGCGCTTTTTCAATCTTTCACTTTTCCAAACAGAATCCCGGCGCTGGGATACTCAGCGTCGAAACCTACCCCGTGAAGTTGTAACGCAGCGTTGTTCTAGCCAAAAGTTGTCACGAGAGTTGTCAACAGAAGTTGTACTGCTCTGATGCTCGAATTGTGCGTCCGGTTCACAGTTTCACCACTTTCGTTCACCCGCTGTTCACTTAGTGGCATCCCGCAGGTCACACAGGCTTCCTACCGTAGAGATGTGGCCAATTCCGGTCGCACCAAATCACGATACTTCTCAAGACGGGATGAATCTACGGTGAAGCTTTCAGCTCTGACCAAGGCCGCAATTGTCAGCGGCGCCGCTGCACTCGCACTTACCTCATGCGCGGCAAATGAATCCGGTTCGACCGCTCCCGCCGAGTCGAACTTGTCGGGCGAGATCATCGGTGCAGGCGCATCGTCGCAGGGATCCGCTCAGGAAGGTTGGATCGCAGCCTTCCAGACCGCCAACTCAGGCGTCACGGTGAACTACGATCCGACCGGCTCGGGCGCAGGCCGCGAGACCTTCCAGCAGGGCGCATCGTCGTTCGCTGGCTCGGACCGCGCGTTCAAGACCGACGAGATCGCAGCAGGCCCCTTCAACGCTTGCGCACCTGATTCGGGCATCGTTGAGTTCCCGGCGTACATCTCGCCGATCGCACTCATCTTCAACCTCGACGGCGTTGACTCGCTCAAGCTCGACGCTTCGACCGTCGCAAAGATCTTCTCGGGTTCGATCACCAAGTGGAACGACCCGGCAATCGTCGGCCAGAACCCCGGTGTCACCCTGCCTGATGCGAACATCAGCGCAGTTCACCGCTCGGACAAGTCGGGTACCACCGGCAACTTCACCGAGTACCTCGAGGCAGCAGCACCCGCTGACTGGACCGCAGGCTCGATCGAAGAGTGGCCCACCGAGCTCGGTGGCGAAGGCGCACAGGGCACCTCGGGTGTCGTTGACGCAGTCACCAACGGTGTTGGCACCATCGGCTACGCAGACGCATCGCGTGCTGGCGATCTTGGCACCGTCGAGATCAAGGTTGGCGACGAGTACGTTGCATACAGCCCCGAGGCTGCAGCAGCAATCGTCGACGCATCGCCTGTTGAAGAGGGCCGCACCGACCACGACATCGCGATCAAGCTTGACCGCACCTCGTCAGAGGCAGGCGTCTACCCGATCGTTCTCGTCAGCTACCTCGTTGGTTGCGAGAAGTACGCAGAGCCCGCAAACGCAGAGCTCGTGAAGTCGTACTTCAGCTACATCGTGAGCGAGCAGGGCCAGAAGGACGCAGAGACGTCTTCGGGCAGCGCTCCGATCACCGAAGAGCTTCGCTCGAAGGTTCAGCCAGCGATCGACGCAATCAGCTAAATCGCTTCGCACCCAGAGTCGGGGATCCGCGTTCATATCTCGGCAACAACGCCATAGATAGCCTCTGAACACGGGTCTCCGACTTCCGTGCGATACGCTCCACTCACACTTTGATCAGCACATTTTCGAAGGGCACCCACCCAGTGACTGCCACTACCAAAGCGCCACGACCGGTCCTCAGCCGCGGCGACCGCGTGTTCTCACGATCCGCTGTCTTCGCAGGCAGCATGATTCTTGTCACTTTGGCTGCTGTAGCGATCTTCCTCATCGTGCAGAGCCTTCCGGCGTTCGTTGCCACTGACCAGACCGCGTCGCTCATCACGAGCAACTTCTGGTCGTACGTCGGCCCCCTTGTCTTTGGCACGATCTGGGCCGCAGCGCTTGCCCTCGCGATTGCGCTTCCCGTTGCAATCGGTATCGCGCTGTTCATCTCGCACTACGCGCCCCGCAAGCTCGCTTCGGTGCTCGGCTACATCGTCGATCTCCTCGCTGCGGTACCGAGCGTCGTGTACGGCCTCTGGGGCATTGGCGTTCTCGCTCCTGCGTTGCAGCCGGTCTACGCCTGGCTCAACGACAACCTGGGCTGGTTCCCGCTCTTTGGCGGTGTCGTAACCGGCACCGGTCGCACGATCCTCACCGCCGCTGTCGTTCTCGCCGTTATGATCCTTCCGATCATGACGGCTATCTGCCGTGAGGTCTTCCTCCAGGCGCCAAAGCTTCACGAAGAGGCTGCCCTGGCACTCGGTGCGACCCGCTGGGAGATGATCCGCCTTGCAGTGCTGCCTTTCGGCCGCTCTGGCATCGTCTCTGCCGCCATGCTCGGCCTCGGTCGCGCACTCGGCGAAACCATGGCAGTCGCAATGGTGCTCTCGGCTACGGGCATCGTCAGCTTCAAGCTCCTGACCTCCGAGAACCCTTCAACCATCGCAGCGAACATCGCGCTCACCTTCCCTGAGGCCTACGGCCAGAACGTGAACGTGCTGATTGCAACCGGTCTTATCCTCTTCATCGTGACCTTCCTCGTGAACGCCCTTGCGCGTTGGATCGTAAGCCGTCGCGCCGAGTTCAACGGAGCTAACTAACCATGGCAATCACCGTTCGTCCCGTCTCGCAGGGTTCGTCACTCGCGGGTAATCGCCTCTCCAAGCGCACCCCATGGATCACCCTGGCTGCGTCCTTCCTCGTTGCAACCGCGCTGTTTGCGCTGCTCGCAATGGCTGGCGGATCCTCCTTCTCACTCGTGGGTACCGCACTTGTCGGCGGCATCACGTACATGGTGGTCATCACCGTCCTCTCTGCATCAGTTGAGGGCAAGCGTCAGGCAAAAGATCGCTTCGTGACAGCTCTCGTCACGAGCGCGTTCATCGTCGCCATGGTGCCCCTGGTCTCAGTCTCAATCACGGTGATCTCGAATGGCATCGGCCGCATGGACGCTGAGTTCTTCAACTCCTCGATGCGTAACGTCACCGGCGAAGGTGGCGGCGCACTGCACGCAATGATCGGCACGCTGCTCATCACGCTTGCAGCGACCATCATTTCGGTTCCGCTTGGACTGCTCACCTCGATCTACCTCGTCGAGTACGGTCGTGGCAAGCTCGCCAAGATCATCACGTTCTTTGTTGACGTCATGACTGGTATTCCCTCGATCGTTGCTGGCTTGTTCGCATATGCCCTCTTCGCGCTCTTCCTCGGGCCTGGCGTGCGCATGGGAATCATCGGTGCAGTCGCGCTCTCAGTGCTCATGATCCCGGTCGTTGTGCGATCGAGTGAAGAGATGCTCCGCCTCGTCCCCAACGAACTTCGCGAGGCCTCATACGCGCTTGGCGTTCCCAAGTGGCGCACCATCTTGAAGGTTGTACTTCCGACCTCGATCGCGGGTATCACGACCGGCGTCATGCTCTCGATCTCGCGAGTCATTGGTGAGACGGCGCCGCTCCTCATCACCGCAGGTTTCACCGCGTCGATGAACTACAACCTCTTCTCAGACCGCATGCAGTCGCTTCCGGTCTACGTGTACACGCAGTTCGCGAACCAGGGTAACCCCGCATGGGCGTTCCTCGAGCGCGCATGGGCTGCGGCCCTGCTGCTCATCCTCATCGTGATGGCGCTCAACCTGCTTGCCCGCCTGATTGCGCGATACTTCTCGCCGTCATTCGGCCGCTAATCTTCCACCGACTCCCTGAAACGAAAGACAACACCATGTCGAAGCGCATCGAGGTTTCAGACCTCAACGTCTACTACTCGAAGTTCCTCGCTGTTGAAGGCGTGACGATGAACATCGAGCCCCGCAGCGTGACTGCGTTCATTGGACCCTCGGGCTGTGGCAAGTCCACCTTCCTCCGCACGCTCAACCGCATGCACGAGGCAATCCCCGGCGCACGCGTCGAAGGTGAGGTGCTGCTCGATGGTGAAGATCTGTACGGCGCAGGCGTCGATCCCGTGCTCGTTCGCCGCCAGGTGGGCATGGTCTTCCAGCGTCCGAACCCGTTCCCGACGATGTCGATCCGCGAAAACGTACTCGCGGGCGTCAACCTCAATAACCGTAAGATCTCGCGTACCGATGCAGACGACCTCGTCGAAAAGTCGCTGCAGGGTGCCAACCTCTGGAACGAGGTGAAGGACCGCCTCGACAAGCCTGGCTCAGGCCTCTCGGGTGGCCAGCAGCAGCGTCTCTGCATCGCCCGCGCGATCGCAGTTTCGCCCGAGGTGCTGCTCATGGATGAGCCTTGCTCGGCGCTCGATCCGATCTCGACCCTTGCAATCGAGGACCTCATCGATGACCTCAAGAAGGACTACACGATCGTGATCGTGACGCACAACATGCAGCAGGCATCACGCGTCTCAGACCGCACCGCGTTCTTCAACATCGCTGGCACCGGCAAGCCAGGCAAGCTCATCGAGTTCGATGACACCTCGAAGATCTTCTCGACGCCTTCGATCCAGGCAACCGAAGACTACGTCTCGGGCCGTTTCGGGTAACTCAACTCGAACAGTCACACGCGTATGGCGGCTCACACTCTTGGAGTTTGGGTCGCCGTTGGCGTATATATCCCCGTTGGTGTTTGGGCCAGAATTTGGCATAAAAAATACCAGACCGCAGAAACGCCTCTCGGCGGAAGGCCGCTCGAAGCGGCAAAAGTTGGAGCCCGGGGTTACTGCGGCCCGGCACCGTCTATTCTAGCGCGGCCACTCGGAGACGTCGCAGGGAGTTTGCACCGGGCGATCCGCTCACTACTCGAGCTCGCCGAAGCGCCACCGTTCGGCACCTGCCGCAAGTTCAGCGCCGATGGTCGCGTACCGAAGCGCGCGTGCTGTGAGAGCCGCAGCCTCGGTTGGGTTGTCAGTATCGCGGTCGTCAGCCAGATCTGCGGCGCCCATCGACATAATCTTCGCGTATGCCACCGCGCGATCAAGTGCATCGCCAAGGTCACCGACGAACGCACCACGCAAGATCAGGTCACACAGCTCAGTAATCGACGCGGGGGTCACCGGTTCGACTGCGCCGGCAACGGCAGTATCAATCGTGCCGATTCGCGCAGCTCCGCGGCGAAACAGCTCCGCAGTCATCTCAGCATCTGCAGCGACGACCCGGCGCAACAAGAAGAGTCGCCACAGCACGCCCGCGAGCGTATGTGTGCTCTGCGAAGACCACAGCTCGGCGAGATCACTGATCCCGTCACTAGCTGCGACCTGCAGTACCCGGTCTACCACCACGGGATCAGCGTGCTCCTGCACGCGATGCAACAGCGCCCACGATGAGTCATGTGCAAGCTGGTTCGCTCGTCCCGGATCGTCAGCTCCCACAACCCAGTTGAACGCATGGTTCGGTTGAATCATTGGCTTCTGAAATTCTCGGGTCACGCAGCTCCTCAGGGGTTCCGTGCTGCTCATCATCTGCGAGCAGCGGCGTCAAGCATAACCCGAACTTCTCGACCACGAGCTGGAGGGAAGCTGAACCTTTTGCCACACTCCTGTGGCCATGCTTCTGTGAGCGCAGTGGTCTTCGCGGGCTGACTACTTTCAGCCATCAAAAGTCGCGCCTGTTTCAGAAACAAAGAAGGGCCGGACACCACGACGTGTTTCCGGCCCTTCTTCTTACTGCTTAGATATTCGCGTCATCCTTCTTGTTCAAGAATCGACGTGCAACGAGCAGCGACCCACCAGCGAGCACCACGATGCCACCCAGTACTAGTCAGGCGGTCGGTCCCGTGGCAGCGCCGGTGTGCGCAAGGTTCCCTGGCTTGACCACTGCGGGCTTGACCGGCTCCGGCTTCACCGGATCAATCGGATCGACCGGATCTACCGGATCGACCAGATCTACCGGGTCGATCGGATCGATTGGTGCGTCCGGCTTCTTCCGCGGGTCAGCCTCAACTGCACCGATGTCAGGCTGCACCGCTTCACCGATCCATCCTGCCTGCGAACGCGCTGAGCCTCGCTGATCGAGCGTCAGCTCGGAAGGCTCAGCTGCATTGATCATCACAGACAGCCGTTCGGGCTTCTCACCAACGATCAGTCCAGGAACATGTACTGGAGTCGACCCACCAGCAAGCCCAAGCGCACCAAGTGCGAACTCTTTACTCGTCGCCACCACTCGTCCGTCACCGGCGGCGAGAGCCGCAGGGGCCGTCGTGTATGCGACGTGTGATTCCTTCAGGCTGAGGCCTGCGATGGATGCAGCCTGGAGGGGTTCTTGAGCAGTATCAAACGCTGTGTTCGTGAGCGAAACCTGAGCGTCCGCGAACGGCCCAGTGAAGGCAGCGCCAGCCCCTACAAAGGTGTCGTGCAAGAGCTCAACCGATCCACATTCAACATTACCGATCGACACAGCCGGCTGAGTTCCGGCTGAGTTCCGGTTGAGTTCGAGAACGTTGAGTTACGCACGGCGACTGAGGCCAAATCCGAACACAGCGGCGTTGGCTGCCCGCTCGCCGCTTCCAGATCGTACGAGAACACTGTAGGGAGCGTCATCTCGCTTCCCCCAACACCAGAGTCATTGGTGTTATTAACGAACGTATTTCCAGTGACGTCGACCAGGGTACCTGTGAGCGAACCAGACACCTCAACGTTGATATCTGGGAGCCTGAGTCCACCGGCTTCTTGGCCATGATTTCCGTCAAAGAGGGAATCACGGACGGTGACGAACGGCTCAGAGAGCTGTTCCCCCGGCTGCTCCTCGTCCAGCCGCACACCAAAAACACTCATCCCGGCAGTTGCATCATCGCCCGACCCGTTTCTCAGGAATTGAGAGTTTTCAACAGTGGCTGTCGCATGCTTGCCCGGAGTACCAGCAATCGTCGAATCAATAGCTAAGCCCGTGCCTGCGTTGTCTTCAAACGTTGAACCACGCACGAGGACATTCGTTTCCGAGTCCTCGTTCACGAGGTAGAGTCCTGCTTCGCCACCTTCCCGGGTGTTCGCAAAACGACTTCCGATTACCTCAATGTTGGTGAGCGCATCATCAGCCGGGACTACCGTAAGACCGCTCGTCCGAAAACCGACAAACTCAGAGTCGTAAACGCCAACGGTGCTCACGCCTTGGCTGAGCTGCACTCCGGCCATCTCTGGCTCAAGGGCCTCAAAAGTCATATTCTCAATGTGCACGGGATCAGAGAATTCGAGATTGTCGCCTCGCCACTCAGAAGTCAGCAGCGCGCTCGCGTCTTCATTAATTGCGCGGATCGTCGCACCCTTTTCGCCCTCACCGATAAGGCGCACTCCGCCAACAAAAGGAATGTCTCCGGAGGATTCAATCACGAGCCCCTCAGCCACGAGAATCTCGGTGATGCCGCCGTCGTGCTCAGCCTGTTCAAACGCCCAACGCAATGATCCTTCGTCTTCGGAGTCATCGGCGAGAGTGACTCGAAGCGTCTGCTGAGCTGCATTTGCGCACAAGGGCACAGCGGTTGCGGAACAGCCTGCACGGTCTTCTACAGCCTGCGCTGTTGCAGGAACCATGCCTGCAACGAGTAGCCCAAGCACAAGACCGCCCCCGGCCAGTGTTTTCGCCTTCACACTTCTCCCCTTTGTTACTTGTGCAGCGCGACAGATTTGTCACACACGTGTGTCATAGAAAAAGCTACATACACATTTATCCTGACACCAGGTAAAAAATGCCCAACTCATGGAATTTCCAAAGCCGTCGTATGCGTTCAGTATTGACCGCATAAACGGACATGCAGCCCGGAGGAAAACACCAACGAAATCGGCTCGAATGTGCTGCGAATACGTCCGCCTATTGCCTTGCCACACTCACCCACAGTCACCGTCAAAATTTCGCACTCGGATTCCGATATACTTTCCAACGTTGCCCCTGTAGCTCAGTTGGTAGAGCAAAGGACTTTTAATCCTTGGGTCCACGGTTCGAGCCCGTGCGGGGGCACCACGACTTCACCAGCGATCAGACGGTCAACTTTCAATGCAGAAAGGGGCACCGCGCGAACCAACGCATGGTACCCCTCCAGCCACAAGTGAGGACTCCCCCTCACCCAGGTACGCGCTACACGCTCAGCACGCGCCACTCGCCGGTTTCTGCGTCAGTAGGCATGCCGTCGAGCACGCGAATCTCGCGGTGCACAGGATCGGTGATCACTGTCGCAAGTGTCGCCCAGCGTTCGCCATACTGCTTCGACATGTCGGCAACGCACGTCAGCGGTGGCTGTGTTGAATCGGTAAGCAGCACACGCACCATCTCTGCAAGGTCAGTCGGGGCGCCAGCAGCAAGACGTTCGCGCACGAGTGCGAGGCGTGCAGATGAGTCGGGTTCGTACACTTCACTCTTCTGTTCGGCCAACGGGGTTTCGTGCTGGAAGTGATTCGTGCGCTGCACCGATCCACCAACCGCCTCGATCACGAACACACCCACTGGGCTGATATCGAGCGTGACCGACTGATCCGCATCGATGAGGGTAAACGCAGACGACGAAGCAATGGGTGCCGCGCGAACGAATGCAATTGCTTCCTCAACAGTCGCACACGATGACAGCACCGCCCGCGAGAGCACGTGCATGGGAACCCCGTCAGGGCCGTCTGCAGCATGGCCCAAGATATTGAAGTGCAGCGCAAGACCTGCCTCGTTGACGCCGATCTTTGAGACGATTCCCTGCTCGGTGAGACCGGCAAACCGGTAACCGGGACCAGTCACAGTGTGCGTGTGCCAGAACTCATCAAGTTCAACGTGCCAGTCCCAGGTCTGTACCCCGTACGGCGTGCCATCAATCGTCGCGCTAAAGGTCGAGCATTCGTGTGATGCGGATCGGCCAAGGGCAATCAGTTCAGTGCGCGCATTCAGGGCTGTCACCTGTTCGAGGGTCACCCCCGCGCCGGCTGCGATACCTGACATCTCTTCGACGAGCTCTGGCTTCCATTCACCAAGCGCGGTGAGTACGCGGCGCACCCCGTCGCGCTCCATCTCGGCAGTGATACCCAGCAGCCTGAAGAGTTCGGCATACTTCGCGTATGCACCAGCAAGCGTTGCGCGCAGCGCTTCACCGCGAGCTGTACCCACCGCATGATGGGTTGCTCCCGCAATATCGAGGTGCAGGCGTGCTGCTTCGTGGCTCATGATGTCCTTCATTTCTTATGTCAGTAGTGAGAGAGGGCGTCGCTGAACACCGGTAGGGCCGGTCCGGCCTCCGGTTCGCGGTGTTCAGCGCAGAGAAAGTGTTCCCGGGCCGCATGAGCGACGCGGGCAAGCGTCCCTAGGCGCTAGCTTCTTCGGCCTGCAACATTGCGGCCCGCAAACTGCGTTGCGGCTTCCATCCAGGCCTCGGCGCGGATGCAATCAGGAGCTGCGTGTACGGCTCTTGCGGATCGTCCAGAACTTCCCCAACGGTGCCTCGCTCGATGATCTTTCCGCTCCGCATCACGACCACGTCATCTGCGATGTCGCGGACGACCGAGAGGTCATGCGTGATGAAGAGATACGAAAGTCCGTGATCGGCGCGCAAACGCTTAAGCAAATCAAGCACCTGCGCCTGCACTGAAACGTCGAGTGCAGAGACAGCTTCGTCGAGCACGATGATCTGCGGTTCTGCGGCGAGCGCTCGCGCAATTGCCACGCGCTGCTTCTGCCCACCAGAAAGCGCAGACGGTTTTGCATCGGCATGCCGCTCAGTGAGACCAACCTCGGCAAAGAGCTCAAGTACGCGAGCCCTTCGTCCGGCACGGTCAAGGTCTGGTCGGTGCGCACGCAGCATTTCATCGATAGTTGCGCTCACCGGGAGCGATCGGTTGAGCGATCCCTGTGGATCTTGGAAGACCATCTGCACGAGTTTTGCGCGCTTACGAAGCTCGCGTCGAGCGGTCGTAGGCGAGACGGCTCCACCCGCGATCTTGACCGAACCCGAGTCTGCCGATTCGAGGCCGACAATCACACGAGCAAGCGTCGACTTGCCTGAGCCAGATTCGCCAACAACGGCAAGGCAGGTACCTGCGCGGAGGGTGCAGGAGACATCGTCAAGCGCAGCGACGCTTGAGGTTCGACTCAGGTGGAAGGTGCGTGCCAGGTGCTCGACCTCAATGATCGGTTCGTTCGTCATGAGCGGGCCTCCCCCGGGGCACGAGTGTCAGTCTGTGTGGTTTCGGGCTGCGGTCCGTCTTCGGGGTACAGCATCGGACGTGCAGCCATGAGCGCACGGGTGTATTCGGTCTTCGGGTTGTCTCGGATTTCTTCGGGAGTGCCGATCTCGAGAATCTCGCCGTCACGCATCACCGCGAGCCGGTCGCAAACCGCAGCGGCAAGATCAAGATCATGCGTCACGAAGATCATTGACATGCCGTGCTCACGACGCTTTTCGTCGAGGATCGCAACGACTTCAGCTTGCGTCGTCACATCGAGTGCGGTCGTCGGTTCGTCGGCGAGCAGCAGCTTCGGCTGACCTGACATCGCACCCGCAATCACTACGCGCTGCAGCATGCCGCCCGAAAGCTCGTGCGGGTAAGAGCGCAGCACTCGATCGGTGTCGGTGATGCCTACCTCGCGCAGCAGCTGGGCTGCGCGTTCCTGGGCCTCTGCACGCGGCATTGAACGTGCGTCGCTCATTCCTTCGACGAGAAACTTCCCGACCGGAAGGACCGGGTTCAGTACACCGTGCGGATTCTGTGCAATGAGCGCAAGATCGTTTGCGCGGATCCGCCGCAGCTCTTCGCCGCTTGACGACAAGAGGTCGGTACCGCCCAGCGAGATCTGACCCTCAACCCGAGCGCCAGCTGGTTCGATCCCAAGAATGCACTTCAGCGTCATCGACTTGCCCGAGCCGGATTCGCCGACCAAGCCGAGCGATTCGCCCTGTGCAAGGGCAAATGAGTTGCCGTGCAGGATCTCGGTTTCGCGTCCGGTCTCGGGATCGGTCACCGTCAGTACCAGGTCTGTAAGTTCGAGCATCATCGAGTCCTTCCTGCTGCTCGTCGGCCACCCAGCTGCTCGCCGACGTAACCAAATGCGGCGACGGTGAGCACGATTGCGAGACCCGCAAAGATGCTCTGCTCCCAGAAGCCCTGCTGGAGCGATGCCTGGCCGTTCGAGACCATGAGGCCCCAGTCAGGCTCGGGCGGCTGCACACCGAGGCCGAGGAATGAGAGCGCTGCGAGTTCGATCATCGCGTAGCCGAAGTTGATCGTCATGCCGGTAAGGATCTGGGTGCGCACGTTCGGCAAGATGTGCCGGACAGTAATAATGAAACCCGAAATGCCCTGGAGCTGCGCCGAGGTGACATAGGGCAGGTTCCGTTCGCGCAACGCGACCGAGCGGATCACGCGGGCTGAGTAGGGCGTGAAGCCAATGGCGAGTGCGATGGAAGCGGTCACGAGCGAAGGCCCAAAGATTGCGACCGCAAGGATTGCGAGCAGCATGTTTGGGAACGCGAAAAGAATGTCGAGCACGCGGCTGATGAGCGCGTCGACCTTGCCACCAAACCACACGGCGGTCAGCGCGAGGATGGTTGCGAGCACAGCCGTGATGATGATCACGAGGAATGGCCCGATGAGGCTCGTCCGTGCACCCCACATGATCCGCGAGAGAATGTCGCGCCCTGACTGGTCGGTGCCCAGCAGGTGCGTGAGACTCATGGGCTCGTGACGTGCGGTGATGCTGCCCTCATACGGATCGTAGGGTGCAAGCACCGGGGCAAGCAGTGCAGCAAGAATCACCAGCGCAATGATGCCGAGGCAGACGATTCCGACCGGACCGAGCCGCTTGGCCAGCACGCGCCAGCCGGTGACCGGAACATCGTTGCGATGTTTGCGGATCAGCTGCACCGCGACGGTGTCTTGCGTTGCAGTATTCGTTGTTGCTTGACGGGTGAATTTCGATTGAGTCATCGTGTGGCTCCCTTGCTCACGCGAACTCGCGGATCAATCACTGCATAGAGCAGGTCAACAATGAGGTTGATGATGCCGAAAGCAAGCACCATGATGAGCGCGATCGCCTGCACGACCGCGAAGTCTTTCTTCTGCACCGAGTTCACAAGCAGAGAGCCGATGCCATCAAGCGTGAACGCGTATTCGATGACAAACGCGCTTGCAAGCAAGCCAGCAATCTGCGTGCCGATGACGGTCGATACGGGGAGCATCGAGTTGCGGATCGTATGTCGCCACAAGACAAGTTGCTTTGGCACGCCTCGCGCAATTGCCATCACCACGTGTTCGGAGCCCTGTTCTTCACGCACCGCCGTTCGGGTGATACGTGACACCACCGAGATTCCGGGAAGCGCAAGCGCAAAAGCTGGCAATGTCAGGTGCCACAGCCTGTCAGTGAACCCTTCGCCTGACCCCGAGACCGGGAACCAACCAAGGTTTGAGGCAAAGAGGAACATGAGGATGAGCGCTGCGAAGAAGGTCGGCACCGCAAACCCGAGGTTTGAACCGAAAACGACGATCTTCTCGAAGACGCCAGATCGAGTCGCAGCGAGGACGCCGAGCCCGACGCCGAAGACCACGATCAGTACCGCGGCAAACGCTGCAAGGAACAGCGTCGTTGGAAGCCGCGACATGACGAGGGTGGAAACGTCTTGCTGGGTCACGAGTGAACGGCCGAGATCGCCGTGCAGTACGCCTGAGAACCAGTGCCAGTACCGCACGAGGAAGGGATCGTCGAGCCCATACTGTGCACGAATCGACGCGAGCACCTCAGGGCTCACGGTGCGTCCCTGCACGAGGAACTGCTCGGGGCTACCGGGAGCCAAATACATCCCGGAGAACACGATGAAGCTTGACACGATGAGCACTGCGATGAGCGCACCGAATCGTTGCAGTAGATAGATCATGGACGATCCCTTCCAGTGGGGATGGGTGAACTACTCGGCTGCGCCGAGATCAGCAGCCCACGGGTAGTAGAGGTAGACGAACGATGCGGGTGCACCGGTGATCGCCTCGTTCATGTACATACGAACCGAGAGGTCGTTGATCGGTACCCAAGGCTGTTCCTGCATGACGAGGGCCTCGGCCTCAACGGTGAGCTTCGCCTGTTCTGCGGGATCCGCCGCCGCGCGTGCCTGATCAATTGCCTCATCGATCGCGGGGTTCGAGAAGCCACCGTAGTTCTGCTCGCTACCGGTGTAGGCAACGTTGGCGAGGTGGGTGATGGGTGAGGGCGAGCTCAGGTAGTTCGTGGTGACGAAGCCATCAAAGCCCTTACGAGCCTCGGGGTCAGAGAAGAATGCACCAAACTGTGCCGAGGGTACGCCGACAGGTTCGAGGGTGAGACCCAGTTCCTTTGCACCGTTCGCCATCTCGTTGAGAATGTCAGCGTAGAAGCTACGCTCGCTCGGGTAGGCAATCTTGATGGGCTGCGAAAGATCAGCCTTGGCTTCCTTCAACTCGGCCTTTGCGGCCTCGACGTCGAAGCTCAGGTCAGGGAGCTTTTCGTCGCGCAACTCAGCGACATCCGGGTAGCGGTTCCAAGGACCCTGCGGCACGATCGAACGCGAAGGCTGGCCGGTTCCTTCGTAGACGGTGTCAGCAACGGCCTGGCGGTCGGTTGCGCGGGTCAGTGCGCGACGTACGGCGGCGTCACCGAATGCGCCATTGCCGGTCGAGATGATCGCCATGATCTGCATGCCTTCGCCGAAGTACATCGATCCGGTAGTGCTGCTCGCAAGCTCACCGAGCGCCGGGAGCGGAACGTCGTACGAACCCTGAATGTCACCGCTCTTCAGGCCGGTTGCGATTGCCGTGGGATCCACCACGAAGCCAATCTCAACTGCCTTCGCGTGTGCGCTCTTCTCAGCGTTCCAGTAGCTCTCGTTCTTCTTCAGGGTGATCGACTGCCCCTGCTTCCAGTCACCCGGGGTGTACGAGAAGGGTCCGGTGCACATGACACCTGCGCTCGGGTTGCCGTAGTCTGCTCCAGCCGCCTCGCGGTGTGCCTTTTCTACGACGGTGCCAAGACCGGTCGCAAGGCTCTGGTCGAGCACGGTGTTTGGCTCGCTGAGCTGCATGGTGATTTCCCAATCACCGGTCTTTTCGATGCTCGTGACCTTGTCGAAGCTTGAAGCCATGTAGCTTCCCTCGTCGGGGTCCAGGTGGCGCTGCAAGCTAAAGAGCACGTCTTCGGTGGTCATGGGGTTGCCATCCCAGAACTTCACGTCGTCACGAATGTCGAAGGTCCAGGTCTTGCCGCCATCCGACATTTCACCGCTCTTTGCGAGGTTCGGTGTGACCGTGAAGTCAGGCTGGAGCAGGAACATCGACTCACACACGTTCGACACGATCGTGTTCTCTGGATAGTTGAACGCCTTGATCGGGTCAAGCGAGGCAAGCTCGCCGTATGCCGAGTTCCAGGTGATCTTGTCCATCTCACCAACCGGTGCGGGAGTGGTCTGCAGCAGGTTGTCTTCTGCGCCGCCGCCTGCAGCCTCCGTGCCGCGCGAGCAGCCGGTGAGCGCGAGGCCAGCAACCGCAACAAGCGCGATTGTTGCGTGGATTTTCGTGTGCTTCACGAGGTTTCTCCTTATTCGAAGTTTCGTCATTGAATCTCTCGAAGTCGTGCGGTAGCTCGACGTTAAGACCCGAACAGGATCGTAACACCCAAATCGATTTTGTAAAATCGATTTGGTAACATCTCGGATAACACTTCGATAAACATCGATTGAGGTGAGACACAACGCGCGGATGCACAGGCCGCCGGGTAGGCTGACAGGGTGGAGCGCAAGGGTAAACCGACGATCAAAGACGTGGCGAAGGCCGCGGGCGTCTCTCCAACGACCGTGTCACACGCTCTCAATGGCAAGGGTGTCGTGAACCGCGAGACCGTTGCGCGGATCGAAGCGGCCGCTGCCGAGATCGGGTATCACGCCAACCCCATCGCGAGCAGCCTCCGCACCTCTAGCTTCAAGCTCATCGCGCTCATTTTTCGCCCACTCAACAACCTCGAGACCTACCTGCCAGAAGGCGTTGACTACTTCCTCCGTCTGACCGGCGCGGCCTCACTCGCAGCCATGGAGCAGGGGTATTCACTCATGCTCGTTGATGACCCCTCAAAGCCCGGGGCCTCACTAAGCACGCGCGCGGCAGATGCCTACATCGTGAGCGAGCCGTTCGACAACGACCCGATTCTCACGTTCCTCACTGACATGCACATCCCGTTTGTCACCGTCGGTGTCGACCTCTCCCGATCAGACGAGTTCCCGTCAATTGGTGGTGAAGAGGATGCACAGGCGCAGATTGCACTCGAACACCTCGTATCGGCAGGGGCACAACGAGTTGGCCTTGTCGTCGGCACCGACACCAACTCGTGGAACCAATTCTCAAAGACCGAATACGAGCAGTGGTGCGCAGCGCGTAGCCAGCAGCCGATGACATTCGCAGCCCCCGAACGTGACGGCGAGCTCGCAGGCCCGAGCATTCTCGATCACTTTTTCGGCACTACCGCCGCGGAACAGCACGATGCCATTACAACCGGCACCGCACCCGACGCGCTTTTCTGTCTCACGGGTCGTCACGCCGCGGGCGTGCAAGCGGAGGCCGCGCGCCGCGGGATCCGCATCCCAGAGGACCTCATGCTCATCGCGGCGTCTGGTTCGGTGCAAAATATGACCTCGCGGCCTGCAGTTTCCGTACTCGATCTCAAGCCGGAGGCGCTCGCTCGCCAAGCAGTCGAAGTCGCTATCGCGCTCGCCGAGGGACGTCCCTACGACGACTACATCGTTGCCGAGCCACCATCGCTCATCGCGCGGGAGTCGACACAGAGACGCTAGGTGTACGGCTGCACACTGATCTTGTCGCACGGGTGGAAGCTGCCGGTGGAGTACGTGCTGCTGCGCGAAATCCCTATTGGGATGAACATGGCGTGACCTTCCAAGACCCTGACGGCTACCTCCTCGTGCTCTCCACTCGCTCCTGGGAGTGAGATCTCAGCCGCGCTCCTGCCTCATCGTGAGTTACGTCGTGTGTACATAACGACAGACGATGTCAGTGGTCTCTGACACACTGGGCAGCATGACGCAGAACTTCGAACAGATCGTTATCGGTGGAGGCGCAATGGGTCTTGCGACCGCATGGCAGCTCGCTCAGCGCGGCGTTCGCACGCTGTTGCTTGAGCAGTTCGAGTTCGGTCATGATCTTGGCGCTTCGCACGGCGCTGCTCGCAACCTCAACAATGCGTATCTCGATGACAGCTACCTTGATCTCTATGACCTGTCGCTCTCGCTGTACCGCGAGCTAGAGTCAGCGAGCAGCACTAAATTGCTGACGATGGCTGGATTGGTGACGATGGGTCCAGATACGCGGATCACGCCTGTCTTCGAGAAGCTTTCAGCACGCGGCGCACCAGTCGAATGGCTTGATCCTGAAGAGGCCACACGTCGATGGCCAGGTATTCAGTTCGATGATCGCGTCTTGTTGAGCCATCAAGCCGGTCGTATCGCTTCAGCACAGGTACTCGAAGCGCTCCGCGACCAAGCAGTCGCATATGGCGCTGATCTTCGTGATGGCATGTGTGTCACCTCTGTGCAGCAGACAGCGGCAGGCGTTTCCGTCTCAGCGGTAGACACCTCCGGTGAGACGTTGAACTTTACCGCTGACGGCGCAGTGGTCACCGTTGGCGCTTGGACGACTAAGCTCCTGGGGACGCAAATTGCGCTCCCCCAGCTCACCGTTACTGAAGAACATCCGGCGCACTTCCAGCCCGCTGTCGCGTTCGCCGAGGCAGACTGGCCTTCGTTCAACCACCTCATTTCGGCGCATCCCGAGACCGGCACCGGCGATGTGTACGGCATGCTCACCCCCGGTGAGGGAGTGAAGGTCGGTTTTCACTGCACGGGTGACGAAGTAGATCCCGATGCTCGTGCTTTCCGCGGCAGCGAGCGTAACCGCGATGCCTTGCGTGCACACATCACCCGCTACTTCCCTGGACTTGACCCCAAATCGGCAACTGAGATCAGCTGCACCTATACGACCTCAGCAGAAGGCAACTTCATCCTCGATCGGCGCGGATCAATCACTTTCGGCGCCGGCTTCGCTGGCGAAGGCTTCAAGTTCGTCCCAGCAATCGGAAAGACACTGGCCGACATTGCGCTCGGCACTGGCTCGGCCGCAGCAGTGTTTCAGCTTCAGGGGTAACAAGCTGGTGCATTGAAGTATTGGCCGCGACTGTCACCCGACCGACATTTCCCCGGGTACCGCTGCCTTGAAAACACGTGCCAGGTCAGCTTTCTCGTGAAAGGATGAACCCATGCCCAGTGTTGTCGCGCTCTATCGGTTCCCGGTCAAAGGATTCACTGCTGAATCGCTTTCAGAGCTCACCGTGCAGCCAGACGGGCGCATCGCTGGAGACCGTGTGCTCACGTTCCGCTTTGGCGATGCCACCACACCCGAGCACAAAGACGGTCGCGACTACTGGTCGAAGAGCAAAGGCCTCTCGCTCCAGGACTTCCCTACGCTCGCACGCCTCTCACTGTCATACGACGAACAGGCCAAACGAGTGCGGATCACCGAAGGCAGCACCGAACTCGTCGAAGCAGGCCTTGATCCCGCTGGCCGAGACCAGCTCACCGCAGCCATCACAGAGTTCGTGCTCGCTTCGCCAGAAGCTCGCCGTCTCGAAAAGCCAGGAAGGCTCCCGCTCGTGCTCGTCGGTGACGGCGAGACCTCTCGCTTCCAAGACAGCTCCCGCGGCTATATTTCAGTCCACAGCGAGGCGAGCGTCGCTGAGATTGCCGCCTGCGTTGAGCCGGAGGTTGACGACCGTCGCTTCCGCTCGAATGTCGTGATCGCCGGTGTTGATCCGCGCACCGAACTCAGCTGGGACGGCAACGTACGCATCGGTGATGTGACGTTCAACACCGACAAAAACATCGTGCGCTGCCTCGCAACCCACTGCAATCCTGACACCGGGGTGCGTGACGCCAAACTGCTGACCGCGTTCACGCAGCAACTGGGTATGACGGAGCCAACCCTCGGTCGTTTCCTGCTGCCCATGGGTGAACCTGGGGTAACGACGACCGGCGGAGTGATCCGTGTGGGTGACGAAGTTACGTTCTGACACGCCCCGCGTTTCTGCGCCGAACTGATCAGTGCACGAACAGCAGCAGCACGGCGACCGCTACGAAGAGCGCACCGAATACCGTGTTCAGCACCCGCTGTCCCTTCACCGTGCGCGAGAAACGACTGAACGGTTTTGCAACTATCGCGAAGAATCCCCACATAATGCAAACATCAGCAACAACGCACGTGCCGATGATGATGGCGTACTGCAAAAGCTGGGGCTGATCCGCGCGCACAAACTGTGGAATAAACGCGAGAAAGAACACAATGGCCTTGGGATTCAGGATGTTCACCCAGAACCCCTGCCAAATCATCGCGCGACGCGTCATGCTGGCCTGCGTCTTGGCGGCCTCTGTCTCGGTCGGCTTCGTGAAGATTGATCGCACGCCGAGATAGGCCAAGTAGGCCGCGCCCGCATATCGGATCACCGTGAACAGTACTGGCGAACTCGCAACGATGAGCCCAACGCCAGCCGCCACAATAATGACGTGGGTGAGCAACGCAAGCTGCTGGCCGATGATGCCCCAGATCGCTCCGCGCCAACCGACGCGCATCGAATTCGCCATCGTGTTGATGGCCCCTGCACCGGGAGTCAAACTAATGACGATGACAGCGGCGAGTAAGGAAAGCCATACGTTAAACGTCACTGAGCTAGTGTAATCCCGCAGTGGGGCCAACTTTCACATGCTGAGGCATACCGACTCTTCCAAAACTAGGTCATTATTAGTGCATAGGCGTTGCAGCGCAGCGCAGGAAGGCACTCGATGACACAGCCACTCACCACCTCAGACGACGAACTTCGGGCACTGCGTGCCAGGGTCGCGGATCTCGAAGCAGAGAACCAGCAACTCCAGAAGACGGCACCCCGCACCACGGGTACTCAGAAGTCGTCGGGGACTGGAAAGGCCGCGCGTCGAGGCATCAGTGCGCTCTCGGCAGTGCTGATTGTGCTCGGTGTCGTCTTTGCTCCTGTCGCGCTGCTCAGCACCTGGGCCCGCTCGCAGCTCATCGACACTGACCGGTTCACTGCGACCTTCGCTCCGCTCGCCGAGAACCCGCACGTGCAGTCATACATCACCGATCAGGTCATGATTGCGGTCGAAGAGAACGTCGACATCGATGGCATGGTCAAGGATGTCTTCACCGGTGTCGCTGATCTCGGACTCCCCGAGCAGACCAAAATGATCATCCCGCTCTTGAGCGGCCCGGCAGCTGACGGCATTCGTTCGATGCTGCGTTCTGGCGTCACCGAAGTCATCAAGTCTGACCAGTTCAGCCAGGTGTGGGAGATGACGCTGCGCCAGGGTCACACCCAAGCGATTGCACTCATCCAGGGTGACCCGAATGCGATGCTGCAACTCGAGCAGGACGGCACGATGTCGCTCAGCCTTCGCGAGGTCATCACTGAGGTGAAGGCGATGCTCATTGACCAAGGATTCGGGTTTGCCTCAGCAATTCCAGAGGTGGATCAGTCGATTCCACTGTTCTCGGCCGATTCGCTGGTGACAATCCGCACCCTCCATAACGCCACTGTTGTCGCAGGAAGCTGGTTCCCCTGGGTCGTACTCATCGGCATCATCGCCGGTGTGATCATTGCGCGTCATCGTATGCGTGCGCTCGCGTGGGCAGGTGTCGGACTCGCGATCTCGTTCCTCACGTTGGCCGCTGGTATCGGCATCGGGCGCGAGGTGTTTATCGCGACGCTGTCTCCGTCGGTCATGCCCATCAGAACCGCTGAGGCTGTATTTACTCAGGTGACGACCTTCATTTCGTCAACCACAATGGCACTCGTCATGCTCAGTGTGATCATCGCCGTCGGCGCTTGGTTTGCAAGCGGGGCGAAGTTCGCTCGCAAGCTGCGTGGCATGCTCGACGCAGGTTTCGGCGCCGTGCGGCGCGCCATGGACCGGCATGGAATGCACACGCGCTCCTTCGGTGTTTTTGTGCAGCAGTGGCATACCGCGCTCTACATTGCGGCCGTGCTCGTCGCGACGCTGCTCGTGTTCATGGACCGCCCGGTACGCGGAGCGAGCATTTGGACCGCTGTTGTCTCGCTCGTGGTGTTCTTGGTGGCGCTCGAGCTGCTGCGGCGCGAGAGCGATGCGCCTGTTGAGGCGGTTCGTGCCGAGGCTGAGGGTGTTGTCGGGGCTGAGGCCATGGCTGAGGCTGATGCAGTGGCTGCCGGTGATGCTTCTGCCGAGCCAGGGGCTGACGACTCCTTGACCAGTTCCCGCCCCTAGTCCCCCCAAGGCCTGTGAGTTTCAGGCCTACATACGGTGCAGACGGCCGGTTACACGCGGATCCTTCCGAGGATGCCGTGGTAACCGGCCGTTCCTCGTATGTGGACTCCGCGGCAGTGTTCGGCGCGCTCCCGGCTGCCCGCTGCCCGGCCCTCCCTCCACCTGCCCAAACCTTGAGATCAGGCCTTGCTCTGCATGAATTGCGCCAATTCGTGCAGAGCAAGGTCGAAACTCTAGACGGAGGGCTAGAGAAGCTCGCCAAGTGCGCAGCGAACCACGAAGCACGAAGCACGAAGCAAACAGCAGCGGAAACAGCGCAGCAACAGCGCCGCGGGCTAGCGACCGCGGGCTGCCAGGCGCCGAGCTAGCTGATGCGGCGGCGGCGCAGCACGTCGTCGAGGTCAGGCATGCCCTCGGCGGTATCGCCGACGCGCCCCATCTCACTGAACGGGCTCTTCTTCTGAGTGTTCTTCGATGAAGCCTGCTGCTCGTAGCGGGCAAACATAGAATCAGCCGCGGCCTCTTCGCTCTTCTGCTCGGCAATCTGCGCAGTCACCGGACGTTCATCAGGGATCTTCGCACCCGCCCGAGCGAGCCCTTGCTCGCGTGCAACCTGCTCGCGAGCTTCGCGAAGCAGCATCGAGTCAGGCTGATTCTCCATGCGAGGCTGTGCACTGGTACGCGACGCACGCGCACGGGCCATCGAGCGAGCACGCGCAATGCGTTCGGCAGCAGCACGCTGGGCCGCATTGTGAGCCTCGGTTGCGGCAGTATCGTCGGCCGCGACCGAGGAGGCTTCAGCCTCGACGGTTTCAGCGACGACCGGCGAAACAGCCTCTTCAGGAAGCGCCTCAGCAGCGATCGGTGCAAGTCGCGCACGCCCAGGGGCGAGCAGCACCAACGCACCAGCACCGAGCGAAAGCCCAAGCAGCGACCAGATCAGAGGTACAGCACCCGCGCCTGCAAACAGCAGGCCGATGCTCACGAACGAGGCGACGACGCCAAGCAGCGAGATGAGCGCAGCGAGCGAGCGCACGCGACGCACGCCGGGCTTGCTCAGACGAGCCGCCCGCTGGGTCGCAGCCTGCTTGCGCTGCATCTGCTGGGCGCGGATCTCGGCACGCACCTGCGCGGCGCGTGCCTCTGCCAGCTCGGCATTCCGTTCAGCTTCTTCACGCTTCTTCTCAGAGCGCAGCAGCTTCTCGTGCGCGAGGGCCTCTTTCGCAGTGGCCTCGATGCGCATCTCTTCTGGCATTTCCATGGTTTCGGCAAGCACGCGGAGCGTTCGCTGCAGTCGGAACGCATTCCGCTCTGCAGCTTTGAATTCGCGACGTCGGTTCCACCCTGGCACCAAAACAGCAGCCCAGAGCACTGCAATGATCACGAAGATCATTCCACCGCCTAGCGCACCGCCACTCATGGGCTAACCATATGCCGATTTAGACCGGCGTGTCTCGTGGCGCGCCGAGGAAAATTCGCGGATCGGCGAGTCGCCCACAGTCGTCGTCGAATAATCTACCGACGCAACCGTTCGAGCATCGTTGTTTCTCGCTCTTCACGAGTGATTGCAAAGGATTCGTGGTCGCGCCACTGCCCACCAATGTGTATATACGCCTGTCTACATCCCTCGTACCGCATACCGAGCTTTTCTACGACCCGAAGTGACGCCGCGTTTTCTGGCCTGATGCAGATTTCGACCCGGTGGAGGCCCCAGATGTCGAAGAGATAATCCATTGCAAGCGCGACCGCAGTTGGAACAATGCCTTTTCCTGCATATCCTTCGGCAATCCAGTATCCGAGCTGTCCCGAACGGAGTGCGCCCCCGCTCAATTCGGAGGCATTGAGTTGGCCAACCACTTCGTCGTTGTAGGTAATCACCCAAGGAATACCGGTGCCAGTGCGCAGATTTTGACGCATCGACTTGATGACTGGGCCATAGGGGGTGGATCCGGGCGCGACCGAGTAGCCCTCGGGATGTGTCGCCTCCCACTCCTGCAGCCAAGACCGGTTTCCTCGCAGGAGGTCGCCCATGCGTTCGGCGTCTCGGGGCAGAATCACCCGCAAACCAACCGACCCCGCGTATAGCCTTGGCGGCTTCACGCGGGGTCGGAATGCAGGCATGTGAGGGAGTGACTACTCGCCGCGGATGCGATCCGCGAAATCGATGATCCAGTCACGAAGCTCGCCACCGAGTTCATCGTGGTCAACACCGAGCAACACGTTCGCTTTGATCCAGTCAGCGCGGTCACCGGTGTCGTAGCGACGACCACGGAACACGACGCCGTACACGGGAGCTTCGCCGCCGCCCTGTGCAAGCACGTTGAGCGCGTCGGTGAGCTGGTACTCGCCGCCACGGCCGGGCTCAAGACCGTCGATCACGTCGAAGATCTCGGGACGCAACACGTAGCGACCAATGATTGCCAGGTTCGAGGGAGCCTCTTCACGGCTGGGCTTCTCGACAAGATCGGTGATCCGCACAACGTCGGGATCGTCGGTTGGCTCGACCGCGGCGCAACCGTACAGGTGGATCGATTCCTCAGGAACCTCCATGAGCGCGATCACGGTTGCCTGGCGTGCATCGTGCTCTTCAACCATGCGGGTGAGGAGCGTATCGCGCGCATCGATGAGGTCATCACCGAGCAGCACGGCGAACGATTCGTCGCCAACGTGGCAGCGTGAGCGGCCGACCGCGTGACCGAGGCCAAGGGGCTGACCCTGGCGCAGCATGTGCACCTCGGCGAGCTCGCTCGACTGCTTGACCTTCTCAAGCTTCTTCGCATCGCCCTTCTTCTCGAGCGCACGCTCGAGCTCGGGGACGCCATCAAAGTGGTTCGAGATGTTGTTCTTGTTACGACCGGTGATGATGAGCACATCGGTCAGTCCGGCCTCTGAGGCCTCCTCGACGACGTACTGAATCGCGGGCTTGTCAACGATCGGCAGCATCTCTTTCGGCATCGCCTTCGTTGCCGGGAGGAACCGCGTGCCAAGGCCAGCCGCAGGAATCACTGCCTTCACGACGCGCTTCGCGTTTACGTTTCGGGTTTCAGTCATAACGCACAGCTTAACGCTCCGCCTCCGAGATTCTGCCGAAGCAGGCTGATTTCGTCAGTTCCTACACCCGTAGTCAAGGCTAGGCTCATGCGTATGACTTCCTCGATCGCTGATGAGAAGCGTGCGCTCCGTGCCCGCGTGCGTACGCAGCGTGCGGCGCGGTCGGGGCTAGCCGCGCGGTCGGGGCTAGCTGCCCATTCGAGGCGCGGATCCGCCCATACCGAATCCCTCATCAGCCTCGTGCGCGACTTCACGGTATCGCGGAAGGCGCCGGTCACCCGCGTAACCAGCTTCGTGAGTGTCGGTGACGAGCCTTCTACCGCAGGGTTCAACTCCTGGGCGCTTGCGCAGGGGATTGAGGTGCTGCTCCCCCGTGTGCGTGAGGACGGCCACATGGACTGGGGCGTCCTGACAACGGCACCCGACGGCGGACTCGCGCCCGGGGCCTTTGGAATCCCCGAGCCCGTTGGCGATGTGCTGCCGTCGACTGCTCCCCAAGAGACCGATCTCATGCTCATCCCTGCCTCATGCATCGATACTGACGGCAACAGGCTTGGCTGGGGCCGAGGGTTCTTTGACCGCTGTCTTGCTGGTCTCGCCGATCCGCCGCCCGTCTTTGCGGTGGTGTTTGACGATGAGGTGTTTGAAGCGGTGCCGGTCGAGCCGCACGATGCGCCGATCGCGGGTGCCGTGACCGAGCATCGCGTGCTGCGATTCGCGCCCGCGGGAGGCACGAGTGAGGTCGGATCACGGCCACCCAGCGAGACGCGCTAAACTCAAGGCGTGCCAACCTATGCTTACCGTTGCGCCGATTGCGAGCACGCTTTCGACGCCTACCAGTCGTTCTCTGATGCTGCGCTCACCGAGTGCCCCGAGTGCGGCGGCAAGCTGCGCAAGGTTTTCGGGTCGTCGATTGGTGTGACTTTCAACGGCTCCGGCTTCTACCGCACCGACTCACGCCCGAGCAGCTCGGGTTCATCTTCGTCGTCGGTCTAGCGGCTCTAGCCGAGCGCGTCTCGGCTACCCCCAGTGCGGCGGACGATCCCGCAGCAGCTGTTCCTCCGACGCAGAACGAGCACGCGCTGCGGGAGCATCGCCCCACGCCTCGGGACGATCTTCGCCAGCTTTCTCCGTGATCGGCTGTTCAGAGGGGCGCGGATCGACGCCCTCAGGCGCCGGTCGGGACGCCCGCCGGTTCTTGCGTTCAGCCATGACTAGTACGCCTGGGTGTCAGTCGCGTCGGCGATGACGCCGGTCTCGGCACCTGATCCGCCCTCGTCTGCACCAGACTCGGCCGCACGACGAGCAGCCTCGTCACGTCCCAAGACCCGCGCAATGCGTTCAGCAACCGCACCTGCGTCAGAGAACAGGTCGAACCGCTGCACGCGCTGGTAGTGCCAGCCGAGGCGACGCAGCACTGCAGGTCGCAAGCGCAAGGCCTCACGCAGGCTCTCAGGATGCTCGCCGAGGTCGAAGTCAACTGCGATCACGGCATCGCCGAACGACGCCGCGAGCGGAATGACACCGTGGTAGTCGAGGGTGACGTTGAGTCCAAGCTCCTCGAGGCGAACAGCAAGGTCACTCACGAGCGGATCCGCCTCTGACGGCAGCACCTCGGGAGCAGCCGCGGGCGCATCGAACGCAAGCAGCTCAGCGAGTTCGACAACGCCGTGCTTCAAACGATCACTATCGAGGTCTTCTGGTTTGAAGCAGCTCACAATCGTCATTGCACGTCGCGCTCGGGTCATCGCAACCGCGATGAGCTTCTCGCCACCTGGCTGACCGAGCGAGCCGAAGTTCGACAGCACGCGGCCGTGCGGGGTACGGCCGTAGCCGATCGAGAAGATCACACGGTCACGGCTCTGCGCGGTCGCCTGTTCGAGGGTGAGAACGCCGAAGGGTTCCGCTCGATCACCGAGCAGGAACTCACGGTACTGCGGGTACTTCGCGAATGCTTTTAGCACCGCTTGGTTCACACGCACCGCATGCTTTGCGCTCGCGGTGATGACCATGAGCGATTCGCTCGGGCGCTCGTCAGCGTGCTGCAGCACCATCTGTACCACGCGGTCAACTTCGGCGTCGGTGCTCTCGACCGCGCCAGTGTGTTGATCGGGCAGGCCCTGGCCGTGCGGCACGAATTCGTAATTGAGGCTCGAGTGACCCAGGTAGCTTCCTGCCCACGGGAGCGACTGAATCTCACCGTTGTAGAACCGCGAGTTCACGAGGTTCGTGAGGTCTTCGCCGCCTGCCCGGTAGCTCCGCGTGAGCGAGAGCTGGGGCAGTACTTCGGCAAGCTCGGTGAGCGCCGAATCCTCAGCGGTCTCAGGGAGCGGATCGCGCGTCGTTCCCGCACCGGTCACTGCAATCTCAAACGGTGACGGCGACTGCGTGATCTGGTCACCGAATGCGACAACCTGCTTTGCGCGGCGGATCGCACCGAGGTTCTCGGCAAGCGTCGTCGCGCCGGCGTCGACGAGCAGCACCGTATCGAAGCGCATTGACTCTGGCAGCTGGAAGACCTCGTACGGCGACATCGTCCAGACCGGTGCCAGTGCCGACAGCAGCGCTGGTGAGTGGCGCTGGAGCATACCGACCGATGCGTATCCGCTGCGGAGCGCACCTCGCAGCGCGAGAGCCTCTTGCTTGTGGTCGAGCACTGCCACACGCCAGCTATCAGAAAGCGACGCGGCGAGCTGTGCTCCGTTGGCTCCAGCGTGTGCGTCGTCAACGAGACGGAAGTCTGCTTCAAGCCGCTCAATGACGCTCGTGTTTGCGCTGAGTAGGGCCGGGTTCGTCTGCAGCATGCGTTCGAGTGCCGACTGCCACCATGAGAGTTCCAACTCTGCCGAAACCTGGTCTGCAGGCACGTGCCGTGCGGAGAGGTCATCGAGCAGCGGCTGCAGGTTCGCCCCACGCAGGCGCTCAACGATGGTCGTGCGCTCTTGGATGTTCTTGAGTACTTCTGACTCTTGAGCAAGATCAGCGACGCGCTGAGCCAAAGCGCCAAGCTGCAAATTCTTCAGACGGCTCGACTCTGCCGAGGTTCCGAGAATCCGGTCAAGCTTGTCGAGATCTTCGTACGCAGACTGGAAAGCAACAACGACGTCTGCAATGCCGAGCGGAACCTCAGGGCGTGCACCGGCAACGGTCGAGTAGCGCTGCCAGAGCACGCGCTGCTGCTGAATCTGCACGAGACGCGAGTACATGTCTGTGATGCTCACGCCGGGGCGCACGTACTCGCGTGCAAGCTTCTTCAGACGACGCTTGTTGGCGTTCGTCATCTCTTCACCAGAAGCACTTCGGGGGCTGTGCGCCGCAATGACCTCGGTGAGCGAACGGTCGTACACCTGCGGTGTGAAGCGGTCGAGCGTATCACGCACGCCCATGAGCAGACGCAGGTAGACACCGAGTTCGGCAACCGTCTCGTACGGGCGCATTGAGGTCTGACCGATGACCTCGTTTGCCATTGAGACCAGGCGGGGCAGCTGTGACTCAGCGAGGTCTACTGCGAGCGCGTATGCCGCGCGTGCTTCTTCGGTCGTGTCGAACGAGACGCCGTACCACGGCGAATCTTCTGGACCGTATTCAAACTGTCCGAGGCGTGCGACCTCGGTGAGCGCGTCAGCAACCGACGACCGGTCAATCGCGAGCTGGCCAAGGGCCTGATCGTCGAGACGCACGGTCGTGGCTGGCGGCTCTGCAGTGCGCGAAAGCAGCGCAAGCTTGCGGAGCGCTTCCACCGGCGAGACTCCGTAGCGCGAGTCCTTCTGGTTGAGCGCATTGCCGTAGTCCAGCAGCACTCCGCGCAGACGAACGAGTGCGTCATCAACGTCACGCAGCTGTTCAGGCTGCGAATTCTCGTTGCGGCTGATCGCCTCAACGAGGTTGCGGCGCAAGCGACGCGGTGAGACGGCAAGGCCGGTAAGTGACGCACGCGACAAGCGATGCGCAATGCCATCGAGCGTCGCGCGGCGTGGGGACACGACCAGCACGCGCTTGCCGTCACGCACGAGATTGCCGATCGCGTTTGCGACGGTCTGCGTGCCACCGGTACCAGGAAGCGTGCGTACGACGAGCGAGTGCCCGGCGCTGATCTGCGCGAGCACGTCATCTTGCTCAGCGTCAGAATCGTAGAGATTTCGATCGGTATCTGGCGCACGGTGGTCAGGAGACGCTGCGTCGACCGGACGGTAGCTGTCGCGCAGCGCCTGCTGAGCCGGCTCACTGCCACAGATCGCGTCGAGCACGGGAATGTCGAGGTCACGCGCATCCGCAACCATCTGCTGTGAGACGTTGTGGAACGACGACACAATGAGGCGCGGCTGCACCTCGAAACCGGCGACCCCTGCAACCATCTGACGCAGACGATCGATCACTGGCTGCGGCTTGAACACGCCCTCGGTCTGAGACAGCTCAATAAGCGTGCGCGCATCGAGCATGATGCCGAACTGTTCGTGCAGTACGCGGATCAGCTCAGAGTTCACCACAGGGAACTGCTTGAGCTTGAGCTCAAAGTCGCGACCGTAACGTCGAATCGCGAGCGGGCGCAGCAGCACAGGCGCGCAGAAATCGGTGCCTTCGAAGGTCCACTTCGCAAGGCCGACAGCGAGGTTGACCGTCTCAAGTCCGCGTACAGTGCGCATCTCGACAGCCTTGTCGGTAACGCGAGCTGCTGCGAACCGTGCGTGACGCAGTGCGAGGTCGTCGCGGATCAGCGCAGACAGCAAAATCTTGTTTCCACTGATGAACTGTGGCAGGCCGCCCGGATGCGTGGAAGAGAGCTCGATCCGGTTCGCGGGGTGATCATCAAAGTGCAGGAGCGGGCTGTGGCCACCAATGCGCGAGAGCTGTTCGCGCCACTGCGCGTGCTCACGAGAGTTCGCATCAACGACTGCCGTTGGCCCGCCGAGCTGTTCAGTCAGCTGCTCGGCCGTCTGTTCCTGTGGCATGGCGGCCTCCTCACTACCGGTGTTCGAGGCGCGCGGATCATCCGAACCTGTTGGGTCGGTTGATTCTCGACGGTCAGCACTCCACACAACCACACCATAAGCGTTCAAGCATGATTTCCGCAGTATGAAGCCGGTGTGTTTCGAGTCAACCTGACCGATTTACACCCCACACGCAGAGAGGCGCGGCACCCCGATGATCGGGTGCCGCGCCTCTCACGCAGGTTCGATTACTTGTCGTCGGCGTTCACAACGATGCCGCCGGTCACGACTGGATCTGCAACGACGGGTTCACCGCCGCGCACCTTCGCTGCGAGACGCATGAGGTGGTACACACCGACTGCGGCGATTGTGCCGAGCGCGATGCCATTGAAGACGATCGGGTTCGCTTCGCTGCCGACAGTGAGGCCGAAGTCGGCGATACCGACGATGAGCGCGACAGCCGCGGTGAACTGGTTGATCGGCTTCGAGAAGTCGACCTTGTTGTCGATCCAGATCTTCACACCGATCAGGCCGATGAGACCGTACAGCGCAACCGTGACACCTGCGAGCACACCCGCGGGAACCGTGAAGATCACGGCGCCGACCTTCGGGCAGAAGCCCAGCAGGATCGCGATGATGCCAGCGACCCAGTAGGCAGCCGTCGAGTAGACACGCGTTGCCGCCATGACGCCGATGTTTTCGCCGTAGGTAGTTGTGCCCGATCCGCCGCCAAAGCCAGCAAGCATCGTCGAAATGCCGTCAGCCAACAGCGCCCGTCCCGTGACGGGGTCGAGGTCGCGGTTGATCATCAGGCCGACGCTCTTCACGTGACCGACGTTCTCGGCGATCAGCACGAGCACAACGGGAATGAACATCGGCAGCAGGCCCCACAGTGCGGGATCGCTGAACGGGTTTGCCGGCAGGTGGAATTCGGGGAGACCGATCCACGCTGCTTCCTTCACCGCGGTGAAGTCGATCTCGCCAAAGAGGATCGCCGCGATGTACCCGACGACCATGCCAAGCACGATCGACAGGCGGCCAATGAGACCACGGAAGAGCATCGTGATGAGCAGCACCGAAACAATCGTGATGAGTGCGACCCATCCCGAATTCTCGGTTGCGTTCCAGTTGTTCTTGACAGCGGGCGCCAGGTTGAAACCGATGAGGGCGACAATGGTGCCCATGACAACGGGCGGCATGAGCGCATTGATCCAGCCGGTGCCAAACTTCTGCACGATGACGCCGACGATCGCCATCAGCACACCGATCGACAGGATGCCAAACGACGCACGTGACAGGTCACCCTCAGGCCCGCCAGCAAGTGCCGCGGTGATCGGCGCGATGAACGCGAACGAAGAACCGAGGTAACTCGGCAGACGGTTACCCGTCAGCAGCAGGAAGAGGATCGTACCGAGACCCGAGAAGAAAAGCGTCGCGCTGGGCGGGAAGCCCGTAATGAGCGGCACCAAGAAGGTAGCGCCAAACATTGCGACAACATGCTGCGCGCCAAAACCAATGGTTTTCGGCCAGCTCAATCGCTCCTCAGGGAGAACGATTGCATCGGGTGCGACGTGCTTTCCGTCACCGTGCTGCTTCCAGGCCATCCCCTGTGTTCCTTTCGGTGGAGCTGAAATATTCCTCGAAAGACTTTAGCCCTATTCTGAGGCGATATACACCTTGCGGATGTGATTTTCCACAGTCCAGCGCGTACGGGACCCGCCAACGAGTCGCATGACGTCACCCTGAGCGACCTCAACGGGCCCATCGATGACGTTGTTTTCGTTGTCGAGGAACTCGATCCGCGCGCCGCCGGAAAGCACGACAAACAGCTCGTCAACCTCGGTATCGGTCACGATGCCTTCGCGGAGCTCCCAGATGCCGACATCAGCGGTTCCCATCGTGCCGAGCTCTGCGATGCCCTGGCGAGGCAAGCCCGACACCGTGTCTGCGGCGTCAACTGGCTCAAGCTCGATCGGGGTGGTTGTTGCACTGACCGCGAGATTCTTGCCCTCGGGAAGCAGTTCGGCGCTCACGAGTCGAACCCAAGGCCGAGAGCGTCAAGGGTCTTCAGCAACATGTTGCGCTTGCCCTGGTTGTGGTCGGCACGGTCAAGTGCCCAGCGCGTCGCGTTGATGCCGATGGAGGCCGCGGGCTCTGGCGGGAAGGGCAGCGGCACCTTCTTGACCATTTCGACCTCGGTGCGCTCAGTGACGCGACCTTCCAGACGGTCGACGATGACGTCTGCCGCGAAGTGGGTCGTACCAACGCCGAGACCAGTGAAGCCAGAGACGTACTGCACGCGACCACCGAATGCCTCGCCAAAGAAGGCACAGAAGCGGGTGCTCGTGTCGATGACACCGGCCCAACGGTGTGTGAACTTCAGTCCTTCCAGCTGCGGGAACGTCGTGAAGAAGTGACTTGCAAGACGGCGGTGGCTCTCCATGCGATCTTCGTATTCGGCCTTGATCTTGCCACCAGTGAAGTAGACAGCGTCGTAACCGCCCCAGAGAATGCGGTTGTCAGTGGTCAGGCGTGAGTAGTGGAACTGGTTCGCCATGTCGGCGAGGCCCTCACGGCCCTCCCAACCGATCGACTTCAACTGAGCGTCGGTGAGGGGTTCAGTCATCAGCACGTAGTCGTAGACCGGAACAGTGTGCAGGCGGTAGCGCTTGAGCAGCGATGGGAAGACATTGGTGCAGAGCGCGGCGCGCTCAGCGCTCACGGTGCCCGCATCAGTGACAAGGCGGATCGGCCCGAACTTGTCACCCTCGAGCTTGGTGACTGGTGAGCGCTCGAAAATCTCTACGCCGATCTCGGTCGCGTGACGAGCGAGTTCAGCGGCGAGCTTTGCCGGGTGGATGCTCGCGTTCTCACGGGGCGAGTACTCGCCGCCGAGGAAGGTGGGTGAGTTAATACGCTTCCGAGTTTCCTCGGCGTTCAGCGTTTGCACGAGCGGATCTGGACTCTCGCCGAGCCAATCGACCTGGTACGGCGCATTCGCGACGCTGAGGGCGCCATTGCGCTCAAACTCTGCGTCAAGCTTGTTGTCTGCGATGAACTTCTCGATTGCGTCGAGGTTCTCGTAGCCAAGGCGACGAAGGATGCCAGTTTCGTTCGGCCAGCGCGCCTCAGCGTTGGGCTCGCCGTGGGTGATGCTTGCTTCGCAGAAGCCACCGTTGCGCCCGGATGCTGCCCACCCGACCTCGACCGCTTCAAGCAGCACGATACGGCGCTCGGGGTGCTCGGCCTTGAGCTTGATGGCAGTCCACAGCCCAGCGTAACCGCCGCCAACGACCACGTCGTCTGCGGTGAGGTCATTGCCGAGCTTCGGGTAGCGAGCTGCCGAATCGCGAATGTCGTCGAGCCAGAAGCACGCGAGCTTGGTGTCAGCGAGCGATGCGTCAACCGTGTGTGCTGCGGGTGGATTTGTCTCGAAAATGGTGGGTTCCATGAACGTCCTTGTCTAGTTGAACCCCTGCGCTCTTGCGAACGCGGGTGTCAGTACCGTTCACGATCTTTCCACAACATCGAGCAGAACGCTAGTGATTAGTCAAAGCCATTGACTAATCACACTCGCGGTTTACTTCCGACGTTTGTTCGTGTCTTCGTCTGCTGGTGGACGCATGATTGCGCCGGTAGCAAGACCCATCGCGAGGCCAGCAGGGAGCCACAGCCAGAACTGTGTGAGCAAGCTCAGAATGAGCCCCATGACAGCGCCCATAATGAGCGCCACGATGATCTGCTTACGCCGCGCTTCAGGGCTCACTTCGGGCTTCGAGTTCTTGCCATTGCGGCCCGAGTTCACTGGCTTCTTGCTCATGCTCCCAGCCTACGCGCCGCGTCTTGATCGGCCTGATCCATTGCTGAGAGTTTTGTCACCAGATCAGTAGGCGCGCCCTTGTGCTCGGCAATTGCAGCAAGTTGCCCCGTTGCGCGTGCAATCTTCGCAAAGCTTGGCGAGACCACTGCGCCCGCCGCGAGCAGCACCGGCTCAAGGGCATCGAGCGCAGTCACACCAACACCTGCACCCTCTGGCGCAATCGACTCAGCTTCCCACTCACGCCACGCACGACTGACACCAGCACGCTCGTCGCGAGCTACCACCCGATCGTCAGCAAGCTCAATTCGGTCTTCTCCGAGCTCATTCACCAAACGGATCGCAAGGCGCGTCGTCGCAATCTCGGCAATGACCTGAACGCTGCCAACTGCATCGCCGATCCGCGTACGGATTTCGTCTACCAGGCCCGCAGGCATTTCAGGAGCGGGCGGCCAGGCAAGTTCCCGTGCACCAAGCTCATTCTTTTCTTTCAGGTGCCAGCCAGCATCAGCGCCACCCTCGCGCACCCGCACCGCGACTCGCTGCTTGCCCAGTGCGCCATCACGGGTGTCGAAGTAACGGGCCACCATGCGATGTTCAACACGCTCAGCAACACGCAAGCCTGCAGAGTCAAAATCTGCTGGCACTTCGGCACCCCATGCGACGTCATACTTTCGTTCGACCTCGATGGATTCGTGCGCCTTCTGTTCGCTCATGTTCCAAGCCTAACGAGGGAGCGCAGTCGCCGCCGCTCGATACACTAGCGATGTGGATAACCTGCTTCAGCGCGGCATCGCTACGCTCACCGAGACGCGCGCTCGACTTATCGCCGCAGAGGTAGCGCCAGAAGAGTTTGCCGAGTATCTGCCTGAGCGACGCAAGTTCCTCATCACCCGTGCCGCACGCATGCGCCCCGTGGGTCAGGTGTGGCGACTCGGTACGCTGCTGCTCCGCTCAGACGATCCCGCCCCTGGCGAACCGCTGCTGTACGCAGCAGGCTCGGTCACCCGTGCTGCAGAGCGTGGCCGTCCGAACAACACCTCAGTATCACGTGAAGAACGCCGTGAGATTGCTGCAGCGGCACTTCGCGGCGGCTATCCCGAGGGCACCTCCGTCAACTACGACGCTACAGCCTTACCGTTTACTGACGAGGGTCTTGCTGCTTGCGTTGCAGATACTTCGCTTCCGCTCGGCATCGCCGACGGCGAACTGCGGGTACGGTGGCGTGCAGGAGCGGGGCTCGAAGGCGCGCCAGTGCTCGCTACTTACCTGTCTGAGCGACTTGAATTCTTGGTGAACCCGCCGCAGGGCGCCTAACAGTCTCACCCACGAGGCCGTATGCTCACACCATGGCAATGTCGCATACCGCCCCTCAGCACAGCCGCGTAGCACTCATTTCGGGCGCTGGCTCCCCCACCGGCATCGGCTTCGCAGCTGCAACCCGCCTCGTTCGCGCTGGCTATCACGTGGCCATCGGAGCAACCACGGGGCGGATCCACGAGCGCGCCGCAGAACTCAACGCGCTCGCAACCGAACTGGGCTCCATTGACGTTCCACTCGGACAACCGGTTGCCATCGGGGTCACCGCCGACCTCACCACTGAGGAAGGGGCCGAACATCTCGTCTCGAGCACGCTGTCTGCTTTTGGTCGGCTCGATGTTCTTGTGAACAACGCTGGTATGACTTCGGTGTCAGACCCTGAGGATCCGCAGCCTGCCACCGCGCTCGACCGCACCGGCTGGGAACATGCGCTGAAACGAAATCTCACTACTGCATATCTCGTCACTCGCAACGCGATCCCGCATCTTTCCGAGGCCCAGCACGGGCGCATTGTCACCGTCTCGTCGGTCTCGGGACCGCTCATGGCCTACCGCGGTGACGTCGGCTACCACGCGGCCAAGGCAGGACTTGTCGGTCTCACCCGCTCACTCGCCGTCGACCTCGCAGACACAGGAGTGACGTCGAACGCCGTCGCTCCGGGGTGGATCAACACCGGCTCAGCCACCGAACACGAGAACCGGATGGGTGATGCCACACCTCTCGGCCGGTCTGGCACCCCGGACGAGGTTGCTGCCCTTATTGAGTTCCTTGCCTCACCGGGGGCATCGTACGTTACCGGCCAGGTGATCGCGGTGGACGGCGGCAACACGATCCAGGACGAGCAGGGCGGCTGGTAGCTGACCCGCTGCGCGTGGCCTGAGTTCCTGCGCTCTTTGCTCCCGGCTCCCTGCTCCCTCCCGACCCCCGCGAGAACGACCGTTTTTCCCGAGAACGGGCGTTATTTGCGCATGAAAGTGGACTCGTTGCAAGAAGCGGCACGTTTCACCGGGTTAGCGCACGAGCACGGCGCACGGGCACGGCGAATTAGCGACGCGGGCGCGGATCAGCGCTTCGCACCCGCCACCCAAAGTGCAACCCCGAGTACCGCTGTCAGCGGGCGATAGTACTTCTCGTCAAGCTCACGAAACTTCTTCCCTGATTCGGGAAGCCCCAATACTGCGAGTGCAGCCTCACCGCCAAGCACAGAGCGGAGAACGAGCGCACTGCCCATGAGGCGAAGTCCGGTGCGCTGCATGCGCCCGTTTCCGAGCATCCCTGTTGCCAAGAGCGCCGCTGTACCCGTACCGGCAGCAACTATAAGCGTGGGACCGGCTTCAGGCATCTCAATCGCCGAGCCAACTGTCGCTTCCGCCAGTTTCTTCTTGTTCTTGGCGGGCCAGGAGGACCCCGCAGCCCACGCAACGTGCAGAGCTGAGACGGCAGCAAGTCCGGTGAACCCGATGACCCGTGCTGAGGTAGTGAACGCTCGACGCATGCCGCCAGCATAACTTGCCCAGTCACCGAAATCCGCGGGAAAGCTTCGATTGTGGACTGCAACAAACGCGCCCAAACATTCCCTAGCTCCGCATTTCCAGGACTACAAAACGAAAGAAAACTCGGAGAACTATCAGATCACAGGACTAGCGTTTCCTATGTATTACATATTTCAAGCACCCAAGAAACCTGTCTATTTGATGCTGGTTCTTCGAGCTTTCACTCGGTCGCTGCCTCAACAGCGCACTCACTTCGCGTCAGCCATTGACGCAAAGCTCGCTAAGGTGAAGACTTAAGTTACACCTGTGAGCTTTCTCGCTTCAGGTCTTTCAGAGATTGTCTAAATTACCCAAATGAATCCGAACACCCGCCGCGCCCGTGAAGCAGAAATGTACATTGATGCGGCGCAGGCAAACAACGGTGGATTGCTCCTGGTGGTTGGCACAAGCGGTCTTGGAAAGACGTTCTTCCTGAAGCGTCTCCGAGAGACGGCGTCTGCCGCTGAGCTTGGCCCGATCCACGTCGCAGCAGCCGACGAAAACGAGCAGCAGACCCGATATGCGCTCATCGAGCGGCTCCTCGGCGCTGGCCTTGACGTGCCAGGTCTCCTCAGCGCACAGACAGAGCCTGACGACATTGCTCGGCTACTCATTCACCGTCTGGTGCCACCGGTTTCACACCGGGTCCGCACGATCCTGCTCGATGACATGCAGTGGGCGGACCCCGATTCCACTCAGATCCTGCGCTACATCGTGCCTCGTCTTGCAGGCCGTGGCGTCTTCTTCGTGCTCGCCTCTCGCCCGCCAGTAGAAGAGCACACACTAATGTGGCACCTGCAGGATGAAGCCCCACTGCACCAGAACTGGCAATGCATCGAGTTGCTCGAACTTTCAGTTGTTGACGTGCAAGACATGGCGCTCGACCGGTTTGGCACTGGCATCTCGCGGAAGATGGCGCAGCGCGTGCGTGACCTCACAGGCGGGTCATTCGCCCAGGTGAGCAGCATGTTTGATGAGCTCACGCAAGAAGAAGCGCAAAGTCTGCACCTGCGCACAGACTTCCCCGCTCGACTGCAAAAAGGGCGCGATAATTCCCAGCTTGTCGAACGATACACATCGCTGACACCAGCCGGTCAGTTCGCTGTTGAGATCGTCACGCTCGCGGCGACACCCATCGAGCTCAGCACAGTTTTGCGCGTTGCAGACCTGCTGCAACTTCCCATCGACACGTCTGAAGCACTCACACACGAGCTCGTTCACGAGGTGGACTTTGGCGATTCACTCGCACCTGGGCACCCGCTGCTTGTCGAGTCTGCAGATTCAGACGACAGCTTCATGTCTGTGGAGCGGTCCAAAGAAATTCTCAGTGCGCTCGCATCGTTGACCTACGGCCACCGCTCACTGGTATTCGCGCTTCGTGCAGCAACGACACTCACCCCAGAGCTTCGTGAGGCCGTCGATCAGGACGTGCAAGACGCACTCGCTGTCAACAACGTCATCTTTGTCAATGAGACGATCCGCCGATGCCTACAGATCACTGAGGGCGCCGAGCACGATGACCTCCTCATTGAACTGTTGCTGCACTGCTTTAGGCACAAGGCAGGGTTCTTGGTACTCGACCTCCTCACAAAGGTCGAGGCACTTCCGAACTCGCCGCTGCGCGAATGCCTCGCGATCCTCATCCGCACTTATCAGTTGAAGGATCACGACCCCATGGAACGCATCACTGCGCTCCTCGCGCTCACCGACGATTCACCTGATACGAAGACCATCCAGGCATTCGTTTCGTTCCTCGTCGTCATCGCGCAGCTCCGCAGCCGTGACACCGCAGCTGTTAGTCGTCTCATCGCACCCGCGCTGGAGTTGTGGGCAACAGCACCAGAGTCACCTGATGAGTTGAGCGACCAGCGCCTTGCGTGGATGGTTGCCCCGCGCGAGTACGAACTCTTGCTTGAGTGTTTCCGTCTGGTTCCACTCTCGATTGAGGGGAAGAACGAAGAAATCGCCGATCGACTCCCCCGGCTGGTCGACCGAGCGATGGCGCTGCGACCCACACCGCACAAGATCGATGTGCTCGTAGCGCTCGCGGGTGCAGCGATGTCGCTCGGTCGCGTCTCGCAGGCATACGAGCTTGCCAGCGAGGGCTTTCACCTGCTCGAGGGGCAGCCTCGGCCGTGGTCGGCTGGCGGGATTCGCATCATCTACGCTCACACCCTCGCGCTACGCGGCCGCTTCAACGAAGCGCTCCAACTCGTGAAGCAGTTCGAGCAGCAGGCATACGAGTTCCTTGATGTCGAGGTCCGACTGACTCTGTCAGCGCTGCACGCGTGGCTTGCGACTCTCACGGGAGCCGAAGATCCCGCGCCGTATCAGCTCGGCGCTCAGCGGCTCTACAACTTGCACTGGGAGGCCTACGGCATCGATCTGGTGCTCTTCGCTGAGGTCGAGGCCGCCTTCCTCGCAGGACAGCACGCCGAAGTGATCGCGCTGACCGAGCCTCACCGATACCGCACGTTCACGTCAACGCGGCACGGTTTTCTCACTTATCGCACGCTCTCGTTCATCGCGCTGGGTGACTTCGTTTCTGCCGAACTCCTCATCGCGGATCTCACACGCCGCAACGGAGCAGACTGGTACGAGACCTACGGCACGATTGACTGGCTCTCCGCCAAGCTTGCCTATGCGGCACAGAAAGATCCGCGCATCGCTGACCCTGCCATTGAGCGGGCGTTTGAGCGTGCAATTGCGGCAACTGAGCTTCCGTTGTATCGCGGTCGAACGATTCGTGACTTCGTGCACTACCTGCGGTCGACCGGGCAACACACCGCCGCAGACTCGTGGACGACCCAGGCACAACAGATATTCACGACGCTGGGCGCCGCGGCGGATCTCGCCGAACTTCAGGCTGTGAATGAGACCAGGCCGCAGGCTCCCGCGCTGCCAACTGCGAGCACCCCACTTGACGGGCTGACACCGCGCGAGCTAGAAATTGCGAACTTCATCGCTGAGGGCCACTCGACGAATAACATCGCTCAAACCCTGGTGATTTCGCCAGCGACAGTTCGATTCCACGTCTCCAACATTCTCACCAAGCTCGACCTGACGTCGCGCGGCGAGATCGCAAAGGTGTTCTACGAGGCGCGCGTCGACTAGGCGACTTCGTCCCGTTGTGCATGCTTGCGCCGCGCAACAACGAGGGAGCCACCAGCGCCCACGAGCACAGTCGCTCCGACCAGCAGCAGGTTCAGCTGAGTACCACCGGTATTCGCGAGCCCGTGTTCTTGTCCAGTTGTTCCGCCAGGTGAGGGCTTCTCTGGAAGCGGCTTCGAAGGCCAAATCTCGTCAGTGTCACCGCTCAGGGTAAACAGCACATCGAAGGTCGCTTCTCGAGGATCCACATTCGCCCCGTTTCCAGAGGTCGATTCAGCTGGGAAATCGTATGAGAGCGTCAGCTCAACAGTCTCGCCACGTTTAACCGGCACCTCCGCGATGTCAGTGATGCCAGCAGCTGCGAGCTCGGTGAACGAGGCTTCACCGCCGTTCCAGGTGATCTTGACGTCGTCATAAAAGTCGCCCTGGTCACCTGCGCCTGCAAAGTCGTCTGAGCCTTCAGGCGCCACGTGATCCGCGTTGTGATGCACGTCTGGAGCACCTGGCGCGAGCAGTGAAACCTCACGGATGTCGGCATACAACACCGCTGGGCCAGGACCAACGTTCTTGACCTTGATCGTGCGCTCTGCACGATCACCAGGCACGGCAACGGGCATTCCGAAGAAGCTCTCAGTCGCAGAAACCGGAGCGCCATCAGCCCACGCAAGCTCAATCGCAGCACCATCAGACATTGGCTCTGATTCGTGAACTGCGGCGAACGCTGGCTGCGACACGAAGAACGAGCCGATGACGATTCCAACGCCCGCGGTGAACGCCACCATTCGAGACGTGCGGTGTGTATGTGTCATCACTGGTTCTCCTGACCGGGACGGAAGGTCTGGTACGTGAGGCTGATCTTGTGCTGCGATTCGGCATCGAGATCAACGTTGCCAAGCACCTGGGCAGTCCAATCATCGGATGCCTGCACCTGGGCACCTGCGGGGTCTGTACCAGTGACGGTCGCGGTGTTCGTGTACGACCCTGACCCTGGCACATCTCCGAGCGTCGCGACGAGGCACCAATGCTCGATGACTGGGCTGGTCGAGGTCGAGTAATCTGCGGTCACCGTTGTGGATCGCACGGGGGCGGATCCGGTAGTGAACGCATACCCGCCAGCCTTCTCCGCTGCCGACACCGTGCAACCTGCAGCGTTTGGCACGCTCACGAGCACCAGCTGCGAAGCCCCAAAGATGCCCGTCCCCCAATTGGGTGCGGTGATGTCGTAGGTAAGCCCCTTGTTGCCCTGGCTCACTGACGCTGTCTCGAAAGGAATCGCGACGGCCTTCTTTTCGAGGAGAGTCTTGGCCGCATCTTTTCCAATGGCGAACGAGACTTTGCCGCTTTCGGCGGGAGTAACTGCTCCGGCGGTACCAGCGGCAAACGACTCAAACCCAGTGCGCGCGGATCCGCTCGCACCAGCCTGCTGACTCCACAGCGCAAAGGTCGCACCCGCCGTCACGGCGATGCCCAGTGCGAATGCGAGGGAGCCGACGAGTAGGCCTTTGCCACGGCGCGGGGCGCGCGCTGCGTGTGCGTTCATGAGTTCTCTCCATCCGGGCGTACCTGAGCGAACTCGACGGCAAAGTCTCCGAGGTTCAACGACTGTTCTGCGCTCGTCGCGCCAAACCGGTCACTCAGCGTTGCAAGGTCCACGGTGAATACGACGCGTACCCCCGCGTCGGTTGCGGGAAGCTGGACTGGCTGTGCTTCGGTCGACTGGCCGATCGTCTTCGAACCGGTGATAGCGGCGCCGTTCAAATCTTGGATAACGTACGTCCCGGTGACACCGGCCGGAAGCTTGGGCGTTTGCTTCCAACGCAGGCTCGCGGTCGTGCGCAGGTTGTCGCCCGCTGCGGTGACGGGGAAATCGTAGGTTGCGGTCAGAGTGTCGCCCTGGCGCGCAAGAAAGGTATTCGGGTCGATCACGTGCGGCGATGCGGCAACATCAGCCGATGTCTCACGCCAGACGGGTGCAAGCACCTGTGCGTTGAGATTTCCCGAGGTGATGACAGAGGCATCGGTGGTTGATCCGCCCGACCACATGGCGAGCGTGGTACCAGAGACACCTGCTCCAGCAATGAGTGCCGTGGCTGCAATGATCGGCAGACGCCAGCTCAGTTTCTTCCCCATGTCATCCTTCTGTCAGTTGTGGCTCTGGAGCCGGCTCGTGTGCTGCGTCAGCATCTTGGGACTTCGTGCTGCGCTTCTTCATCCGTGTGCCGACAACGGTTGCGACGCCATATCCGAGAAGCAGTACGCCTGCGGCAGTGATAATGCCTTGTTTGTGCTGCCCGAGCGCAATCGAGACGTACCCGACTTTCGGTACGTGATAGCGCACGCTCCCCATCACCTGTGCTGCGACGATCGGCTCATCGTCGGCAGTGTTTGCGTCGCCCCGGGTCACGTATTCGTTCCCGCTGCTGGTTGCGCGTACTGCAACAACGCGATGTGTGATGAGTGTGGGATCGTCAGACACCGGCTGGAAAGTGACGACGTCGCCAACCGCGTACCGTTCCTTTGGCGCTGATACCACCATGTCACCGGGGTGGTACGTCGGTTCCATCGAGCCGGTCAAAACCGTCAACGCGGCCCCGCCAAGGACACGCGGTATGACCCCGATAAGGAGTGCGACCGCGATTCCGGCTGTGACGATCACTCCAAGCAGGGCGGATCGCACCACATGCCAGATCGAAATCTGGGTGGTGTCTTCATGTGCTCCGTGCTTCATGAGTGATTCCGGCTCCGGTCGGTGCGCGAGTGCATACGACTACGCGCACCGACCAACAGGAGTCAGGTGTCTTATCGAACCTGGACGAGCTCGATGCCCGTCGATGCAAGAGTTGCGGTCGTCTCGGTCAGGTCGCGCGCGCTGGTCGCGGGGTCGAACGTGACCGTCACATCTACAAGAAGCTCTGCGTTGCCGCCGAGCGATGCAGGAATGTTGACCGTGACATCGCCGAAGGTGTTTGCACCTGGAGCCAGACGAAGCGCAGCCTCAGCCGTGTTCTCGTTCGCTGCGACGACCTTGCCGGTTGCGGCGTCCTTGACCTCGTACTTCAGGCCGACAAGACCTGAAGCAAGCGCTCCCTGCAGCGCCTCGTTCTCCGAGAGACGAAGCTCTGCGTTCAGGTTGTCGCCCTTGAGCGCGAGATCCACTGCGAACGAACCCTTGATGGTGTCGCCCGGAACGATCTTGAAGGTGGCAAGATCGATGTTCTTCGGTGTGGTTCCCGAGACGTCCTGCCAAGTGGTGCCGACGAGGTTGACGTCGAGGTTACCTGCGGTGATCTGCCCGCCTGCTTCCTTGACGCTGTCGCTCCAGAGGGCGAATGTCGAGCCACCGAGCAGCAGTGCGCCTCCGGCGACAGCTGCAACGATTCCTGCGGTTGATTTCTTCATGATGTACTCCTGTTTTCGTAGTGAAGTTTGGTGTTTTGAGCGCACGAAGCCTCCCGACCTCGGTCGTGAGAAGTGCGCCCGGGTCTTTACTGAGCGGTGACTGGGCCGCTGGCCGTGCAAGTCATCGACTTCCCGGCCTGCAACGTGTCTGTCGGGCAATTCACGCTGGCTACTTTGTCGTCAGTGACGGTGATGCCAGTGAGTGTCGTCTGTCCGGTGTTGGTCACGAGGTACGACCAGCTCACCTTGCGTCCGCTCGCAACGGCAGCGCCGTCGACCAGCTCAGTCGAACCCTTGATTTTCGCCGGGTCTGGGGTATCCCACGCACGCTTCTCGATAGTGACTCCGGGAACCATTCGCTGCACGTTCGTGAACTCACAGCTCACCTGGTCACCAGGTCCCACCTGCAGATTCGCTGCGAGATTCGGGTATTGCTGTGCGGATCCGCCATTCACGGAACAGCTCACACTCTGAAGTGACCAGCCTGCCGATTTCTGGGAATTCGTCATCGCTTCGCTCAGCGACACCTGTGCGGTCTTGGCCGTCGGTGAGCCGAACTCAAGCTGATACGACGCCTTGCCCTGCGCATTGGTGGTGCGTTGTGCACCTGACTTGAGCGTCGCTCCGCTGGAGGTCGCGTTGAAGTTCCAGCCTTCACCGCCTGAAACTGGGCTTTTCGCGCCGTACGCGATCGTCAGTTTCGACACGTCAACGGTTGCCTGACAGGTTGCACCAAGCGCGATGCCTTCGAGCATCGATGAGAGCTGCTTCCAGTCGGCCTGGAAGTAGTCAACGTCATTCAGAGCCGAACCCTTGACGTACTTGTTCTGACCGGAAATTGCGCTGAGGTTCTTGGAGGAACCATTGATGCCCTGTCCCACACCGACCGCGAGCACGCGGGTGCCCTGAGCCTTAATGGCGTTGGCAGAGGAAATCGCACGTTCAACCTGCTCGAACTGGGTGGAGCTGCCAGGCCCAACCATCTTGCGTCCCTCGGTTCCACCTGAGAACGTCGGGAGGCCATCGGTCACAATAACCGCGAGGTCATACGAGTCTTTCGAGGCAGCGACGCTGTAGAGTCCCTCGTCCCAGTTCGTACCGCCGCCAGTTTCGTACTTGTCGATGCGTGACTTGATCGTGTTGAGGTTAGTTCCGCCGTCGATCGTCATGAGCGGGTAGCTCATGCCTGAGGCCTTGTTGTTTCGAGGAGACGCGTCAGCAAAAGTGAACAGTGCGACGGACGACCCGGTTCCCTTAAGCGCGTCAACCATCGACTTTGCAGAGTTCTTCAGGTCGCCGAGCGATCCTGCGACAGATCCCGACAGGTCAAGTACAAGAGCGACCTTCACACCGGTTCGGCAACCGAGGGTGATTTCTGGATTGTTGCGGGACATCGCCCAGGCGCCACTCGAACTTGCAGTACCGCTCGAGGAGTACGTCATAAACGCGGTGCCGGACTCGTAAGTGTTGCCTACGACCAGCTTTGAACCAGTGCGAAACAAATACTTCGTCGCGGTTCCAGCGCCAACCTCAAGCTGTGGATTTATAAACCAGCCAGCAGGAGCGGCCTCGACGCCAACCCAGAACTGACGGTTGTGGTTTTCACCAGCAGGCTCGACCACCCAGCAGCTGAACCAACGGCATTCAGTTTGTTCTGGCTGAGTGTGGGGCACGGTGAACTTGCAGTTGCCATTCGCGTCAGAGACGCAGGTGGCCCACTGCTCGCTGACAGCGTTGCCTGCTCCGTTGCTCGTACCGTCATACAGGCGAAGTGTCACCCCTGCGAGGCCTGTGCGATCCGCGCTGTTGACCTTGCGGTCGCCAGCAACTGACACCGAAATCACCGCAGTATTGGTTGCAACGGGCGCAGCAAGTGGCGCAGGCACAGCATTTCGCTGGCGGGGTGCAGCGGGCGCAGGTGCTGGGTCTTCGGTCGTGTGTTCTTCCACACTTTCATCGGACGCGCCGCCGTCAGCGGTCTCAGCGTCTGCGGATGCGTTTGGATCCGCGTTCGTCTGGCCCGACGTGCTCTCGCCAGGCTCAGTTGCAGCGTTTTCTGCGCCCTGCTGGCCATCAGCCGCAGCTTGGGCAGCAGTGTCTCCACCGGCACCGTCAACAGCGAATGCTGCCGTCTGGCCGACACCGCCGAGCAGTACGACAGCCAGCAGTGCTGCGAGCACCCGATTTCGACGCTGTGACGCACCAAACCGGCGTGCAAAGATTTTGCGCGCGCGCAAGATTGCCCCCTTGATTTGTGAGGCTGTCGTCCCTTCGACAGCCCACTGGCTTCGCTACCTTCGACATTGCGAAGGCACAGCGAACACCCCCTGGAGTCAAACTTATGTTCTGCGCAAAAATTGCACACCAGTCAATTGACTAGGTCTTGCGTTGGACTTTGTGTTGGGGTGCGTTGGGTTCACCCCAACGCACCCCAACACTCGCTAGGTCAAGGCGGAGGGTTCACTACCGACACCTGATGTCGAGATGCCAACACGAACGCCCCATGCGAGCGCAGGAGAGGACGAAGACGTTTAATTAAGAAGTGCCCCAGATAGGAATCGAACCTACGACACCCGCTTTAGGAGAGCGGTGCTCTATCCACTGAGCTACTGAGGCGTGGATCGCGATCACTCAGGAAGTGAACGCAACAGAGCAACCTTACCGCACAGCCCTCTGCTCACCACAACGCAGGCCGCGCATTCAACTCTAAAAACGCCAATGGGCGCTCGACTGAAAAGTCGAGCGCCCATTGAAAGGTAGTTTGTGTCGGTCTTAGCCGAGTCGGATGATGTAATCCGGGTTTGCGCCGTGGTTCTGGTGACCAGCGAACACAACCGTGTCGCCCCAGCCGCCGTGCACTGCCGAGCCGCTGTCTACAGCAACTGCGATGTGGGGTGCGCCAGGCCATACGAGCAGGTCGCCTGCTGCAACGGTAAGCGGGTTGTAAGGGTAGATCGTGCCGTAGCCGTCGAAGCTGCCCACACCGTGGTCGTAGCCGCCCTGGTCGCGACGCTCGGTGAGACCGATCGCTGCAAGCGAGTTCTGTACGAGGTCGGTGCAGTCCATGTTCTGGCCGAGCTGTGCAAGTGCTGCATTCACAACACCCGAAGCGCCAGCGCCCGAAGGAATCATCGGTGCGTCTGAGACCGCTGCCTGGCCCTCTGCATCAGCGCCAGCTGCGGGCTTCTCAGGCACAGCTACCACAGGCTTGGGAATCTCTTCAGTGGGTACTGAAGCCGTGACAATCGGCAGTGCCTTCTCTTCGAAGTCTGCGACAACGAGTGCCTGGTTCTGCGCGCTTGCCTGCACTGCGACGTCCTGAGAGTTCTCAGCGGCGTATGCGGGAAGTGCGACTGCTCCGAAGAGTCCGAGAGCGAGGGTCGCCGCTCCGGCTACCTTTGCTACTCGCTTCGCCTTACCCGGTGCGGGCTGTGATGCGAGCGCGATTTCAGTGCCAGCGTTCTGATTGTTCACGAAAATAACTACCTTACGTTTCTGTCTCCCCGTATTCCGTTGTGCGAAATACGGTCGGTGCAGGACTGTTTAAGAGTAACGGAAGATTACGAATATGTCACGCTCAGGTCACAGAACGCTCAGGTTTGATGAAAATTCCGCGGAATCTTGCGGAATTTTTCGTCACAGTTTTTTCGACATCGAAACACCACGAGCGTGATTTCGCTGACTTTGAGGCAGACACACTGCGACCGCCAGCCGCCTACAGGACGGATGGCGGTCGCACGCGTGTGATCCGCGCTCGGCGACCTAAATAACGCCCTGTTCGAGCATCGCCTGCGAGACCGTCACAAACGCAGCAGCATTCGCGCCAAGCACATAGTCGCCTGGCCTGCCGTAGCGCTCCGACGCCTCGTAGGTGGAATCGTGCACGTCAGTCATGATCGCGTGAAGACGGTTCTCACTCGTGTCGAAGTCCCAACGCGAGCGAGCGGCATTCTGGCGCATCTCGAGGGCGGAGGTTGCGACGCCACCTGCGTTTGCTGCCTTACCCGGAGCAAAAAGCACACTCGCTTCTTGGAAGAGCGCAACCGCTTCTGGCGTGGTCGGCATGTTTGCGCCCTCGGTGACCGCTCTGACACCGCCACGGATCAGCGCCTGCGCATCAGCAAGCCCAATCTCATTCTCGGTTGCGCACGGGAAGGCGAGGTCGACCGGTACGTCCCAGACCTTGCCATCTTTCACGAACCGGGCACTCGGCCGCCGCTCGGCATATGCAGAGATGCGCGCTCGTTCCACGACCTTCACCTGTTTCAGGAGTTCGACGTCGATACCGTCTTCATCAACAATGTAGCCCGACGAATCAGAGGCCGTAATTGCTCGACCCCCGAGCTGCTCAACCTTCTGGATGACGTGGATCGCGACGTTTCCCGACCCAGAGACCGCGGCCTTGAGGCCCGCGATTCCCTGGCCAGCCTTGCGAAGCATCTCTTCTGCGAAGAAGACCGCACCGAAGCCGGTCGCTTCGGTGCGCACCTCCGCTCCGCCCCAGCCGACCCCCTTACCAGTGAGGGTGCCCGCTTCATAGCGCTGGGTGATCCGCCGATGCTGTCCAAACATATAGCCGATCTCACGCGCACCGACGCCGATATCTCCGGCGGGTACGTCCATGTTCTCGCCAATATGGTGGACAAGCTCGGTCATGAAGCTCTGACAGAAGCGCATGACTTCACCGTCTGAGCGACCTGCGGGATCAAAGTCTGAACCGCCTTTGCCGCCACCGATCCGCTGCCCCGTGAGTGCGTTCTTGAAGATCTGCTCGAAGCCCAAAAACTTCACCACGGAGAGATTCACGCTCGGGTGGAAGCGGAGCCCGCCTTTGAACGGTCCAAGCGCGGAGTTGAATTGCACGCGGAACCCGCGGTTCACCCGCACGCGGCCGGTGTCGTCTACCCATGGGACCCGGAAGAGGATCTGTCGCTCAGGTTCGACCAAACGGTCGAGAATTCCCGCCTCAATGTATTCGGGATGTTCCTGCAGCACCGGCGTCAACGTTTCGAGGACCTCATGCACTGCCTGCATGAATTCCTTTTCGCCAACACTGCGGCGTGCAGCTGTTGCCAACACCGCATGTACGTGTTCTTCTGCTGTTGGAAGCGACATCTTCGTCTCCTTCTTATGCCCTGGTTATCGGCTCCATATATTTCTGGCCGGAATTGGCCTACCAGTGCCCAAAGGATCTACAGCGCGATGTCTATCGAACCCCTCTGGCAATGAAAATGTGTGCGGCGATCTCGATAGGAATCTCGATCGTCACGTCGGTCGCGTCGCCTGAGACGCGCACGAAACCCCTGTCACGCGAGAACGTCGCCCGGCTTCCGGGGGTAACCCCTGCCTGACGCAAGCTCACCAGCATTTCAGGGTCGACCTGCGCTGGCTCTGCAAGCCGCAGCACCTCTGCTGTGACCTCAGAACCATTCACAGGAAGCAGTTCAAGCACGCTCACCACGTTCTTCTGACCGCGGATCACCCCACGTGCGCCAAGCTCTTCAAGCCCAGGGATGGGATTGCCGTAGGGAGAAACCGTCGGGTGGCCGAGGAGTTCGAGGAGCCGACGCTCAACTCGCTCACTCATCACGTGCTCCCAGCGGCACGCCTCGTCATGGACGTACTCCCATTCAAGGCCAATCACGTCCGAAAGCAGTCGCTCTGCCAAACGGTGCTTACGCATAACCTGCACGGCCTTCGTGCGACCTTCAGCGGTCAGCTCGAGGCGGCGGTCTTCCGTCACGTTTACAAGGCCGAGTCGCTCCATACGCCCGATCGTCTGCGAAACGGTCGGACCTGAGTGATTCAGTCGTTCTGAGATTCGGGCACGAAGGGGCGTCACGCCCTCTTCCTCGAGTTCGAGAATCGTGCGCAAATACATTTCCGTCGTATCAATGAGATCTGCCACGAGCACTCCGTTCACCTGGTCTTCGTAATTCCTTACGGCACTGACCGCTACCCAGTTTATGACATGAGAGCGTCCCTGCCGAGGAATGAGCGTAGAATTGTTCCATGGCAGACATCTCCATTCCTGAAAACCTGCTCCCCGCTGACGGCCGTTTCGGCTGTGGCCCTTCGAAGGTGCGCGATGAGCAGATCTCGTTCCTGAGCTCGCTCCAGCCCGGCACCCTCGGCACTTCGCACCGCCAGGCTCCCGTAAAGAACCTTGTTGGCAGCGTTCGCGATGGCCTTTCGGAACTCTTCCAGGCACCCGAGGGCTACGAGATTCTGCTCGCCAACGGCGGCGCAACCACGTTCTGGGATTCGGCAGTGCACTCGCTCATCGAGCGTCGCGGTCAGTTCCTCACGTTTGGCGAGTTTGGCTCGAAGTTTGCAAAGGCAGCTGCAGCAGCTCCCTTCCTCGAAGCTCCGGATGTTCGTGCGGCAGACGCAGGCTCGCGTTCCTCGCTGCTCGCTGCTGAGGGCATCGATGTCTACGCTTACCCCCACAACGAGACCTCGACCGGTGTCATGACCGACGTTGTTCGCGCGCAGGGCGACGCTGGCGCACTGACCATCGTTGACGCAACGAGCGCAGCTGGTGGCATCGACTTCGATGCAAGCCAGACTGACGTGTACTACTTCTCGCCCCAGAAGAACTTCGCTTCTGACGGTGGCATCTGGTTCGCGCTCGTCTCCCCCGCGGCTATCGAGCGCATCGAGCGCCTCACCGCTGGCGACCGCTACATTCCCGAGACGCTGAACCTTGGCGGTGCACTCGAGAACTCGCGCAAGAACCAAACGCTGAACACCCCGGCGCTCGCTCCCCTCGCAATGATGGACGAGCAGATTCGCTGGATGAACAGCAACGGCGGCCTGAAGTGGGCTTCGGCTCGCACCGCTGAATCCTCGCAGATCCTCTACAAGTGGGCCGAGAACTCCTCTGTTGCTACTCCCTTCGTCACCGAAGAGGCACACCGTTCGCAGGTTGTTGTCACCATCGACTTCGATGACTCGATTGATGCGTCGGCAATCTCGAAGGCGCTCCGCGCAAACGGCATCGTCGACACCGAGCCGTACCGCAAGCTCGGCCGCAACCAGCTGCGTATCGCGACCTTCACCGCGATCGACCCCGCTGACGTGCAGAAGCTCACCGAGTGCATTGACTACGTGCTCGAGCGCATCTAGTCATTCGCCATTCGCGTGCAGTCGCACGTGAGCGGATCACAGGAAGGTCCCGGAGTGTTCACTCCGGGACCTTCCTGTTTTGTATCGTCTGTGTATCGCCGCAGCGGAGCGTTTCGCCCCGAGCGCGACCGCTAACGACTCTTTCGAGCTATGCCACCCACGCGAAACGGGCACTTTCTCCCCAAAGATGCCCTTTCATGCGCATGAAAGGGATGTCTGTGAGAGAAAGTGCCCGTTTCGCTGGGTTAGCTGAGCCAGCTGGGTTAGCTGAGTGAGCTGAGTGAGCCGACGCAGTTAGTCGTCGAGTTCGTCGTCTTCGTCATCCGAATCAGCGTCATCGTCATCGTCATCGTCATCGTCATCGTCCGAGTCTGAGTCTGAGTCCTCATCGTCCGATTCCTCGTCATCTGAGTCATCCGCGTCGTCCGAGTCATCATCATCCGACTCGTCGTCATCGACATCGGCGCCGTGCATGTCTGAATCGTGCTCAGTGTGATCGTTGTCGAGGATGTCGTCCTCTGCATCGACCTCGTCAAGATCAGCGAGTTCTGCTGCGGCAGCTTCTGCTGCGTCTTCTTCTGCCTGGCGCACCTGTGCCTCACGGTACTGTGCGAGACGCTCAGACCAGGGCACCCACTCGGGAGCGAGGACAGCGTCTTCACCGGGCAACAATTCAACCTCGAGCACGGTAACCGGCTCATTGTTGCCGACCTTCGCGAGCGTTGCCGCCCAGCGCCAACCGGGGTAACCAGCGAGCAAGCTCTCGAAGTAGAGGGTGACGACACCGGCCTCATGTTCTTCATGGCCAGCCTCTTTGCCGATGCTCTTGAGGTCTGTGATCTCTGCAAGTGCGGTGCGGGCGAGCTCACGCTCGGCAAGCAACGCTGTGAGAAGCGCACCGGCGTCAACCGACGTCGCACCGTTTGCGGCGTCACCGTCACCAGCACCGGCGTTGCCGGCGGTGGTCGTTGCTTCGTGAGCCTCTTCTACGGTCATGCGCGTTTCCTCACTCAATTTAGACATCAAAATCATCTGCGATGTGGCGCAGCATTGTCGCAACCTTGCGCGACATTGGACGGTCAGGGTACTGACCAGCCTTCAAATCAGTTCCGACGCCGTCGAGCAGCTTCATGAGGTCCTCAATAATGATTGCCATTTCATCAGCTGACCGCTTTGACCGACGTGCGAGACGCGGGGTGTCAATAACTCGCACAGACAGGGCTTGGGGGCCGCGACGGCCCTCACCCACGCTGTACTCGAGGCGAGTTCCAGCGCGAACATCTGCGTTGTCGGGCAGCACGGAGGCATGCAGGTACACCTGCTGACCGTCTTCACCCTGGATGAAGCCGAAGCCCTTTTCTTCGTCGTAAAACCTGACCTTGCCGTTTGGCATGTCTTGACACTCCTGTTTCGTCTCTGATTCGCAACATTGCCGTACTCCGCGTGATCGCGGGAGAGCGACCTAGCGGAGTTTCAAGCATCGCTGCGGATAAGGGGCAGAACAATCGTCCACCTGCCGGAACACCGGCATATCTCGTCAAGCTTACCGCGCAAACCCCAGCATCGCCCTGGGCAGTTTTCACCTTCGCCGGTAGAATGGAGCGGATGACTACCGATAACTCTTCCGCCTCGGTGATCGAGCGCGTGCTGGCGTACGCGACTATTGCGATCATCGCTATCGCCCTGCTTGCATTCTTTGCGACGCTTATTGTTGGACTGAACGGCAGCGCTGATCTCGCTGAGGGCTTCTGGCCGTATGTCTTCGGCATTACCATCTACGGTCTGCCGACCGGCTTTGCGCTCCTCATCGCACTGATCATTACCGCTCAGGTCCGTCGCAGCCGCGCAGCGAAGAAGTCGCGCAAGGCGTAGTTTCAAGCTTTCACAAAAATGAGCGGAACCCTGGCGCTTGCCACTTCGATCGCAGACCTCGACAGAGGTGGCTTGACGCGCCTCGTGCAAGCTCGCCGTGTCGGGTATCCCGACCAGATCAACGACAGCATCGATCTTGCACAGGCGTTGTTGCGCACGGATTCGTTGCAGTACGTCTTGCGCTCGCTCAATCATCATCAGCTGCGCGCATTAGCCAAGCCTGATGACGCATCGACCGAGGCAATCGCTGACCTTAAAGCGCTTGGCTTGTTCGGCAGTTCGCCTGAACAGGCTGCGGTTGCACTCCCCGAGGTCGAGGCAGCACTTTCCGCGCTGAGCGCTGACAACGGCTGGAGCGCCGATCAGCCCTGCCCCGCTCAGGCTGCATTCGCGGCACCGTCCGAACTCACACACTGGTACGTACCAGCACTCACAATCATGGGCCAGGTCGCCGCAGTGATCCGCGCGCTTTCTCAGAGTCCACTTCGACTCAACCGCACCGGCAAGCCGCAGGCGGCCGCGGTGAGAGCGCTCGCCGAGCAGCATGGCACACACGAAGACGACGCATTCGAAGTGATTGCGCTTGCGCGCCGGGCTGGCTTACTGGTTTCCGCTGAGGCAGATGCACTCGTCCCGGCAGCAGCTGGTGAGCGTTGGCTGGCGGATCCGCATACTGAGCGTTGGCTCGCGCTCGCATTGGCGACGCTCCCCGCTCCAGAGGTACTCACCTACGCGCTTGCAGGCCACACGGCGGTGTCTGCAGCTCTTGCTGAGCTCCCTCGGTTGTTCCCGTTCATCGCAGAGACGAAGCTCGCCGAAGCCGCACACACTGTTGCGCTGTGGGAGTCGCTCGGGGTCACCGCCGACGGTCACCTTTCAGGTCCAGGTGCAGCGTTGCTCACAGGCGACCTTGAGGCCGCTCGCGTCGCAGCCAAGGAACTTCCCGCGCCGGTTCCGGGCGTCTACGTGCAACCTGATTTGAGTGTGGTGGTGCCCGGGCCGCTCGCAGCAGCAGACGAGGCAGCGCTCGCAGCGTGCACCGTTCCCGAACACATCGGTGTCGCGTCGACCCTGCGTGTCACAGAGGGCGCAATTATGGGCGCACTGGACCGCGGTGTGACCGAGGCCACGATCCGCGCCACGTTCGAACGCTTGTCACTCACGGGTATTCCGCAGCCCCTTGACTATCTCATCGCGGCCGCAGCGGCCCGCGCAGGCAGTCTCGTCGTGCACGAACACGAGGGCTACAACGGGCGTACGCGACTTGAAGTTCGGGATCCCGGACTCACAGCGACGCTTCTTGTCGACCGCACGCTTGCCCATCTTCAGCTTCACCATGCTGAAGTGACAGCGGGCGAACGAACTGCGTCCGGTCGTGCGTCCGGTGAGCGAACGACAGGCGGGGAACACACGCTGTACTCGCAGCTCCGCGCCGACCATGTTCTCAGCGCGCTCGTTGAGGCGCGCTATCCAGCGATGGCTGCCCAGGCACACACACCCGAGTCACAGACGCCTCCGAGCGCATCAGGCCAATCGATCCACGACAGCAATGGCAGCGGATCGGTCGCATCCAAGACCCCCGGCACAGCGCAGGGAACTCCAGCAGACCTCGCGATTGCAGCGGCCGCTTCCGAGGTCGCCACGGACGCAGAGGCCGAGACAGTGGCGGATCCGCTCACTGCGCTCGTAGACCGCGTCTCGAACGTGAACTCGCAGAGCGATGGCCTCGGTGACATTCCTGGTCGCCTTGCGTTGGCTCACAAAGACAAGCTCACGATGCGAGTGACCGTAGAGATTCGTGGCGACCGTCGTGATTTCGTGGTCACTCCGATCTCGATCGGCGCCGGTCGCGTGCGTGCCCTCGATGTGCAAGCTGGCGTGGAGCGCACATTCCCGGTCGCAGCGATCACTGTCGCCGAACCCGTCGACTAGTTCATCCCTGCACTCAGTGGCCGACTCGGCCCGCTGGTCGAATCAACCCCGTTGGCCGACTCACCCCGCTCCCTGCCGAAGTTCGGCAGTCGCCGGTAGAATAGTTCGTTATGACTCTCGGTCCTCTTATTGTTCAAAGCGACCACACTGTTCTGCTCGAGGTGGCACACCCTGATGCAGAAGAGGCGCGTCATGCGCTTGCGGTGTTCGCTGAGCTGGAGCGTGCACCTGAGCACATCCACACCTACCGCGTCACGCGGCTCGGTCTGTGGAATGCTCGCGCGGCTGGACACACTGCCGAGGAGATCCTCGAGACACTGAACAAGTACGCGAAGTTCCCAGTGCCCTCAGGCGTCGCGAGCGAGATCGCCGACACCATGCGACGCTACGGTCGACTCACGATTGAGCGCAAGCCACTCACCGAGGCAGAGATCGCTGCAGCTCAGGCTGCCCCGCTCCCGACGTCGGCAACTGAGGCGCTGGCTGCAACCGCTGGCGCACTCATCTTGCGTTCTGACGAGCCCACGATTCTGCGTGAGGTGGTGAGCGCGAAGAAGATCGCACCGCTCATCGAAACCAAGCTCGATGAGCACACCTATGTGATTGCGCCGTGGGCGCGTGGTGAGCTCAAGCAGCAGCTCGTTGCTCGCGGCTGGCCAGCAGAAGATCTCGCGGGGTACACACCAGGCGAGCCATACGACATCGAGCTCGCGCAGAGTGATGGCGAGGGCGGCTGGCACCTCCGTGACTACCAGCAGCGAGCAGTTGAGGCGTTCGAGAAGGGCGGATCGGGCGTCGTCGTCCTTCCGTGTGGTGCTGGCAAGACCATCGTCGGCGCTGCTTCGATGGCCGCCGTCGGCGCAAAAACCCTCATTCTTGTCACGAATGCTGTCTCTGCACGCCAGTGGCGTGACGAGCTGCTGCGTCGCACCAACCTCACTGCTGAAGACATTGGCGAGTACTCTGGCCAGGTCAAAGAGGTCAAGCCTGTCACGATCGCGACCTACCAGATCCTCACGAGCAAGCGGAAGGGTGAGTACGCTCACCTGTCGCTCCTCGACGCAGAAGACTGGGGCGTGATCGTCTATGACGAGGTCCACCTGCTTCCCGCCCCTGTCTTCAAGCTCACGGCCGACCTGCAGGCACGACGCCGCCTCGGCCTCACCGCAACGCTGGTGCGTGAAGACGGTCGCGAGGGCGACGTTTTCAGCCTCATCGGTCCGAAGCGTTACGAGGCAGCCTGGAAGGACATCGAGGCGCAGGGCTTCATTGCCCCCGCTGAGTGTTTCGAGGTGCGTATCGACTTGCCTGAGGGCGAGCGCTACCAGTATGCCGCAGCAGAAGATCAGGATCGCTATCGCATCGCGTCTTCGACTCCCGAGAAGGAAGAGATCGCGCGCCGCATCATCGCGAAGCATCCAGGCGAGAGTGTACTGGTGATCGGCCAGTACATCGATCAACTCGAATCGATGGCTGCGTCGCTCGGCGCGGCACTCATCACGGGTCAGACGCCGGTGAACGAACGCGAGGATCTGTTCAACGCGTTCCGTACGGGTGAGATCAAAACCCTCGTTGTCTCGAAGGTCGCGAACTTCTCTGTCGACCTGCCTGATGCGTCGGTCGCCGTGCAGATCTCGGGTTCGTATGGCTCGCGCCAAGAAGAAGCGCAGCGTCTCGGTCGCCTGCTGCGTCCGAAGGGGAAAGACGTTAAGGCGTCGTTCTACACGCTCATCGCGCGTGACACCGTCGACCAGGATTTCGCGCAGAACCGCCAGCGTTTCCTTGCCGAACAGGGATACGCGTACACAATTCTCGACGCCGACCAGATTTAGGTCTTTCGAGGGCGCGGATTACGGCTGCACCAGCTTCGATCCGCGCACTGAACGCCGGTCACCCGACGGTGGCAATCGGGTGACCGGCCACCCGGCCACCCGGCTATGCCGAGGTCAGCACCCACATCACCCGGGTGCTGTCGGTCCCCGAGGGGTTGCGCCAGGTGTGAGCGTGGCGTGCGTTAAAGCTCACGGCATCACCTTCGTTGAGCTCATAGACGGTTCCCTCAATGGTGAGTTCGAGTGCGCCGTCGAGCACGACCACGAATTCACGATCGACGGGGAGCCGATAGGGTTCGGTCACGGATCCGCCGTGCGGTTCGATCCAGGTTTCGATGACCTGCACATCGCTCTGCCCCGGCGGGGTGAGGATCGAGTCGCTCAGCCCTGAACCCATGAGAAACGGGCGCGACCGCTCGCCCTTCCGGCTCACATGCACGGTGGGCGGATCAAACAGGCGTCCCATCGGCATCGTCAGAGCATCGCAGATCGCCGCGAGTGAGGTGATCGATGGGGAGGTGAGCCCCCGCTCCACCTGCGAGATAAACCCCTTGGTGAGACCGGTGAAATCAGCAACACTGCTGATCGTCATGCCACGTTCTTCTCTCGCGACGCGAAGCCTGAAGCCGATCTGCGCGAGCTGATCAATGCCTGAATTCAGCGGCGGTCGCGCGGTGGTCTGCTCCGTCATGCGGTCGCTCCTTGGGAAAAGTACCTCGTTGTGTCTACCAGCAGCATACGGCTTTGTTACAAATCGATGATTGACCTGGCCCACACTGCGTGTTTAGTATCACTGCAAAGAGTAACGTGTCACAAAACAATGAGGTTGTGACGCACATCGACTGCAGACAAGGAAGTCTGCGCAGGAGGGGTCACATGCGACTCGGTCAGGCCATCAGTTCACTACTCACGGAGTACGGCGTCGAGCACATCTTCGGCATTCCAGGCGTGCACACACTCGAACTGTTTCGCGACATCGACAAGAGCGGGCTGAGTGTCACCATCCCTCGCCACGAGCAGGGCGCTGGATTCATGGCAGATGCGTACACACGCACGACGGGCAAACCGGGTGTCTGTTACCTCATCACGGGCCCCGGTGTCCTCAACGCACTCACCCCGATCGGGCAGGCCTGGCATGACTCGATCCCCATGCTCATCATCGGCTCGACCGTCACTCGCCCCGAACTCGGTGCGCACCGCGGCACCCTCCATGACACTCCTGATCTCGCAGAGGTCCTGCGTCCGTTCACACTCATCAGTGAAACCGTGACGACGCCTGAGCGCGCGATCGAACTCATCGACGAAGCATTCACACGGTGGGAGGCTGAGCGCCCCCGCCCCGTGTACATCGGCATTCCACGCGACATGCTTGAAGAAGAAGTCGGCGAGATCCACCGCCCTGCGGCGAGCGCATCGATCGCGTCTGGAGCGACAGCGGCAGCTGCTCCGATCCCTGGCGCATCGGCCTCGGCAATTGATGAGGCAGTGGTGCGGATCGCAGCGGCCAAGCGGCCCGTCATCATTGCGGGCGGCGGCGCTCGTCACGATGGACCAGCGGTGCAGGAGCTCGTAGAGCGTCTTGCTGCCCCGCTGATCCTCACCGGCAACGCGAAGGGGCTGTTGGCCACGGATCATCCGCTCAACGCGGGCATCAGCATGCCTTTCCCCCGCACCCAAGAACTTGTCGAGGACGCCGATCTCATCATCGGTCTCGGTACCGAGCTCTCAGACTTTGAGGTGCTCTTCACCGGATCACCCGAACCGAGCATGGCCGAGATCGTGCGCGTCGACATCGATCCGTCGGTCACGCACCCCGACCAGACCCGGCCGACCCTGCAAATGCGCGTCGGTGACTTCGTCGCGCATGCGCTCTCGCAGCTTCCCTCGCTCGACCCAGCCGCCTCGACGGCTGGCATGGCACGGGCAGCGGTCGCTCGCCAGGGACTCGCTGAGGCACGGGACGCGGATCCGCACACCCCGTGGATCGCAGCCATCGAACGCGCGCTCCCAGCGCACGCGATCCTCACGGCTGACTCCGCGCAGGTTGCCTACCAGTCGCACCACTTCCTCACGCTCGACGAGCCGGGGCGTTGGCTCGCACCGTATGGGTACGGCACCCTCGGTCCCGCGCTCCCCATGGCAATCGGTGCCGCGATCGGCAAGCCAGATACTCCGATCATCTCGCTTGCTGGTGACGGCAGCTCGTTGTTCACGCTCACGGAGCTCGCTACCGCGCGCGACCTCGGCGCGAACGTCACCCACGTCATCTGGGACAACGGTGGCTACCGCGAGATCGAAGTGTCGTTCGCCCGTACCGACATCATGCCCGCTGGCGTTCGCACCACCGCACAGGATCTCAGCATGATCGCCCGCGGCTTTGGCGCCCACGTCGTGCAGCCGACCACCCCGGAAGAGCTCGAAGCCGCCATCAAAGTTTCGACAGCAAGCCCGGGCCTTTCAGTCATCGTGGTGCAGGCGCCCGCCGACCACCGCGTTGAAGCCGATTCACTGAACCCAGGAGCAGACGCATGAGTCTCGACATTCCCTACGTACGCACCCCAGGCCCTGATGGGCGCGACATCACCGGCCAGGTGGACTTCTCGCAGGTTCCCCGGTTCGCTGGCCCCGGTACATTTGCGGGACTGCCACGACTGTCTGATGTTGGTGAATCCGCGGCAGGCGTTATCGGCATCCCGTTCGATTCTGGCGTCACGTACCGCCCTGGTGCCCGTTTCGGCCCAGAAGGAATCCGCAGCGCAAGCCACCTGATCCGCCCACATCACGTTGAGCTTGACTCATTCCCGTTCGCAAAGCACCAGGTCGCCGATGTTGGTAACTTGGCGGTCACACCGTTCGGGATCGAGCACGCGATCGACGCGATGGTGTCTGGTCTCACCGCTGCGCGAGAGCGTGCGGGAAAGCTCGTCATTCTCGGCGGGGACCACACGGTCGCATACCCGTCAATCAAGACGCTCTTCGACAAGCACGGACCGATCTCGGTACTGCACTTCGACGCGCACATTGACACATTTGGAACCTACTTCGGTGCGTCTACGCACCACGGCACCCCGTTCAGGCGAGCCGCGGAGGAAGGGCTGCTGGATCCCGAGGGCTGCATGCACATTGGTATCCGCGGATCCCTCTACGATCATCAAGATCTCTCAGACGATCGCGCGCTCGGATTCCAGACCGTGCACGCGAGTGAATTTCTCACCACCGGGCTCCACGGCATCGCCGACCAGATGCGTGCCCGCCTCGGCGATCGCCCCGTCTATGTCTCTGTCGACATTGACGTGCTCGATCCCGCGTTCGCCCCAGGCACCGGCACCCCCGAACCCGGTGGGCTCTCGAGCCGCGAACTCCTGTTCCTGATTCGCAGTCTCGCTCCTCTCAACGTCGTCGGCGCAGACGTCGTTGAGGTTGCACCATCGTACGACCACGCCAACGTGACCTCGCTCGCTGCGGCGCACGTGGCCTACGAATTCCTGTCCATCTGGGGGCTCTAACCTCAGCACATCCCCGGGGCGGTGTCTCGGCATCGCCCCGCCCCGCGACCTCGGTCGCCACCCTGCAGCGTGAGCTGCCACACCCCGCGAGCATGCTCGCAACAGAGAAATGGAAGTTCAATGACGAACCCCATCAGAACCACAACTCTTCTCGCCTCTCTCGGTGCCGCGGCGCTGCTGCTGACGGCCTGCTCTGGCGGCGGCAACGACGCGGCCCCCGCGGCGGACCGTGACTTCGGTACGCCAGTTGCGGGCCAGATCAAGGAAGGCATTCTCGAAGGCACGACGCTCACCTATGCCGGCCCAGGCGGTATCTTCCAGGAGGGTCAAGACGAAGCCATCTGGCAGCCGCTCGCGCAGGCCTCAGGTGCGACGCTGCAGATGGACGCATTCGATTCTGGCAAGCTCAAGGCCATGGTCGACAGCGGAAACGTGTCATGGGACATCGTCGACACCACCCAGGTCGACTCAGCCCGCGGCTGCGGCACCATGTACGAGAAGATCGACCGCTCGCTCATCGATACCTCCAAGCTGCCGGAGGGCACCCTCACCGATGAGTGCATGATCCCGAACGTCATGTATGGCTTTGTCATCGCCTACAACACCGAGGTCTTCGGAGACAATCCACCAAAGAGCGCGGCTGACTTCTTCGATACAAAGAAGTTCCCTGGCAAGCGTGCGGTACCGCAGACCACCTACGTTGATCCGCAGAACCTCGAGTTCCCGTTGCTTGCTGCCGGGGTCGACCTCGACAATCTCAAGCCAGAACACATCGACCAGGCGCTCGATATGTATCGCGCGCTCGGCGACGACATGATCGGCTGGACCACCGGCGCCCAGGCACAGCAGCAGCTCGAATCGGGTGAAGCCGTCATGGGCTTCGTCTGGTCGGGCCGCGGCTATGGCGCCGCCGAAGCAGGCGCTCCAATCGCCCCCGTCTGGGACGAATGGCTTGTCGCGATCGACTCAACCGCAATCCCCAAGGGTGCAAAGGACGTCGCTGCTTCCCACGCAGCGATCAACTACTTCCTTGGCGCGGATCAGCAAGCAGCGATGACTGAGCTCAACTCCATGTCGCCCGTCAACGTTGATGCGAAGCCCGATGTTGATCCGCTCCTCTCGGACTGGCTCGCAAGCACCCGCTTCGAAACAGGCAAGGTGTCAAACGTCGACTTCTGGGTCGAGAACTACGATGCAATGTCGACCGCCTGGGCTGGTTGGGTCACTGGCAACTAGTCGCAGCTGAGGTTGCTGGAAGCCTGAGCACTTGTAGAGTGTCACAGACTTCCAGCAACCTCATAGCAAACTGTCAGAGACTAAAAACATGACTACTCAGCACAAGGGCCCCCGTATCCTGATCGTCGATGACGAGCCCAGCATCCGCGAGTTGCTCAGCACGAGCCTGCGGTTCGCTGGTTTCGGAGTCCGAGCGGTCGGAAACGGCGCCCAGACCATCTCCGCAGTTCTCGAAGAAGAGCCCGATCTCATCGTGCTCGACGTCATGCTCCCAGACATGAACGGATTCAGCGTCACCAAGCGCCTCCGTTCTGCCGGGTACACGGCCCCCATCATTTTCCTCACCGCGAAGGACGACACCGAAGACAAGGTCGAAGGCCTGAACGTCGGCGGCGACGACTACGTCACCAAGCCCTTCAGCCTTGACGAGATCATCGCCCGCATTAACGCTGTGCTTCGTCGCACGATCCAGGACGACGAAGAGTCCATGCTTGAGGTCGGCCCCATCTCGATGGACCAGGACACCCACGAGGTATCCGTCGGCGGCACCCCCGTTGAGCTCTCCCCCACCGAGTTCAAGCTCCTGCGCTACCTCATGCAGAACGCAAACCGCGTGCTGTCGAAGGCGCAGATCCTCGACCACGTCTGGGAATACGACTTCAACGGCGATGCTGGCATCGTCGAGTCGTACGTTTCGTACCTGCGTCGCAAGCTCGATCCGCTCACCGATGAATCTCTCATCCAGACTAAGCGCGGCTTCGGCTACATGCTCAAGGCGGAAGCGAAGTAAGTGCACCCTCTTCGCACGTTCAGCGAACGCTGGGCCGATGTTTCACTGCGAACGAAGATCACCGGCGTTACGGTCTTCATTCTCTTCCTCGGTCTCATCGTGGCGGGCGTGGGCACACTCGGTGTGCTCCGCCCGATGCTGCTGAGCAGCCAGACAGCAACGCTGAACCAGCTTCGGCTGGACCCAGGACCGGCCCTCGCGACCGGCGCTGACCTCAAACAACTCACCCAAAACGACGTCATCTTTGCCGACGGTCGCTACTACACGGCACTCCTCAACTCTGACGGCACCGTGCGGTACGACAACAGCAGAGACGTCGATGGGAAGCACCTTCCCCTCGTTCCCAGTGATCTCAACTTCCCGTGGGTCATTGAGCACGCAAGCGACCTCTTCGAGCTCAAGAGCATCGACGGCACGCATTGGCGAGCGGTGACGATCCCGATCTACGTCGACGGTGAGCCTGGCGGTGCACTACTGATTGCTGCCTCGACATCAGCGATCAACCAGATGGTCGCCCAGTACGTGATGATCTTCACGTGCTTTGGCATCGCCGTCATCTTGCTCGGGGCTGCACTCACAAGAGTGCTCGTGACCACAACGTTCCTCCCGCTCGCTGAGGTCGAACAAACTGCTCTCGAGATCTCCCGTGGCGACTACTCGAAACGCATCATGGTGACGAGCCCGCACACTGAGGTGGGCCACCTTGGCGAGTCCTTGAACACCATGCTCGACAGACTCGACGGGTCGATTGAAGACAGAGAGCACACGATCCGCCGCATGCGTCGCTTCGTTGGTGACGCAGGCCACGAACTGCGTACACCGCTCGTCTCGGTGCGCGGTTACGCCGAGCTCTACCGAATGGGTGCGCTGCAGACCGAGGAACAGATCGGTCAGGCGATGGACCGCATCGAGAAGGAAGCAATCCGCATGACCTCACTCGTTGAGGACCTGCTCGCGCTTGCCCGCCTCGACGAGCGCCGCCCGCTTGAACTCGCGGCACTGCCACTCAATCAGTTCGCACACGATGCGGCGCTCGACGCGGGTGCCCAGGCACCCGATCGCGCAGTTACCGTCGTTGAGGATCCCACGGACCCTTACGTACGCGGTGACGAGCATCGAGTTCGCCAGCTCATGACCAACCTCATTGGCAACGCCATGCGGCACACGCCAGAGGGAAGTCCGATTGAGATTGTCATCTCAACGCCAGACGTGCCCGAGGGAACGGCACCGGTTGCTTGCTTTGAGATCGTTGACCACGGTGAAGGCATTCCTGAGCAGATTCGTGACAAGATCTTCGGTCGGTTCTGGCGTGCAGACACCTCGCGCAACCGCGAAACTGGCGGCTCGGGCCTTGGGCTTGCAATCGTGAAGTCAATCGTCGAGGCGCACGGTGGCAAGGTTGACGCACGCGAGACGCCTGGCGGGGGCGCTACGTTCCACGTAGAACTGCCGCTATCGCCTGTGTCGCAGGACACCGTCCCGATCGACTCGCTGAAGCGGTAGGGTTCGCGGGCTGGCGGCGGTTTCCGTCTCTCTCCTGCCCTGGCCGGCTCTCGCCAGCCCCGCAGTCGAGCAAACGCCGGCCCCGCGAATCCGGGTCTTCTCGCCGAAAAGGGTAGTTATTCACGTGAATAACTACCCTTTTCGTTTGAACGACCCCTTTTCACGGGCTTGGGTGGCGGCGGCGGAGGCGGCGGCGGAGGCTGCGGTGGAGACTCGTGCACTGTGCGCTCACGTGTGTGCAGTTGTGCGCCTTCTATACAGAGCGACTCTAAGCGCGCGGCGCCCCGGAGTCCCCGGAGTCCCCGGACGCCCTGACACCCGCGAGAACGGGCCTTGCCTGCGAGAAGGCCCATTTCTTGCGCAAGAAAGGCCCCGTTTCGGGGGAAAGCGGTGTTTTCAGGGGATTAGGGACCCAAGGGGCCCGAGAGCAACCCACAAACTCGAGAAATCGGGAACCCGTCACCGCGCGCCAAACCCAGCGCGCGCCTAGCCCCATCCTCAGAGACAAAACAAGGCGGGGGCCACACCTTTCGGTGCGACCCCCGCCTGTAAGCGTCTCAGACTTAGAAGTCCATGCCGCCGGTGGGATCAGCTACTGCTGCACCTGCGGGCTCGGGCTTGTCTGCAACGACTGCCTCAGTGGTGAGGAAGAGGCCAGCGATCGAAGCTGCGTTCTGGAGAGCCGAACGGGTCACCTTTGCGGGGTCAAGAATGCCCTGCTCGATGAGGTTGCCGTACTCGCCGGTTGCAGCGTTGAGACCGTGACCGTTGGGGAGGTTTGCGACGCGATCAGCAACAACGCCGGGCTCGAGGCCTGCGTTGAGTGCGATCTGGCGAAGGGGAGCCTCGATAGCGGTCTGAACGATCTTTGCGCCAACAGCTTCTGCACCGTTGAGCTCGAGGGTAGCGAATGCTTCCTTACCAGCCTGGATCAGTGCGACGCCGCCGCCGGGGAGAACGCCCTCTTCAACTGCAGCCTTTGCGTTGCGGACTGCGTCCTCAATGCGGTGCTTGCGCTCCTTGAGCTCAACCTCGGTTGCTGCGCCAGCCTTGATGACTGCAACGCCGCCTGCGAGCTTAGCGAGGCGCTCCTGGAGCTTCTCGCGGTCGTAGTCGCTGTCGGTGTTCTCGATCTCGCGACGGATCTGCTGCACGCGACCCTGGATTGCGTCTTCCTCGCCGCCACCCTGAACGATGGTGGTCTCGTCCTTGGTGATGATGACCTTGCGAGCGGTGCCGAGCATGTCGAGAGTGGTGTTCTCGAGCTTGAGGCCAACCTCTTCCGAGATGACCTGGCCACCGGTGAGGATCGCGATGTCCTGGAGCATTGCCTTGCGGCGATCACCGAAGCCGGGAGCCTTCACAGCTGCCGACTTGAAGATGCCGCGGATCTTGTTGAGCACGAGGGTAGCGAGTGCTTCACCCTCGACGTCCTCAGCGATGATGAGGAGCTGCTTGCCCGACTGGATCACGGGGTCAACGACGGGGAGCAGGTCCTTGATGTTCGAGACCTTGCTGTTGACGACGAGGATGTAAGGCTCCTCGAAGACGACTTCCTGGCGGTCTGCGTCGGTGACGAAGTATGCCGAGAGGTAGCCCTTGTCGAAGCGCATGCCCTCGGTGAGCTCGAGCTCGGTGCCGAAGGTGTTCGACTCTTCAACAGTGACGACGCCTTCCTTGCCGACCTTGTCGATAGCCTCTGCGATCAGCGCACCGATCTGCTCGTCAGCTGCCGAGATCGAAGCGGTAGCCGCGATCTGGTCGGTGGTCTCGATCTCCTGTGCGTTAGCGAGGAGCTGAGCCGAGACAGCTGCAACAGCCTTCTCGATGCCGCGCTTGATTGCGATGGGATCGCTGCCTGCCGCTACGTTGCGGAGGCCCTCGCGCACGATTGCCTGAGCAAGAACAGTAGCGGTGGTGGTGCCGTCGCCTGCGACGTCGTCGGTCTTCTTAGCGACCTCCTTGACGAGCTCAGCACCGATCTTCTCGAAAGGCTCGTCGAGCTCGATTTCGCGAGCGATCGAAACGCCATCGTTGGTGATGGTGGGAGCGCCCCACTTCTTCTCAAGGACAACGTTGCGGCCGCGCGGGCCAAGCGTCACCTTGACAGCATCAGCGAGCGTGTTCAGGCCACGCTCGAGTCCGCGACGTGCTTCCTCATCAAACGCAATCATCTTTGCCATGTGTTCGCCCTCCTGGACGTTTCGTGGATAACCCGTGGCGCAGGGGGTACCCGCGCTCACTTCTAGCACTCAGTCGATTCGACTGCTAATGCAATTCTGGCACTCGAACCTGTCGAGTGCAAGAAATCCCGCTCGCGGGCAGCGAACAACCAGACTTAGCTTGCTGGGGTCTTCGCTGCTTCACCAGCGACCGGCGGCACGGTGTCTGCGCCAGGGCCCTTGTAGTCAGCTCCGAGCAACACGACCAGTTGCGACTCGTACTCTGCGTAAGCTTCGTTTCGGTATGCCGCGATACCTCCGAGCTCCTTACCGAGGCCAATGGCTGCAGCTTCGTCGGCGGGGTCTGTATAGAAGACAGCCGAAATCTTGATGTCGTTGGTGTTCGCAGGCATCGCCGCGGTGACGGTGCCGAGCTTTTCAGTGCGGATCGCAGTATCAACGGCCGCGGCAAGCTGGCCGTCGTTCGCAGTGCCTTCAAGAATTGCGACGGTAGCTTCTGGATCAAGTTTGCCGGTCACCGTCTGTGTCGACTCAGCGGCGTTATTACGAGCCTTCTCAACCACTGAACTGGACGACCCCGTACCGATGGTCAGCCAGAGCACCCCGGCCGTAGTCAAAACGGCAACACCAAGCACGCAAGCAATCAGCACTTGCCACACGTATCGCGGACGCGGGTTCACCCGGTGCGCGCCGACACGACCCGAGGGTTCCAGCACGTCAAAGCGGTCAGCCGGGTAATCCTGGCGGCCACGCTTCGGAGCCTGCTTCTCCTCGGTACTGCTTGACACGGGTTCTCCCATCGCACGGTTATAGCTGGCGGGAGACCCGCCTAGTACATTCAGCGTACCTTGCTCAACTGCGAGCACGCAGCTGAAGCACCTTGAACTCCCGAGTGGTTACTTGTTCCCACCGATTCCGGCAAGCGACTCAGGCGCGTACAGTGCACGAGCAAGCCCGTCGATGACGTTGGCGCGCTGCGTATACGAGAACATCTGCGTGTCATCAATATCAATGATGCGCTTGTTTCGGCCTGCAGCGGTCTGCGCGATGCTCGGCTGCGCCTTCAGCAGTCCTTCCACCCCGTCAGCACTTTCAAGCCCCTTGGTCATCACGAGAATCACGTCTGGGTCCAGCGCGACAAGCGCTTCATCGGTCATGGGCTTTTCACCCTTCAGGCCGACCTCCTGCGCAACATCAAGCGCATCAACCGAGTTGATGAGCGAGTCTGCACCCGACCCCTCACCGAAGAGGTAGTAGATACCGGCCGTACCACGCACGTAGAGGAAGGCGACGCGAGGGCGCTTCTCCTCATCTGCTGGAACGAGCTGCTCGATCTCGGCTTCCTTTGCTGCAATCTGGGTAGCCAGCTGTTCGTTGACCTGATCCGCCACCGAGGGAATACCCAGCGCGGCCGCGATCTGCTTCGAGGCATTGAATGAAGTCTCTGGATCAACCGCACGGTCAACCATTACGACTGGGACCCCGAGGTCGCGCAGCTGCAACAGCACGTCGAGCGGTCCGATTGAGCCATCAGTAATGATGACGGTCGGGTTCAGGCTCATGATCGTCTCTGCGTCGATCTCATGGCCACCCTTGGTGACAAGCGGAAGGTCTTCCGAACCTGGGAACTCAGTTGAGACATCACGCCCAACGAGGTTGTCCCCCAGGCCAAACGTGTAGATGATCTCAGCGATTTCACCGGTTTGTGAGAGCGCGATGATCCGCGAGTCATCGGTGACGGTAACTTCCTTGTCGCCGCCGCGGTCCTTCGAAACGACCGTGGCGGGCAGAACAGGCTCAGGAGTATCGCTCAGCGGCTCCATTTCTGGGCCTGACACCACGACGCTGGTCGGGCCGACATATGCGGTGGGATCCGCCAATGGTGTCAACGAGCTGATCGGAGGAAGCTCAACTTTTTCGTGCACGTTTGCATCGGTGGTTCCGGGCTCAGTACCCACCTGGCAGCCGGTGAGCCCAAGGGTCAGCGCAGCAACGATCGCGAGCGGACCGACAATACGTCGACGAACAGCGGTTGTGGTGGACATGATCCCCTTCCGATGGACAACTCAGCAAGCCTAACCTTTAAAAGATATGATGAAATGAGAGTTCCCCTGGAACTTCTGTTTGTCATCGGCTCCTTTGCAGCCACTCCGCTCTGGTCTAGAAAGCGACGTTCGTGCGAAAGAAGCCGTCCGACAGCCCAGCTGTATCGCGTCACGCGCTGCGCACCACCACACTCTTCACACTGCTGTCGGTGGGTCTTATCGTCGCGGTGTTGGTCTCTGCAGGCACCGGTCAGCTCGCAATTCCGCCGAGCGAGGTGCTCGGTTCTGTGCTGCACAAAGTTGGCATCGACATTCTCCCGATGCCCTCGCACCCGACGGGTGACGCGACGCTGTGGGGCATCCGTTTCCCGCGTATCGCAATGGCCATGCTGGTGGGCATCGGCCTCTCTGTCTCAGGCCTCATCATGCAGGCGATCTTCGGCAACCCGCTCGCTGAACCCGGTGTCATCGGTATTTCCTCTGGTGCAGCTGTCGGCGCTGGCCTCTCCATCGTCTTCGGCCTCACCATCTTTGGCGAGTGGACCACTGCGATCCTCGCGTTCCTGGCAGGTCTTGCTGCGACGTTTACCGTGTATGCAATGAGCCGTGCCGACGGTCGCACCGAGGTGGTCACGCTCGTACTCACCGGTATCGCGGTGAACGCGATTGGTGGCGCGGGCATCGCGCTCCTCACCTTCCTCGGTGATACGCAGTCTCGTGAACAGATCGTGTTCTGGCAGCTCGGAAGTTTCCAGGGCAGCCGCTGGTCACAGGTCCTAGTGATCACGCCCATCATTTTGGTCGGCATGCTCGCCGCATATTTCTCGGCTCGCAAGCTCGACCTTCTCGCGCTCGGTGAACGCAACGCTCGTCACCTCGGCGTGAACGTTGAACTGTTGCGCATTCTCATGATTTTCGTGGTGTCGCTGCTCGTTGGCGCTTCGGTTGCCTTCGCCGGCATCATTTCGTTTGTTGGCCTCGTTGTTCCGCACTTTATGCGCGGACTCATCGGCCCAGCTCACCTGCCGCTCGTGACCGCGTCTGCACTCGGTGGCGCGCTGCTGATGACGGTGGCGGATCTCGCAGCCCGCACAATCGTGCCCATGGCCGAGCTACCGATCGGTTTGCTCACTGCCATCGTCGGCGGCCCCTTCTTCTTCTGGCTCCTGCGACGAACCCGCAAGCGGAATGGAGGGTGGGGATAAATGGCTGCCCGACATCACGCACTCCCAGAGCGCATCTCAGCAGGTACCGTTATCTGCGCGACAGAGAACGTCACACTGATTCGCGGTGGACGTCGCCTTCTCGACAGCGTCAACATTGAGCTTCGCGCTGGCGAGGTACTCTCGCTGCTCGGCCCGAATGGTGCCGGTAAGTCGACTCTGCTGAGCCTACTTTCTGGCGACATGGAGCCTGACGAAGGCAAGGTGAAGTTCCACGGCAAGGAGATCTCTGACTGGTCTCTCCTTGACCTGTCCCGCCGCCGTGGTGTGCTTTTGCAGGACAATCAGTTGCTCTTCCCGTTTACCGTTCATCAGGTTGTCGAGATGGGCCGTGCGCCCTGGCGCCGCACCGATCTTGAGGACGAGGACAACGAGGCGATCGCCGAGGGCATCGCTGCCGCTGATATTTCACACCTCGGGAGTCGCCGCGTGCCGTCGCTCTCCGGCGGCGAGCGTGCCCGCACCGCATTCGCACGAGTGATCGCTGGTCGCACGGGAATGCTCATGCTCGACGAGCCGACTGCGGCGCTTGATCTCAAGCATCAGGAAGCCGTGCTCAGCCTCGCCCGCGAGCGCGCGCAGGCGGGCGACGCGGTCATCGTCGTGCTGCACGATTTGAACCTTGCCGCGGCATATTCAGATCGCATCGCACTACTGCGCAAGGGCAAGATCGTTGCGTGCGATACCCCCGAGCAGATTCTCACCTCTGAGATCCTCACCGACGTCTATGAGACTCCGGTTGAGGTCATCACGCATCCTGTGACGGGCAAGGGGATCGTGCTGCCGCTGCGCGGCTAGTTCGTCTCTCGCTGTACAGACCAGGCAATGTCCTGCGCCTCGGCCCACAATTTGGGGCGCGGATCAGCTCTGCTCTGCTCTGCTCTGCTCTGCTCTGCTCTGCTGCGAGCGTCCGGGATCCGCCTCACAATGTCCGCAGGGAAACACACAGCGGCCGAACCCGGTATCCCGGATTCGGCCGCTGTGCTGTGAAATTACTCTGCCGCTGTCTCGTCCTGTGCAGGTGTTTCCTGCGCAGGCTTCTTCTTGCGGCCGCCAATGAGCATGCCACCGGTGACACCAATCACGATGAGCGCAATGCCGCCAATGACAATGGGGATCCAGGGGATCTGCTGCTCGTCTTCTTTGGTTGCTACGACCTCCGGCTTGGCGTCGTCAGCCGGCTCAGCTGGCTTTTCTTCTGCGACGACAGCGCCGAGCTCACAGCCGGTGACGGTTGCCGTGAGGTTGATCGGGTCGAGCTCTTCACCCGCCACGTACGAACCGTATTCGCCGTTGAAGGCAGCAGCGCCCTCTGCGGTGAGGCGTGGGAGCGCGCCATCAATCTTGAGCTCGGTGCCTTCTGCCGAGAGCGAGGTGGTGAGATCCATCTTTGCAACACGCATCGAGGTCGTCTGCACCGCGCTCGCGTCACCGGTATCGGTCGCACCGATCTTCAATGCGAGGTACGCGGTATCTGCGCCCTCAAATTCGATGACGGGGTCCGCAAGGTCAAACTGCAGGGCACCCTCGTGTCCGGTGAAGTGCACCGCGCCGGTGAAACTGATGAGACCGTCGGCGAAACCAGCTGGGAACGCACCGACAGACTTGTTCCAAATGAAATCGGGAGTTTCATACTTCATGTCGTCGCTGACGGTCCACTCACCGTTCGCAATCGTGCCGCTGATGTATGCGCGGAAGCGTGACTTCACGCCCCAGTGCAGGTCAGCTGATGCAACCGTGCAGGTGGTGGCAGCGGTTGCTTCGTGCCCTTCATGAGCCGATAGCGGCGCTGCCGTCGCCATTGTAGGTGCAGCAAGTGCGCCTCCTGCGATTGCGGCCGCGACTGCAAGCTTCGTGCCGGTCGCGGTTGCGCGACGCAGTGCGGTGGGGTTTTCGTTCATCAGGATCAGTCCTTCCAGACGGTCACACAAATCGTATCGAACAGTTGGGGCCTGCCCACATGATCGTGAACAGGCCCCTCTGCGGTGTTGGTGTTACTCGATGGTTCGGCGCTGGCGCACAACGAGTGCTGCACCGATGACCGCGAGGACGAGCAGCACAATCGCTGCAGTCCACCAGATCCAAAGCTGGCTGCCGGTATCCGCGAGGTTACCGGACTCTGCCTTCGCAGACATACCACTCTGCGCTGTCATGGGTTCTGCGGTGAGCTCTGCCTTGGCTTTCGCCTTCGCTTCTTCCTTACTCAATACCGTCATCACCACACCGGCATTCTTGCTGCCCTGCAGGGTGAGCGTGTGTTCGCCCGGCTTCAGGTCCTTTGGCAAGTTGCCGATCCAACGGACAACGCCGTTCTCATCAGCGCCTGCTGCATCATCAAGGACGATCGGATCCGAGTAGAGCACCACGAGAATGTCACGCTCGTTGGGTTCAAAGCCAGTCGCTTCAAACTCGATCTCTGCGCCCGGAATCAGCTTCTTCTTATCAGTGATGAGCTTGATGCCGGTCGTAGCGGGTGGAGTATCTGCCGCCGTACGCTTCGTGCTCGGTGCAGTTTGCTCAGTCGAACCGTAGTTGGCTGAGTTTGCTGCGCCTACCGTGAACGAGAGCGGATCGGCCGAGAAGGAGCCTGCGCCGCTGCCGCCGCCGGCAGAGCCACCACCGGAGATCGCGCCACCGACAGAGACGCCGTTCCAGGTGACTTCACCGTTTGCCCCGACCACCTTGCTTGCGGAGCCGAGGTCCAACGAGAAGGTGCGACCGCCAGCGTTCAATGTTCCCGATGATGCACTGTTCACCGTGATCACTGGGTTGCTGAAGGTCTCAACCATTGCGCCCTTGTGGCCGGTGAAGGTCACGACGCCCGAGAACTGCACGGTACCGGTCTGCGAGGCAGTGTTCCAGCTGCTCGAAGCCTGCGGGAAGACGTACGCCCCACCGCTCCGTCCGACACCGTCAGAGGTGACGGCACCCTTTGCGATCTTGCCGGTCGTGTACCCAGCGAATCCGCTTGAGATACCCCAGGTCAGGGAGCCGGGCTGCTTCTCGGTACCAGTGGGAACCACGATGGGCTTCGGCTTCGGCTTCGGAGTCGGCTTTGTCGGCTTTACGACAGGCTTCGTCGGCTCGACCGTTTCAGATGCTTTACCGACTGTAAAGGTCACGGGGTCGAGCGCTTCGCCTGCCTTGTACTGCTGGAAGACACCGACTGCTTCTGCGCGCAGCGTAGTCTTCGCGTCAGTCCAAGTCACCGAGCCACTGTCGTCAACTGTCTTCTTGGGAAGCGCGATATCGACAAACGGAATTCGTGTCTCTTTGCCCTTATCATCGAGCGTTACCGCGGTCATGACGGCGGTTGTCTCGTTCTTCACCGTAATGATGGGGTCCTGCACGAGCAAGAAGAGCTCACCCTTGTGCGCAGAGAACGTGACGCTTCCCGAGTAGCGAGCCTCGCCGGTTGCTTTATCGGCGTTCCAGGTGCCACCCTTCTGCTGAACAAAGCTGAATACATCGCCGTTGCGCTTGGCGCTACCGCCCAGTGTGACCTTGCCATCGCCTGACTGGTTCTCGATGTAGTTCACGAAGCTGCCCTTGACACCCCACTGCAGGCCACCAGTCTTTGGCTGCGGCTTGGGTTGTTCAGGCTTTCCCGTAAAGTTGACCAGGCTACGAAGCTCCTGATGCTTGTTCTCGGTGTTCACGCCACCTGCGTAGGTGTAGATGCCGTACTTGCCGTTCGCAAGTGCCTTCTCAGGCTGCTTCACGGTAATCGTTGCGGTGAACGAGCCAGTGATCGGGTCGAGTTCAGCCCACTGCTGCTCGATCAAGGCGCGGTGTTCATCCGGAACGTCGTGCTCGAGGGTGTCCTTCGCAAGCAACCATGCGCGGCTTTCCTTGTTCCAAGTACGTTCAGCAGATGTCGCACCCTGCGAGGGCTGCCACTTGTCAGCGAAGCTACCGAAGACAACGAACGTGCCCTGCGGCTTGTCTGCAGGAATCGGCTGGCCAATGCCACCGAGATTCGCGTATGGGTCGAAGCCGCTGCCCTTGACGACAAGCTTGTCGCCCTCGTGCACCTCACTGTTGCCCAGCAAGGTCACGCCGTCTGCCTTGTAGACGCGGATCTCAGGGTCACCCATGGTGCCCTCGGGGCGCTCGCTGTCGACATACCGCAGGTTGAGTTCAAGCTCTTCCTCAGCATTCTTCATGCCACCAGCTGCATAGGTGTACACGCCGTAGCGCCCGTCGAGCAGTGCTGCTGCCTTTTCGGAATCACTGACAGTCAGCTTGGCTTCCCAAGTGCCATCCTCAGCGAACGGCACCCACTGATCACGAATTGTTCCCTGGAACTTGGGGTCAACCTGGTTGAGCACTGACTCTGTCAGCACCCAGCCCTGCGAGCTCACCACGCGCTGACTTGATGCAACGTCGGCAGAGGGCTTCCAGTTTGGTGCGAACTTGCCAAATACGACGTAGCTGCCCTGTGGAAGATGCTTCGGCACGGGCATGCCACGACCACCAACGTTTGCTTCTGGGTCGAAACCGGCTCCCTTAATGGTGAGTACGTCGCCCTTGTAAACAGTCGCGTTCTTCTTGAGCGGAGTCTTTGAATCACCAACAAATACCTGCAGTGACGGACCGGACTGGCGCACATCATTCACGTAGTCGAGACCAAGCTTGAGCTCCTGCGACGCATTCACCACGCCACCGGCACCGTACGTGTATACACCGTAGTCACCGTTAACGATGGTTCCAGCCTTTGCAGGATCAGCAAGCGTCAGCTTCGCAGTCCATGAACCATCGGCCGCGAGTTCAACCCACTGCGCACGAATCGTGTCCTGGTACTTCTCATCGACCTGATCCACGACAGATTCAGGGAGCACCCAGCCCTGCGGACCAGCAGCACGTGCAGCGCCCTTTGCGCCCTCTGACGGACGCCAAGTATCGGCGAACTTACCGAAGACAACGTACGCACCCTGCGACAGCGTGCTCGGAATCGGCATTCCGTAGCCACCGACGTTTGACGCCGGATCGAAGCCGGTGCCCTTGATCGTCAGGACATCATCCTTGTAGACCTTCGTGCCTGCGGCGAGCGGCTTCTTCGAATCGCCAAGGAATACCTGGATTTCAGGAGTAAAGACTCGCTGCTCATCGGTGTAGTCAAGTGCAAGCTTGAGCTCCTGTGAGGCGTTGACCACGCCGCCGGCGCCATAGGTGTACACACCGTAGTCACCGCTGGCGATGGTTCCAGCCTTTGCAGGATCAGCAAGGGTCAGCTTCGCTGTCCACGAGCCATCGGCCGCGAGTTCAATCCACTGCGCACGAATCGTGTCCTGGTACTTCGCGTCAACCTGATTAACAACAGACTCGGGCAGCACCCAGCCCTGCGGACCAGCGGCACGTGCAGCGCCCTTTGCGCCCTCTGAAGGACGCCAAGTATCGGCGAACTTGCCGAAGACAACGTACGCACCCTGCGACAGCGTGCTCGGAATCGGCATTCCGTAACCACCGACGTTCGACGCGGGGTCAAAACCGGTGCCCTTAATCGTCAGGACATCACCCTTGTTCACCTTCGCACCAGCCGCGAGCGGCTTCTTCGAATCGCCAAGGAACACCTGCATCTCAGGTGTAAACGTGCGCGCCGAGTCAGCGTAGTCAAGTGCAAGCTTGAGCTCCTGCGACGCATTGACAACGCCGCCAGCACCGTAGGTGTACACGCCATAATCACCGCTGGTGATAGTTCCAGCCTTTGCCGGATCAGCAAGGGTCAGCTTCGCAGTCCATGAACCGTCGTCAGCGAGCTGTACCCACTGGCCGCGGATCGTGTCCTGGTACTTTGCATCAACCTGATTAACGACAGACTCGGGCAGCACCCAGCCCTGTGGACCAGCTGCGCGCGCGGCGCCCTTGGCGCCCTCTGAAGGACGCCAAGTATCGGCGAACTTGCCGAAGACAACGTACGCACCCTGCGACAGCGTGCTCGGAATCGGCATTCCGTAGCCGCCGACGTTCGACGCGGGGTCGAAGCCGGTGCCCTTAATCGTCAGGACATCGCCCTTGTTCACCTTCGCACCAGCTGCGAGCGGCGTCTTCGAATCGCCAAGGAACACCTGAATGGCAGGATTCCACACGGTTTCAGGAGCGGCCGGAACCGAAGTCGAAAGTGTGATTGGCGATGCAGTCTTGCCATCGTACTTGGAGAGCCCTGCGGGCTTCAGACCAGTGACGAAGTTCGCTGCGACGCCCGACCATGTGCGCATGTCAGACTCATCGGTTGCGGTACCAAGTGCCGCGACTGTCGCGATTTCCACGCGTTCAATTGCCGCCGCACCATCGGTGTCAGTCTTGCTGGTCTCTGCACTCAGGGTCGCGGATCCGTCAGCCGCAACCTTCATCTGCAGGTTCTGCATCGCGATGGTGAAGCCGTGCTTCGGGTTGTCCCATTCGACACCGCCGGTGTAGGCGATGACGCCCGTGCCAGCCTGAGCGTCATATGCGGTCGATGCAGCCTCAGGGAAGTTGATGAGCCCGTTGTCACCGGCGGTCGCACCGCCATACGGCGTAATTGTTCCGCCAAAGCCGTTCAGGTAGCTCACCCAGCTGTCAGTGAAGTTCCAGCTGAGCTGCCCGCCATTTTCGCGCACCGTCTCAAGCGACGCCGGCAGAGCTGCCTTCGCGCTGCGCGCCTCTGCCGGAGCCGCTGGCTCTTCAACAGGTGCGGTGTTCTCGTCTACAGCGCCCTCATCGGTGGTTTCTGCTGCGGTCTCCTCGGAAGAGGACTCGCCAGCGCTTTCGCTCGGCGCGGCTCCGCCGCCCTGATCCGCGACATCGCCGGTTTCAGCAGGCCGAGAAGCGTCTGTGCTCGCCTCAGTCTCTGCGCCGTCAGCAGCGTTTGCCGCTGCCTCCTGCGTCTCGGCACTGTTGCTTACTGCGACGGACTCGGGAGTAGCTGCGTAGGCTGCGCCTCCCCCGAGGAAGGCACCTCCAGCCACCAATGCTGAAACAAGCACCGCGGCGACCGCACCACGCGCTTTGAGACGGGCAAACATGCGCAAGAAACTCCCTGCATTCAGACGGATGAACATCAAGATCAGAGGGTGGTTAGGCTACCCTTACTCTCTTGAACCATCTATTAGTCTGACGAATATCATCTGATGATGCAAGTTGGCAAGCACATAGGCTTCGCGTTCAAGACAAAACATTGCGATATCTCGCCTACACTGTAGGCATTATTACGGGGAGGAATTCACATGAGCAAGCCGATTGAATCAGCTGATTACCCGCTACAGCGCAGCAGTGATGAGTGGCGCAATCTGCTCTCACCGACCGAGTTTGATGTGCTTCGCAAGGGTGGCACCGAACGTGCCTGGACCGGCGAACTCCTCGACGAAGAACGCGCAGGCCTGTACACCTGCAGGGCATGCGGCAACGAACTGTTCCTCGCAGGAACCAAGTTTGACTCGGGCTGCGGCTGGCCAAGTTTCTACGAGAGCATTCGCGAGGGAGCAGTCGAGCTTCTCGAAGACCGCTCCCTCGGCATGGTGCGCACGGAAGTGCGCTGCGCGAACTGTGGCTCCCACCTCGGCCATGTCTTCCCCGATGGCTTTGGAACCCCAACCGGTGATCGGTATTGCATGAACTCGGTATCGCTGGCATTCACCCCGGAGGCAGAGTGACCCCGTCACACACCACAGAAGAACACATGACTGGTATGCAGCCAGCGCTTGAGGCGATCCGCGCCCGACGATCATACTCAAAGGTGACCCCACAGGCACCAACGACCACCGAGCTCCAGACACTCATCGCGCCGCTCGCTTCGGTTGCTGACCACGCTGCACTGCGCCCGTGGCGCTTTATCGAACTGCGCGGCGATGCACGAGACGGCCTCGGATTCGCGCTCGCTGAGGCTGCCGCTGCAACCCGTGATACTCCGATGTCAGCCGATCGCGAGCTCGCTCACACCGCAAAGTTTGTGTCGAAGGCACAGCGAGCATCCCTCATTCTCGCGATTGTGGTGAGTCCACGCACGCACCCTAAGGCTCCCCTGTGGGAACAAGAGGCAGCGGCTTCCGGCGCAGCCCACCTGCTCGGCCTCGCATTACACGAGGCAGGTTGGGGATCAATCTGGCGGAGCGGGCCACATACTCGGTCAGCGCCAGTACACCGCGCGCACAGACTCGCGCCAGAGGAATACCTTCTTGGCTGGTTGTACATCGGAGGGATCCCTGGCGAGGAAGCTCGTCCGAAGTTCCGGCGTCCGCTCGACCTCGACCGGGCGCTCACTGCGCTGTAACGCGCTCTGTGCGCTGAGCTCTGCGTTGCTCAGCGCACAGAAGTGTTTCGCGTCTACGCAGCGGTCCGCTTGCTCGGCAGCGCCGCGACCACCACGCCGAGCAAAGCAATCACTGCCCCGCACAACAGAGATACCGTGACACCAGCTGAGAGCGGGAGAAAGACCTCAAACGCAACTGCTGCCACGAGCTGTCCCGCGACATTGGACATGCTGAGCATGAGCACCCCAGCCGTTCGCACGAGCGCCGCAGCAATCGCGATAAAGAGCACGCCAATCGGGCCACCAAAGTACAGCCACGGCGTCGCAGGCAAGCTTTCAGGAAGACCGTTGAGAAGCACCGACACCAGCGCAGCAACGCAGAGGGTCGAAGCGCCGACGATGAAGTTTCCAAACGTGGCGGTCAGGGCGCTCTGAGCGGCGGATCGCACCAGTCCGTTCGCAACTGATTGCATCGACACTGCCGCACCGAACAGTATTGGCAGCACCAACCAGAGCAGTCCAATCCAGTCATGTATATCGGCGAACGCAGTGATCGCAACCGCGATAATCACCAGTGTCGCGCCAGTGAGACGGGTCGGAGAGGTCCGCATGCGCCCGCCAGGGCCGAGGCCCGTCGTGTCCAGTACGAGGCCACCAATGACCTGGCCTGCAACAATTCCGATCGTGTACAGCGCGACACCAACGATCGGCGTAATGGTTCCCTGGCCGAGCACGAAGAGCGCTCCGCCGAGGCCACCAAAGAGGGCCCAAACTGGAAGCCTACCTGTGGTGATTTCTTTACGGACACGGCCAATGCCACGTCGCCCCTTCGGCGAGCAGGCGACAATTGCCGAAACGATCACCAGGCCGATCGTAAATGAGATCGCCGCAGCGACGTAGCCGTTGCCGATCTCAACACTCAGCTGTCCATTCATGCGCGACTGTGTGGCAACGAGCATTCCCGCGAAGCCAGACAACAGCAGCGCGGCCCACACAGGCGTGCGTGCTGACCTTCGCCCTGATGCCGCGTTATTCATTCGTGTAGTTTACCGCCGCGTCCGGGAACAGAAGCAGTCCGGCAGAGCGCAAAGCGTGAGCTTCCGAAAACTCCCAGACCCACCAGCCACGAAGCACACCATGTGCATCCGACCGCTCTCCCGCAAAACTTTTCATGACGTTTCGCGCGCATCGGCATGTCGCCGAATACGCAAGACCCACACACACGCAGAAACCCCCACCGAAGTGGGGGTTTCATGGAGCCGCCTGTCGGACTCGAACCGACCACCTGCGCTTTACAAGGGCGCTGCTCTACCAGATGAGCTAAGGCGGCGTGCAGAGGGCGATCAATGACCGCCCTCTGACAGCATAGTGCTATTCGGCGGTCGCTGTCTCATTTGTCGCGGCCTGCTGCTCAATTTCGCTCTTGAGCTTCAGGATGTACTGCTCGAGATCACCATCGCGGTTCGGGCTCCACTGCTGACCATTCACGATTACCGTGGGGGTGCTGACCAGGGCCTGCTTGCCCTCAGGCTGCAGTTCACCAGTGCTCGGGTTACCGATGAGGCGCGCACCATCGGCGAGGCCAGGAACGCCGTACTCGCTCAGCGTGCTGTAGTTCGCATCGAAGAATCCGCGGAAGCGCTGTTCCTGCATGCAGTTCTTCAGCTCAGACGTCGCATCTACGCCAACCGACTTTGCCACATCGAGGAGTTCCTGGTCAGTGAGACCGGTCGAACCCTCTGCCGGCTGGACGTCTTCGCTCAGCAGTGTGTTGTGGAGCTTGAAGGCGAATTCAGGCTGCTGTTCAACCACACAACCCATGAGGTTCGCCGCACGAGTTGAGTAGCGGGTGCCGCTCGACTGCGGGTCAAGGAAGGTCACGGGGTATACCTGCAGCTGCACATCGCCACTGCCGACGTACTGCTCAAGAATTGAACCGTACTGTCCCTCGAATGCGCCACACGCAGGGCACATGTAGTCGACATAGATCGTCATGTCGATGGGCAGCTTGCTTCGCTCTACCTCGGGCGCCTTACGCTCCGAAGTGGGGTCCTGCATCGCCTTGCTCTTGACGACCTCAAGGTCCTTGCCAAAGATGATGCCGCCGGTGGCCATGTTTTCTGGGCCGGGTCCGGCAGGCTTCATACTCGTCGAGATCACGACGCCTACGATTGCCAGAATCGCGATGATTCCGACGACAACGCCGCCCTGGATGAACAGACGTGAACGCTTCTCACGGCGCTTCTCAGCAGCGCGCGCCTTGCGTGCCTGCTCGCGCGCCTGCTCGCGACGCTCATTTTTCGTGAGCTTCTTCTGTGTATCAGACATATCTTTTCTCCCTGCGGGCACCGCGTTGGCGACCGCAGTTACGGGTTAATGGGGGTGTCGTTACTTCTTCTTCTGCTGGCGACGCTGTGCGCGATTTGAGCCTGCGTCAGCACCGGTCTGCTGGCCGAATGCACCGCGGCTGCCCTGAACGTTCTCAGCTGGGGCGCCTGCGCCGCTGACCTTCGCGTCACCGTCTTCAGTCGGAGCGCTATAGCTCAGCTTCGATGCGTCAGGAGTGGTGGTCTCGTCAAGGCCGCCACCTGAGAGGTGCACGTGGTCGTGATCCTCGGTTGCGGGGCGCACCTGCACCTCAAGGTTGAAGAGCAAGCCTGTCGCTTCTTCCTTGATCTGGCCCATCATTCCCTCGAACATCGAGTACCCCTCGCGCTGGTACTCAACGAGCGGATCGCGCTGTGCCATCGCACGAAGGCCGATGCCCTCCTTGAGGTATTCCATCTCGTAGAGGTGATCGCGCCAGCGGCGGTCAATCGTCGTCAGCACGACTCGGCGCTCGAACTCACGAGTCGCTTCGCTGCCGAGCTGGTCTTCGCGATTCTTGTATGCGACTTCAGCATCTGAACGGATCTCACGCGCCAAGAAATCACGATCGATTCGGGACGCGGATCCACCAGCCTCAGCAAGGACCTCGTCGGCGGTGATGCCGATGGGGTACAGCTGCTTGAGGTCAGTCCAGAGCGCGTCAAAGTCCCAGTTGCCATCGGCACCGTGGGTATCGACGATCGCATCAATCGTCTGCTCACGGAACTGAGTGACGCGCTGTGCAATGTCTTCGCCGTCAAGAATCTGTGCGCGGTCGCCGTAGATCGACTTACGCTGACGATCGAGGACGTCATCGTACTTCAGAACGTTCTTGCGGATCTCTGCGTTGCGAGCCTCAACCTGGCTCTGTGCGCTCTGAATTGCGCGCGAGACAACCTTCGACTCAATTGCGAGGTCATCAGGGAATCCGTCACGACCCATCAGTGCAGCGGCTGCACCAGAGTTGAACATGCGCATGAGGTCGTCTGCGAGCGACAGGTAGAAACGGCTCTCACCGGGATCGCCCTGACGACCGGAGCGGCCACGCAGCTGGTTATCGATACGACGCGATTCGTGACGCTCGGTGCCGAGAACGTACAGGCCACCAGCAGCAGTAACCTTCTCAGCCTCTTCAGCAACAGCCGCCTTCACGGCTTCGAAGACGTCATCCCAAGCTTCTTCGTATGCTTCGGGATCTTCCTCGGTTGAGAATCCGCGCGCAGTCATCTCCTGCACAGCAAGGAACTCGGCGTTGCCACCGAGCATGATGTCAGTACCGCGACCAGCCATGTTGGTTGCGACTGTCACGCCGCCAAGGCGACCTGCCTGCGCGATGATCGAAGCTTCACGAGCGTGGTTCTTCGCGTTCAGCACCTCGTGGCGTACACCAGCCTTCGCGAGCAGGCGCGAGATGTACTCGCTCTTCTCGACGCTCGTGGTACCGACGAGTACTGGCTGGCCTGCTTCATGGCGTTCGGCAATGTCTGCAACGGCCGCTGCATACTTTGCTTCTTCAGACTTGAAGACAAAGTCGGGCTGGTCCTTGCGCTGCATTGCACGGTTGGTCGGAATAGGCACGACGCCGAGCTTGTACGTCGACATGAACTCGCCGGCCTCGGTCTCTGCCGTACCGGTCATACCCGAGATCTTCTCGTACAGGCGGAAGTAGTTCTGCAGGGTCACGGTGGCAAGCATCTGGTTCTCTGCCTTGACCTGCACACCTTCCTTCGCCTCGATGGCCTGGTGCATGCCTTCGTTGTATCGACGACCTGCCAGAATACGACCAGTGTGCTCGTCAACGATGAGTACCTCACCGTTGAGCACAACGTAGTCTTTGTCACGCGTGAAGAGAGCGCGTGCCTTGATCGAGTTGTTCAGGAACGAAATCAGCGGGGTGTTCACCGACTCGTACAGGTTGGTAATGCCGAGGTAGTCTTCAACCTTTTCAATGCCAGGTTCAAGCACACCAACGGTGCGCTTCTTCTCGTCAACCTCGTAGTCAACGCCCGGCTCAAGGGTCTTCACGATACGTGCGAACTCAGCAAACCAACGGTTTCCTTCGCCTGACGAAGGACCAGAGATGATGAGCGGGGTACGTGCCTCATCGATCAGGATCGAGTCGACCTCATCGATGATGACGAAGTTGTGGCCGCGCTGTACACGCTCAGCGGCAGTGTTCGCCATGTTGTCGCGCAGGTAATCAAAGCCAAACTCGTTGTTTGTACCGTAGGTAATGTCTGCGTTGTACTGCTCACGACGCTCCGTGGGATCTTGGCCCGCAATAATGCAGCCAGTCGTCATGCCAAGTGCGCGGAAGACGCGGCCCATGAGATCACTCTGGTAAGTCGCGAGGTAGTCGTTCACGGTAATGATGTGCACGCCCTTGCCCGTGAGGGCGTTGAGGTATGCAGGGAGCGTCGCGACCAGTGTCTTACCCTCACCGGTCTTCATCTCCGAGATGTTGCCGAGGTGCAGATTTGCGCCACCGATCAGCTGCACATCAAAGTGACGCAGGCCGAGCGTTCGGCGCGCTGCCTCACGAACCACCGCAAACGCTTCGGGAAGCAGATCATCAAGCGTCGCGCCTGCCTCCAAGCGCGCGCGGAACTCAGTCGTCTCGCTCTTCAGTTCCTCGTCGGTGAGTTCCTGAATGCCGGATTCGAGATCGTTGATGAGCTTTGCCTGGCGCTGAAGCTTTTTCAGCACACGGCCTTCGCCCATCCGAAGCATCTTCTCGAAAACTGTCGCCACGTGTGTCTCCTGTACGGTAATAGCGATGATCCGCCTTTACACGGCACCGTCGTTGCCAAAATGTGACAACTTCCCTTCAGCTTAGCAACCAGGTCTGTTGCTAGCAGCTGAGAAAGCTGTACTGAATCTCCAGAATTCACGCATTATTTTCGCGTGCAGCTCTGAACAGTACGAACGGGGTGGCGGATCCTGAGATCCGCCACCCCGTTCGGTTACTGGTTTACAGTGTCAGTCTTCTTCGCTCAGCGAGATGACGCCGTAGTTCCAACCTTTACGGCGGTACACCACCGAAGGCTTACCCGAGGTCTCCTCAATGAAGAGGAAGAAGTCGTGCCCAACGAGCTCCATCTGATCGACCGCCGCGTCAACCGACAGCTGCTCAGCAGGGAACTCCTTCGAGCGGATAACAACAGGTGTGTATGCCTCTTCTTCTTCGGTCTCTGCAACAGGCACAGCACCGGTAGCAACCGCGTCGATCACCTCTGCAGAAGCTGGCGTCAAGCTGACCCCGGCGAAATCTGCTGCAGCTGCATCACCGAGCGACAGTCGACCATGACCTCGGCGGTCATTCTGGCGGTCCTTCAGTCGGCGGATGCGCTCAAGAACCTTCGCGTAAGCGATGTCGAATGCCGAGTACTTGTCGCCACCAGATGCCTCGGAACGGATGACCGGGCCTGGGCCGACGAGGGTGACCTCAACGCGGTCGCCCTGCTTCGGACTACGATCACTGAGCCGTGAGACAGTAACTTCAAATGCCTGCGCTTTCGGAAGCAGACCGGCAACCTTCTCCGATTTCGAGTTCACATACTCCTCGAAACGATCGGTAACGCCAACGTTCTTGCCTCGGATGTGCACGTCCATGGTGACCTCCTGTGATAGCTCAGGCGGGTGCCTCGGTTTGACGCACCGTAACGCCTTACCGGAACCTTACTCGGTTCACTTTGCGGTTTTCCACCCCTATTTTTCGACACTGTCCTTTCTCTCAGCTCGACACATAGCTAAAACACAAGTGACCTGTGCCCCAGCGCCAATGAGGGCCTCTGCTGCCGCCGAAATTGTGGCGGTTGTCGTCACAATGTCGTCTACGAGCACCACCTGCCGCCCCCGCAATATTCGCTGGCAGCGAGCAGGCACCTTGATCCGCCGCGCGTTTCGCATGCGATCTTGGGAGGTCAATCCCACCTGACCTGTCCGGCCGCGGGTAGCAACGAGTCCTCGGTAAACAACGGCCCGAAAAAGTCGATCGTGCGGCAGAGTGTTCACTCTGTCACGTCGTATGCTGCGAAGTGCGCGCCTCACGAGCACCTCGACGTGAGCGTACCCGCGGCTCCGCACTCGAGAACGACGCGAGGGCACGGGCACGATCAACGGCGGAAGCCACGTTTCAGCTGCCGGGCTAGCCGTGCCCCGCACGCTCGCGGTCACCTTTGGGGCTGTTGCGGTAGCCATCCGCAGGGCGACTCGAAGCCCCACTCCGAGTCTGTCCCCCAACACTCGATGCAATCCAAACTCGTCAGCGTGCTTGAAGCGCACAAGCAGATCCCGCACGACACCTTCGTAGGGGCCACACACCAACAGGGGCCACCGCCCTGCAACTTCAGTCAGCTCCACCTCGCAGGCACGAATGCCCTGCGCGCAGGAGTCGCAGACCTCCCTATCCGCGCGCCCACACCCGGCGCACTGGGCAGGCCAGATCACCGCGAGTAAATCTTGTGCGACCTCCCTGACAACGCTTCGGAGGACACCAGTGGGTTCACGACGCAACGGATCGTGTGAGAGGGGTCGTTCATGCATGCACCGATTGTGGTGGTGCGCACAGCTGATCCGCACTCCACGTTCGGCATCTGTGGAAAACCAGCCAGATGGCCGAAGTTACTGCAGCACCTCGATGATCTCTGCGGTTTCGAGGAGGCGTCCCGTCACACGCGGTGTTTCAAGCAGGAGTCCATCACTGTCACTCATCAGCTCACCCACGACGTTCGAGAGATCTTCAAGATAGTCCGCCTCGATTGCCAGCACCCAGGGGAAATCGCCGAGTCCGTATCCGGCGAACTGGTGCACGACGATATCGCCGTCGAGCATCACTGCATCGTCATCGTCTGCTGCAGACGTTGTCGACTCGTCGGCTCCGTCTTCGTCGAAGTCCGGGAAATCAAGGAACTCTGCGAACGCCGCGAAGTCCACGAGTCCGGGTGAAGCCGGGGAGACGGTCAGCCATGGCTGGGCCGCGCTATCAAAAGCTACTGACTCGTTCGCGAGGCCAACAGCACTCCAGGTTCTGATGAGCGGGCGGATGAGTCCAGAGCGGCGGATCTCACGCAACCCCCACTGCAGATCTTCGACAGCCGGCCCGTGCAGCACGACCATGAGGTCCGCATCATTGCGCAAACCACTCACGTCGTACCAGCCGTGCAGCTGGACTCCCTCATTCTCAACGATCTCGACGACGTCTTCCAACTCACGAACAACGCTCGCAACGTCTCGGCCATCAACGACCATCGGATGAGTAGAACTCAGTCGGAATGTCGCAAACAAGACCGCAGAGTGGCCGGCTTGCTGGTCAACGACATCGGCATCGGTCGCACCAGCGACGCGTGCATCGGCATGGGCTGGGACACCTCGAGTTTCAGTCATATCCTCATACTCCGCTCTTCTGGGAGCCATGGCAAGACCCTCGTATGAGTCGAGCATGCGAATTTCTGGTGTCTACCCTCTGGTGGCGAGCGCCGTCACATCGGTTTCTACACGCTGCCAACCACCGCCCTGGGGCGCGAACACGAAGTCGGACGCGCTACGCACGCGAAGCTGTGCACGACCGCCACTGCCGGAAATCTGGATTCCGTCAGGCACGCTTCCCTGCTCGTATGAGAACACGCCAACGCCACCAACGGTCACCTTTGAGGTCGAACTGTTCGTTCCTGTGAGCACCGCAAAACGAGTGTGGTCAATCCAGTCGAGGTCGATGGGACCCCCGGAGGTCCAGAGCGCTTCAACGGCCTTCTCAGCAATCCCGATCGGCCGGCCCGTTTCATCTCGCGTTATTCCAGCGACAAGTACAACGCTGTTCGAGCCGTCTTGCATGAGCGCCGCAATGAGATTTCCACCTGGCGCCACCCGTACCGCTACGACCTCGCCGGTATTGGGCCATGGCAGGCGCATATCGGTTTGTTCGCCCGTGTCTGAGGTGAGGCGTGCGAGGGAAGGGGCATCTGCTGCCACTGTCCATGCCCAGTCCCAGTCGTCGATGCTCGGCTCGAGCAATTGCGCGCGGCTGTCAATGATGGACGTTTCGGACTGTGTAACCAGGCTGACTCCCCCCTCATGGCGCACCGCGGCAAGCGCGTCGTTACGTCCGAGAGAGACAGCATCTGGTTCGAGCTCGGTGATCGCAGCGCTCAGGTTTGCCATGGGGTGCACGACCCCATTCGAAATCGGGCCGAAGCCATCTTCACGGGCGCCAATGAGCTGTCTACCGCGAGCCTGTGGCTTTGACTTCTGATCGGTTTCTTGGTCTTCAGCAATGACCACACCGTCAATGGAGAGCCGCACACCTGAGCATCCAGGCACTGCTTGCAAGCTCGCGAGTAGCTGGTCAAGCATCTTCCGTTCATCTGCATGGGTCGGCGGAGTAAACCCGGTGAGGTCCACCTGTGCGATTCCATCGATGATCACGACGGAGTCACCGCGCACCCGCGCACCAGCAGGAAACGCGTTCGCCACTTGAGTGATGAAGAGGCTACTCGGACCTTCGAGAAGTTCAGTCACGATTTCTGTGGGCAACGCAGCGCGGTTGAGGAACCAGCGGGTCTCCGGAGCCAGCTGTCCATTGCGATCTAAGAAGTACAGCTGATGCGCCGACCAAATTGATGAGAAGTTCGCGCGGTCAACGATGATGCCAGCTGGTGCCGAGGCGATCCGCCACTCATTTCCGACCATCTCGAACTCGAAGCGCATGTCAATGCTTGGCCCCGGTCGTGAGGGAGAAAGGGTGCCCGATTCATCGATCTCTGCGGTTTGTGAGACCGAAAGGAGTCCGGTGTCGTTTGCGCCCTTGCGGAAGGGTCGGGTCCCTTCATCAATGATGACGCCTGCGTATGGATCCCACTGCTGAGCGTAATCAGGTGTGAGGAATTCGCGCGCAACTGCGTAATCATCGGTGCTCGACGTTGCGGCAAGCACGAAGCCACGGACAAGATTCTCCTGGCTCGAACCAACAAGCGGGCCAGACGGGTTGAACTGCACCTGCTGCTCGCCCTGCGCAAGATCGTCGAGTCCGACCTCGACTGGTCCGTGGGTAGGAATCGCAGTGCATCCCGTCACGAGAACGGCAGACAGCGCAAGCACAGCTGGCAGACCCAGTCGTCTGGTGCGGGTCATGCGCGGTCCTCCTTCGCAATTCCGGCCACACGGCGAAGCTTGCGTTTTAACCAGTTGCCAGTCACCTGCACGGTGCCCTCGGCTGCAGCATCCTCTGGCACGAGTGGGAGCGGTGAGACGCCTGCCGAGCTGCGTTCCGAACGAGGCAGGGTAAGACGGAAGTTCGATCCCTCGCCCGGCGCTGACCATGCTTCGAGTGATCCCTGATGCGCAGTCGCGTCTTCAAGTGCGATGGCGAGGCCAAGGCCCGTGCCACCGAGAGTGCGTTTGCGAGAGGGATCCGCGCGCCAGAAACGGTCAAACACGTGTTCGAGCGCTTCGGAAGACATACCAACGCCCCAGTCCCGAACAGTGACTGCGACTGCGCTCTCGTTCGAGTCCACGGTGATGACCACAGGCTTGCCCTCGCCGTGCTCAATCGCGTTGCCAATAAGGTTCGAGACAATACGGCGGATCCTGCGCGCATCAACCTCAATTGGCGTGTAGCCACCGATGGGGCGCACCTCAATGAGGCTCGAAGACAGCGGACGCAGCTGGTCGGCGATCTCTTCCACCAACGGCACAATCTTGGTCGATTCACGCTCGAGCGTCACGTGTCCTGCGTCGTAGCGGGAAATCTCGAGCAGGTCTGCAAGCAGCGATTCAAAGCGTTCCAGCTGCGTCTCCATGACCTCAACCGCACGCTGTTGCGCCGGATCAAAGCTGTCACGCTGCGCCTGCAACACCGCACTCGCGAGGCGGATCGTCGTGAGCGGAGTACGCAACTCATGCGAGACATCTGACACAAATCGCTGCTGCATCGCAGACAGTTCATCAAGCTCGCGAATACGCGCTTGAATCGTGTCAGCCATCTCATTAAAGCTCTTCGACAGCTGGTCGAAGTAGTGGTCGTTCTGGCGCGGCATACGGGCATCAATATCGCCACCGGCGACGCGCTTACTCGCCTCGGCCGCGAGGCGGATCGGACGGAAGACAATTCGACTCATCGTCCAGACCAGGGCACCAATGAGCAGCATCATGCCAACCGCTGCGAGCAAGAACGTGCGCTGCACGAACGCCAGCGTCTCTTGGGTATCTGAGAGATCGTACCCAATGTAGAGGTCATACGTTCCCGCACCAGCAGGGAAGACCAGCGTCGATGCCACCACAAGACCTGGGGCTTGCGTGCCATCCTGATGAATGAAGGTCACCGGCTGCACGTACTGCGGATCTTGGCCCTCACTGAGCGATTCAGCGAGCTCGGGAGTCACCGCGTCCATGAGCGCCGAGTTGGTGTTGAATTCCTGCGGCGACTCCAAGAACGGTGCCTGCCCTGGCTGACGACGCACATAGATCATCTGGCTCGCCGAAGTGTCTTGCACGGTCCGACGCACGGACGCTGACAGCGTGGAAAGTCCGCCGCGATCCGCCGCATCGTATGCGTCAATGAACCGTTGCGCGGCAAGTGTCGCGCGCGCAGCATCGTTGAGTGACTGGCTCTTGCGTGAGCTGTACAGGTCAGTACTGATGCTCGCAAGCAGGATCGCACCAGTGACGATGACGATGAGCCCCGTGAGCACACCGGTCGTTGCCATGGTTCGCACCATGAGCGAACGTTCCCACTGACGTCGCAGCGGCCCAAATACAGGCTCAACCAGGCGTATGAACCGCAGCCGCGCGCGACGCAGCGCACGGCTGAAGCGCGACCGCTTCCCCGACTGAGCCATGTGTTCAGCCTTACTGGAAACGTGCGCCGGCGCGGTAGCCGACGCCACGCACCGTCGTCACGATGACGGGACGGTCAGGGTCAGGCTCGATCTTTGCGCGGAGGCGCTGCACGTGCACATTGACGAGACGGGTGTCTGCCTTGTACTGGTAGCCCCACACGCGCTCAAGCAAGACCTCACGTGTGAACACCTGCTGCGGCGTACGCGCAAGGATCACGAGCAGATCAAATTCAAGCGGTGTCAACGAGATCACCTGGTCGCCACGGCGCACCTCGTGACCAGTCACATCGATTTCTAGGTCACCAATGTGCAGACGCTCACCAACGGTCGCGGGCATTTCCCGCAGGCGGGCCTTAATGCGCGCAACCAACTCGGCAGGGTTAAACGGTTTGACGACGTAGTCATCAGCGCCAGCTTCGAGCCCCCGCACGACATCACGTGTATCGGTGCGCGCAGTCAGCATGATGACCGGAACGCCCGAGTCCTCACGAATGACCTCGCAGACCTCAATGCCGTCCATACCGGGCAGCATGAGATCGAGCAGCACCAAGTCGGGACGAACCTTTCGGAACGTCTCGACCGCCTCGGTGCCGTCGTAGGCGTGCTCGATAGCGAAGCCCTCGCCCTGAAGCACCATGCTCAGCATTTCAGAGAGGGCCCGGTCATCATCAACCACCAGGATCCGTGCAGTCATGTCACCATTATGCCTGTCACCGGATGCGGATCGGGGCAAGCTGTTAGAAGTGTTCAAATCGCCCAGGGAGGACTTCCCATGGTTCCCGGCCCAAATACTCACATACCGCGCGATAGACACAGTGCTCGACGAAGTACCGGCGGTGTTCTTCATCATCAACGTGGAGGCCACGCGCTCGCTGAATCGGCATTCGGTAGAGAATAATCATGCGTTCAGCACGGTTCACGTTGTAGAACAACGGCATCTGGCTTTCATTCTCGCCGCGCACATCAGGGTGCGGGGCCGTCTGAAAACCGATCTGCACGTTTTGCAGGTCGTCAGCGAATTCTGCCTGCAGGTAATCCACGACCGCGCGTGCCCAACGCTCAAACTTCGTGACACGATTCCCGGGGTCCAGGATCGACGGCCCAGCCATCGACGAGCGAATCGGCCGCCGATCATGCCTACGCGCAACGCCTCGCGACGAACGATCCCGGTGAGTCATAGCTGTAATTCTACGAGGAGAATCTGGTCGCGGATCACCGCAGGTACACCGTCATTTCACCATCACGATCAACCTCGGGCACGACTGGGTATCCCGCGATGCGGTTGTCGCCAACCACTCGGACGGCCGCATACACAGGAGCCGAAGTAGACAGCACGGATCCGCCGCTCAGTGCGACGGGCACGGCTGCACCCGCAGGAACCTTCACATCAGCGGTTGCGCCGCCCTTTGCGCGGACACTGACCTCGGCGGTCTCAGTTCCTGCGTTCGTGACAACCAGCTGGCCGCCACCGACCGCGGGAACCGCAACCGACGTGTCAGCACCGATGATTGGCGCAGCAGCAAACCACTCGTAATCCTGGCTTCCAAGCATGCGCGCAGCAGCACGTGCTGCTGCGTACACGGGAACGTCAGACTCGACGATGACCGCATTCGCCTTCGTCGGCCACTTTGGCACCACCAGCTCGCCCACGGTATTTGCCGCAAGATCAATGGTGCCGAGATCAGTGCTCGCGCCAGAGGCATCCACTGCCCGCACACGGGCTTGACCTTCGGCGCCATCTGCTGCAATCACACGCACAGTAACGGGAACCTCGTCGCCATCGCCAGCATCGCTCGCACGGTGTTCGCGGCCTGACACATCACGGTGTGTGACGCCAGGAATGACCGAGGTCTGTGCGGGTCGAAGCTGACGTGTTGCAGAAGAAATTGCGAAAGGTGTCAGGTCAGTAATGTGAGCGACGCTCAACGTCGCGGTTACTGGGGCTCCCGTACTGGTCACCTGCACAGCAAGACGCTCACGCTCGGGCGCGAAGCCGTTGAGAGAGACCGTTTGCTGACCACCTGCGGGAACGATGACGCCCGCAGACTCAGATGCGTCAACGCGACCGTTCTCGTCGTACACCGCCAGGTGCACCGTAGCGATCACATTCGATGGGTTGCCAATCGTCACCGTCGTTGTCACGCCGAGAGTGGAGGCACCACCGATGAGCCACTGGCTATTGGCCGGCTCCGTGCAGGTGGATGCTGCCGATCCTGCAACCGTCGGCGTCTTCACTTGGACGAGCTGCGCGGCACCGATGGTGTCACCTGCGACTCCGGTGTAGGTCTTTCCACCGTCTGTTGAGCCATTGAGCGGACGCAAAGTCTGCTCGTCGGCAGTAACGCCGTCCGCTCCTGCAAATGCAACGTCAACCGTACCGACAGGGATTGAGACGTCGGGACGACTCGGGTCTGCGCCAAGCTCACCGAATGGGCCAGCGCACACAAGCCGCTGAGCACCACCCTGCTGGGTATCAACACTTACGGCAAGCGGATCTCGCTCAATCTGGAACACCGGGCCTGTGCCGAGTATGATCGCGGCCGTCGCGGCAATGCCGGTGATGAGCAGACCGGTCGCGGCACGAACGCTGCCCCGAACAATGCTGGTGCGGCTACTCATGAGCGACCCTCCTCGGTGTTGGTGTCAGGCTCGGTTGTCACTGTGGACGCGTCGGTACCCGCAGCTGGCTCGGCAGCCTCGGGAGCTTCAGGAACTGCAAGAACCTCAGAAACCTCAGCAACCTCAGTTGTCTCGGTCGCCTCACGCATTGCTTCAGGCGAGACAGGAGCTGCCGTCACGTCAGCAACGGGTGCGTCCGGTGCAGGCGGCACCATCATGAAGCCGGGCGGGATCGGAGCGTTGGGGTCCACCGGTCCTTCGAGCACCGCGGCAACCTCTGGTGACTCGACAACGGGGGCGGAACCGGCAGCTGTCTCAGAGACCGCAGCTTCTGTTGCAGCCTCAACAGCTGGCTCCGGCTCGACGACAACGTCAGACGCTGCCACTTCAGATTCTTGCTCCGCCGCAGGCGCCAATTCGGCGTTCGTCGCGAGCGCAGCCTGAGCTGTCACACTCTGCTTCGCCTTCTTGGCCTTCTTCGGCTTCGCTGGCTTTTCAGGTTTTGCGGGCTTTTCAGGCCTCGCCTTCGCTGGACGCGCACGGCGTTCTGGCTGCTCGACGACCTCACCGGTTGGCAGGGCAAGCATGAACATGCCGAACAGCACGATGATCTGAATGATCCAAATCGTATGGCCGCTCAGGTTCGTCCCAGCGAGGACCCGAGCCGTTGAACCGGCTTCGGTCTTCTGCACGACGTCATCGGCTACACGCCACAGCAGACCCTGCTGCGTTGAACCAGCACTGAGCAACTCTGCGTGCTGCTCGAAAATGCGCTGCATCTCAGCATCTGCGCTCGCGTCAGGGCCGGGAGTCAACAGCACGAAGCTCACGCCAGCATCCTGCAACCGTTGTTCAACGGTCGGGTCACCGACTGAACCGAGTGCGCCAACGAGATCCGCGATTTCGGTGTCATGCGCGGTCGGTTCCTTACGGAAGTCGGCGGTACGCATCTGATCAAGGCGGGTGCCTGCTCCGAGCAGGATCTCGGCGCGAACAGCACGGTCACCCGTTGCTGTGAGTGCGAGCGTCCGAGTTGACGTATTCCCTGAGCCAGCAGCCTGCACGATCGCAGGAGTCTGCTGGCGCTGCTCTGCGAGCGGCACATTTCCGGAGGCGAGCGTCACCGCAAGCGGACCGACAGCGATCAGGGCACCGAGCACAGCGACAGAAACGACCGCAGGTGCTGCACGCCCGATCACCTCTGCGCCAAGCGCCGCAAGCGAGACAATTGCGAGCCAGTACAACGCGAGACCTGAGCCAGGCCACAGCGCGACTCCGGTGTCACCACTCGTCGTGAGAATGAGGTTGCTCGACATGATTGCCGTGAACATTCCCAAGCCACCGAGCAACGCACTGAGCACCGTGACCGCGATACGGCCGGTGTACAGACCGAGCAGTGCCAGCAGCGCGAGCGGCAGCATGAGCACACCGACCAGCAGTGTTGCTGGCGCACCGCCGAGACCGATGGTCTCGAAGATCTTGCCCCAGCCTTCAAGACCAAACTCTGGGAAGCCAAGCAGGAGGTGCCACGTGTTTCCAGGAGCGAAGGGCGAAACGGCCCCAGGATCCATGAAGATGTTCAGTGGCAGACCGTTCCACAGCGCGTGGATGATCTTCGGCGCAAACAGCACTGCTGGTGCGATCGCGACCGTGAGCACTCGAGCGATTCCGCGCACGCTGCTGAACAGCCCGACAAGCAGGAAGACCAGGGCGACAGGAAGCAAGACCGGAGCACAGGCAAGTGCGACTGCGGCAAGCAGCGATGCGGTCCCAGCCCAGCTCCATGACTCACGGCAACGCGTCGCTGCGAGCAATAGCCACGGCAGCACGATCGCGAGGATCAAGGTCGTGAGTCGACCAGCAGCGATAGAACCGAGGAGCACCGGGCTCAGCCCAAAGCCAAGAGCGGTGATGGCACGGCCAGCGCGCGACTCAGTGAGCTGGGCAGCCCAGGTCCAAGCACCCATCGCCGACAGCGGAATCGCGACAATAACGAGGAGCACGAGCGCGTGCGAGGGATTCCAGAAGGTGAGCGAACCGAGGACCGCAAGTACCCAGGTAAATGGATCAGCAGGTACACCATCAATCATGCGAGTGTTACGCCACAGTTCGGCGAAATCGCTGAGGGGCGCCATGCCGCCGCCGCTCAGGCTCGTCTGCGGAATCGCCCACCACGTCATCCCGATTGCGAGCACCGTCGCAGCAATTAGCACCGCGAGCCCGCCGGTCGAGATGAAGTGAATCTCACGGCGCTGACGGCCCTGCGCCGCAAGGATCGCCTCTCGGTCAATCATTCGAGCGGTGCGCACATGCTTCTGATCGATACGCAATTGGCGGATCGCAGGCCACCCAACATGCGACGCATCTTTCACACGTTTGCGTGATTGCAGCAGCATCTGCGGGCGCAGGAACACGGTCCAGGCGGAAACAAACTCGCCAAGCATGTTTCCCGGCTGCTCTCGGATGAGGGCCCACGCTACTCGCGCGATCGATAGGAACGGTAGACCGAGCCACATGAGCACCGCAAGGTATGCGGGCGAATATGCGATGCGGCGGTGCAGGTGCGCAACGCGAGCCTGCTTGTGTGCTTGCCGCAGCACAGAACGGCTCCGGTCGATCCGCGGGCCAGCGACACCGCTGCGCGCGAATCGTACGCGCGATTCGGCTGCAACCTCTACACGGTACCCGGCGATACGCGTGCGCACACAGAAGTCCAGGCCATCGTCGTAGGTCGCGTAAGCGGGGTCGAAGCCGCCAAGCTGTGCCCAGATGTCAGCACGCACAAGCATGCCGACAGGGCCAACGCCCATGACATCTTGCATGTGGTCGTACTGCTGTTGGTCGAGCTCCTGGCGGCGCAGGAGCCAACGTGAACCGCGCTTGGTGAGACTCTGACCCAGTTCGATGATGCGCTCGGGATGGTCCCAGTCAACAAGCTTGGGGCCAGCGACAACGACCGAAGGTGCGACCTCGACGCGCGAAAGGATGTGATCGAGCGCCTCGGGTTCTGGGCAGGCGTCCTCGCTCAGCAGCCAGAACCAGTCTGTCTCGTCGCCAGAAGCTGGCTCCGCTGGCGGTCGATTCTCCACGCCCTGCGCGACCGCGCGACCAAATGACACCTTGGAGGGCAGCGCGACAATCGCGTCTACCCCGGCCTCGCGGAGCTGATTGTCCACACGAGTGCCGCCGCCGTTGTTTACCGCGACAAGGGTCGCCGGCACACGGGTCTGCGACCTAATCCCAGAAACTGTTTCGTTGAGCCATTCTCCACCCTGGTTGGCGACGAGAACGACGGTAACTTTGCTGCGCATATGGCGGCCAGTTTATGTTGCGACCTTGGCGACAGGCTGGAGGCGTGCCGCGATCTGTCGATCAGCACGACACGCGATTGGGTATGCAGCTGCCACCGAGAGATCGGATGAGCGGATCGCGGCCTTAGATAGCTTCGCGGCGCAGCTTGCGGCGCTCTCGTTCAGAGAGGCCACCCCAGATGCCGAAACGCTCGTCGTTTTCAAGCGCGTACTCAAGGCATTCAGCGCGAACTTCGCAGCTCTCGCAGATGCGCTTAGCTTCACGAGTCGATCCGCCCTTTTCAGGGAAGAACGCCTCAGGGTCGGTCTGCGCGCACAGCGCGTCGCCCTGCCAAGCGAGTACTTCATCATCCTGGCGTACGCCCGGCATGCCAAGCAGAACCGGATCCACATACCAATCACCCGGGATGTGAGCGCGCGCTGGTGTCGTCATCTGTACATCTCCTCCGGGTAAAACATTGTTCGAGCCACGTCTTCGTGGGTCGTCAATAATTACACCGTTGTGATTCACATAAGTCAAGTCCGAAAGTGTAAACCGTGATTCGTGAATTCCTCAGCTTTGCGAGGCTGCGTGTCGCCAAATTCAGCCATAGAATGACAGTCATGTCTGAATTTCTGCGCGTTGCATCGGTGAACGTCAACGGCATTCGTGCCGCTTACCGCAAGGGCATGGGCGAGTGGCTCGACGCTAGTGGCGTCGACATTCTCGCGCTCCAGGAGGTGCGTGCCCAAGATGAGCACCTGCAGGAATTCCTCGGCGAGCAGGGCTGGCATTGGCTCCACGACCCCTGCGAAATCAAGGGCAGAGCGGGTGTTGCGATTGCAAGTCGTGTGCCGTCGACCGCTCACCGCGTTGGCCTGGGTGCCGCTGATGAGCAAGACACCATCCAGTCTTCGGGCCGCTGGCTCGAGGCCGACTTCGCGCTCGGCGACAAGAGCATTACCGTCATCAGCAACTACACCCACTCAGGCGAGGTCGGCACTCCGCGTCAGGACGCAAAGTTCGCGTTCCTCACCGCAATGGGCCAGCGAATGACCGAACTTGAGCGCGACCACGAGCATGTTGCGATTGTTGGCGATTTCAACGTTGGGCACCGCGAGTTCGACATCAAGAACTGGAAGGGCAACGTCAAGAAGTCTGGCTTCCTCCCCCAGGAACGCGCATACTTCGACAGGTTCTTCGGTCCCCGCGGCGAGACCGTGACCGGCGTCGACGGTTCAGAGGGTCCCGGCCTCGGCTGGATTGACGTCGGCCGCACCTGGGCTGGCGAGGTCGACGGCCCATACTCGTGGTGGTCAAACCGTGGCCAGGCATTCGTGAATGACACCGGTTGGCGCATTGACTACCACGTCGTGACCCCCGCCCTCGCAGAGCGCGTTGTTGACTACCGAGTCGACCGTTACCCCTCTTATGACGCTCGCTGGTCCGACCACGCACCCGTCATCGCGGACTACCGCATCTAACTCACGGCGCAATCCGCTGCGCCGGTCAGGGCGCGGATCGCGACCCCTTGGCGCACACATTCTTTCGCAGCCGAACATCACCAGTATTAAGAAGCAGTAATGACTGAACAGAACACCCCAGCAAAGCCCGTCATCTTCTCGGGCATGCAGCCCTCAAGCGATTCACTCCAGCTTGGTAACTACATTGGCGCTCTCAGCCAGTGGACGCAGATGCAGGAAGACTACGACGCGTTCTTCTGCGTGGTGAATCTGCACGCAATCACCGTTCCGCAGGACCCACAAGAACTCGCTGCTCGTACCCGCCGCACCGCGGCGCAGTACATCGCGGCTGGCATTGATCCTGCGAAGTCGACGCTGTTCGTGCAGTCGCATGTTTCGGCGCACGCCGAGCTTGCGTGGCTCCTCAACACCCTCACCGGTTTTGGTGAGGCAAGCCGCATGACGCAGTTTAAGGACAAGACGCAGAAGAAGGGTATCGAGGCATCGTCAGTTGGCCTCTTCACCTACCCCATCCTCATGGCATCTGACATTCTGCTATACCAGGCGAACGCTGTGCCCGTTGGCGAAGATCAGCGCCAGCACGTCGAGCTCACCCGCGACCTCGCGCAGCGCTTTAACTCGCGCTTCGGCGACACCTTTGTCGTGCCAGAAGCGGTCATTCCGAAGGGTTCGGCCAAGATCTACGATCTCCAGAACCCGACCGCGAAGATGTCGAAGTCTGCAGAGACCGAAGCCGGCCTGATCAAGGTGCTCGATCCGGCGAACGTGACGACAAAGAAGATCATGCGCGCCGTCACCGACGACGAGGCAGAGATTCGCTTCGACCGCGAGGCAAAGCCTGGCGTTTCGAACCTCCTCACCATCTTCTCGGTGCTGGGTAATCGCACGATTGCATCCCTCGAGGAAGAGTTCGCTGGCCTGGGCTATGGCCACCTGAAGAAGGCAGTCGCAGAGGTCGTCGACGCTGAGCTCGCTCCAGTACGCGCACGTACTGAGGAGCTCCTTGCAGACCCCGCTGAGCTGGATCGTCTGCTCGCAGGCGCCGCTGACCGCGCAAACGAGGTCGCCCAGGCATCGCTCAACCGCGCATACGATGCGATGGGCATTCTGCGTCGCTAACTCCTGGCGCTGAGCAAAGAGGTGGTGTGCGGGTTACTCGCACACCACCTCTTTTATTCCCGCGTTTACGTATTTTTTTGGCGTTCCGCTCCAGGCAGAAATCTGCCCGCTCTCAGACGGCAACTATTACAGTAGAAATGTGTTCCGGGGTTGGTGAGATTCCAAACCGGCGGTGAAAGTCCGCGAGCACTCGCAGCCTGCGGGTGTTGAACCGGTGAAATTCCGGTACCGACGGTAGTGGTGTGTGCAGTGCACACACTTAGTCCGGATGAGAGGAACGCGGCCCGTCGGTGACCCCGACGGCGTTCTGCGAACCCGGTCACGCTTGAGAAATGGCGGATTCGGATGACTGAGCAGACATCGCAACGCACGGTCGTTGACGCGATGCAGCGTGCGCTCACAATCGCTGCGCGCGGCCCCGCCGACAACGCGAACCCGCAAGTTGGATGCGTCTTCATCGATGCCGATGGACGCATCGTTGCTGAGGGATGGCATGAGGGTGCTGGCACTCAGCACGCAGAGACTTCCGCGCTCGCTCACCTGCCCGCAGAGTGGCGCGACCGCATGGCCGAGCTCACCGCCGTGGTCACACTTGAGCCGTGCAATCACACTGGGCGCACCGGTCCGTGCGCTGTCGCCCTTGCAGAGGCCGGAGTTGGCGCGGTTGTGTACGCGCTCAAGGACCCTGGCAAGGCAGAGGGCGGCGGATCCGCGACCCTGCAAGCTGCTGGCATTCCCGTGACCGGAGGCGTGCTCGCTGCCTCGGCAGAGGAGCTGCTCAGTGGTTGGCTCACACGCCAAGCTGCGGCGAGCGCACACGTGACATCACCAGCGGCAGCGTCGCATGCTGCGATGGCGTCCAGCCCGCGAGTGATCGTGAAGTGGGCGCAAACGCTCGACGGTCGTGCCGCGGCAGCTGATGGTTCGAGTCAGTGGATCACCGGCCCCGAGGCGCGCGCTGATGTGCACGTGCGTCGTGCACAGGCTGACGCAATCCTTGTTGGCACTGGCACCCTGCTCGCAGATGATCCATCGCTCACTGCCCGCGCGGCCGATGGCTCGCTGTTGGTTCCGCCAGCTGAACAGCCGCTTCCAATCGTGCTTGGGCGGCGAGAGATTCCGGCGGACGCGAAGATCTTGCAGCATCCGGCGCTTGCCGGTCGCGGCTTGACGGCCCCGATCCACCTCACCGGTGAAGATCTCGCTGCCGACTTCGCCCAGCTCGCAGTGCAGGGCATCACTTCGGTCTTCGTGGAAGGCGGGCCCCAGGTCGCGAGCGCGATCATCGCGGCTGGCCTCGCCGACGAGGTACTCGTCTATGTCGCTCCCGCGCTTCTCGGCGGTGAGAAGCTCGCAGTCCGCGACCTAGGAATCCCGACGATGTCGCACATCATCCGCCTGCAGGATGCCCAGATTTCACAGCTTGGCGACGACCTCCTCGTTGTCGCTGTGCCGACCAACCACACAGAGGAGAACTGACCATGTTCACCGGACTCATTGAAGAAATCGGCGAAGTCGTCGATATCTCCCCAGTCGGGGACTCATTGCGACTCACCATCGCTGGCCCGCTCGTCACCTCCGACGCAACCCACGGCACTTCGATCTGCGTTTCGGGTGTGTGCCTCACGGTCATCGAGCAGGGTCAGACTGCTGACGGCCGTGGTACGTTCACCGCTGATGTGATGGCGCAGTCGATCCGCATGTCAGCGCTCGCTGATCTCACGGTTGGGAGCAGGGTCAATCTCGAGCGGGCCGCCCGTCTCGATACCCGCCTAGGCGGCCATATCGTGCAGGGTCACGTAGACGGCACCGCGACGCTTCTCTCTATTACGCCAGAAGACAATTGGAAGACGTACCGCTTCGCGATCGGTGTTGAGCTCGCTCCGCTGCTTGTTGACAAGGGTTCCGTGACGCTTTCGGGTACGTCACTCACGGTTTCAGACATCTCGGCTGCGGATCAGACCGAACAGTGGTTTGAGGTTTCACTCATTCCTGAGACGCTTGTAGCAACGATCCTTGGCTCGCTCGCCCCCGGTGACCGCGTCAATGTCGAGACCGACATCATTGCCCGCCACGTTGCGCGCATGCTCCAGTTTGACCGCCCCGTACACGAACTTCCCTCTTCCATCACCACCAACGAAGGATTCCGCTCATGAGCATTCCTGGTATCTCCAGCATCGAAGAAGCGATTGCAGCGATTGCGGACGGGCGCCCCGTCATCGTCGCTGACAATGAGAATCGTGAGAACGAGGGCGATGTCATTCTCTCGGCTGAGCTTGCAACTCCTGAGTGGATCGCATGGACCGTTCGCTGGTCATCGGGCCTGCTCTGCGCCCCGATGTCGAATGAGATCGCGAATCAGCTCGACCTGCCCATGATGGTGGAGCGGAACGAAGACGTGCGTGGCACGGCGTACACCGTCACGGTTGACGCGGCCGAGGGCGTGACCACCGGCATCAGCGCGAGTGACCGCACCCAGACGCTACGTACCCTTGCGAACCCTGAGTCCACCCCCACGAGTGTCAATCGCCCCGGCCACATCCTTCCGCTACGAGCGGTTGATGGCGGCGTACGCGTGCGCGACGGCCACACTGAGGCTGGCGTCGAACTCATGCGTCTCGCTGGTCTGCGCGAGGTCGCTGTGATCGCAGAGATCGTCGCAGAAGACGGCGAGATGATGCGTCTGCCTGGCCTCGTCGAACTGGGTGCCCGCGAGGGAGTGCCGGTTATCACGATCGAACAGCTCATCGCGTACCTGAACGAGCACGACCCCGCAGGCTGCCCTGCTGCTGCGGATCGTCACAGCCGTCGCGTGAGCCGCCGCGCTGACACCCTGTTGCCGACTTCGCACGGTGACTTCCGCACACTCGCCTACCGTGACCGTCGCACGGGTGTGGATCACCTCGCGCTCGTCGCGCTCAACGCACAGGGTGAGCTGCCTGGCAAGGACGCACTCGTACGTGTGCACTCTGAGTGCATCACCGGCGAGGCGTTCGGTTCGCTGAAGTGCGAGTGTGGCCCGCAGCTCGAAGCCGCAATGGATCGTGTGCACGAGGAGGGCGGCGTTGTCGTCTACCTGCGTGGCCAGGAGGGTCGTGGCATCGGCCTTGCAAACAAGCTTCGTGCGTACCAGCTGCAGGAGCAGGGCGTCGATACCCTTGACGCCAACGTTCGTCTTGGCCTGCCTGCTGATGCCCGTGATTACACCGCTGCGGCAGAGATCTTCGCTGATCTCGGCATCCCCTCGGTACGGCTGCTCACAAACAACCCAGACAAGGTTGCACAGCTTGAGGAGCACGGCATCGTCGTGACCGAGCGCGTTCCCCTCGTCGTCGGTGTGAACGAAACGAATGTCGGCTACCTCAACGCGAAGCGTGACCGTATGGGTCACCAGCTTCCCGATTCCATCTAAGTTCAAGGAGTACTCATGAGTGGCGCAGGAGCACCTGATCTTCGCGTAGACGCGACCGGTCTTCGGGTGGCCGTTATCGCTGGCAGTTGGCACCAGGAGATCATGAACGATCTCATCAAGGGTGCGCACGAGACCATCATGGGGATGGGGGCGGATCACACCCTGTTCCGCGTGGGTGGCGCTTTCGAGCTGCCGCTCGCAGCGCAGGCTGCGCTCACCCCTGCCGAGCAGGGTGGCGGCGGCTTCGACGCGGTCGTGTGCCTCGGCATCATCATTCGTGGCGGCACCCCGCACTTCGATTTCGTCGCAAATGCCGTGACTGACGGCCTCACCCGTGTCCAGCTCGATACCGGCCGCCCCGTTGGCTTCGGCATTCTCACGACTGACAACGAGCAGCAGGCAATCGACCGCTCAGGTGCGCCAGGTGCGCCCGAGTCCAAGGGTCAGGAAGCCGCAGAGGCAGCACTCCATCTCGCGGTCACCGCACGTCACATTCGCACTGAGGGCCCCTCGATGCGGCTCGTGCCTGGCACACCACAGGCCTAGTCCAGTTGGGGGGTGAGAGTGCGTGGCACCAGACGACATGTGCAGCGCGTGGCTGCGCCTGCCGTTGCATGCGTCGTGATGGCGGCTTGCGCGCTCTCACTCTCTGCATGCGCTGAGGCAGACACTGGACACGGCCCTGGCAGCGCAACTCCGGGCAGTGCGGTGAGTGGCGCGGTACCAGAACTCCCGGTAGGTGCAACGCCTGACTATCAGCTCGGCGGCGCATACGATCCGGCAGCTGAGGTCGGCATCGTGGGCCGAGATCGGACGGATCCCCCAGCCGACGGCGTCTACTCCATTTGCTACGTGAACGGCTTCCAAACCCAACCGGGAGAACTTGCGTCCTGGCCAGACGATCTGCTGCTACAGCGCGCGGGAGAACCTGTCTACGACCCTGCCTGGCCAGACGAGGTGCTGCTCGACACCTCGACGGCTGAGTCACGCGCTGGGATTGTCGCGCGTGTGAAGCCATGGATCGAACAGTGCGCCGAGGACGGCTTCAACGCAGTCGAATTCGACAACCTCGATACCTTTGAGCGTTCACACGGAGCCCTCACACAGTCAGACAACGCAGAACTCGCACAAGCGTTTGTCACCGTTGCACACGACGTGGGCCTCGCAGCAGGCCAGAAGAATGCGCCTGCCTATGCGGCATCACTCAAGCAATCCGCTGGCTTCGACTTTGCCGTCAGCGAGTCGTGCGGTGCCTACGACGAGTGTGGGCTCTACACCCAGACGTACGGCGAACAGGTCATCGACATCGAGTATCCCGAGTCGCTCGCTGACACGCACAACTCGTTTGCAGCGGTCTGCGCGGCGCATGGTGATCCCACCTGGATGGTGCTGCGAGACCGTGACCTGACGCAGCCCGGTTCTCCTGGGTATACATTCGACACCTGCGCGTAAAATCTCAGCCAGCCGCACCCGCACAGCGTCTCGTTTCCGTCACGAGTGTGCAATGAGCGCAATTCTCAGGCATGTGTCCAGCCGTGCTGGCGTAAGGTGTTGGGGTGGCTGAAACGTCTGATGTAACCGCTCCCGGCTCGACCAACGAATCAATGCAAGCTTCGTCGAAGCGCTCGCGTCGGGGCGCGTCCAGATCGGCCCGCAGTGCGTCCTCGCAACCACGTGGGCCAAGGGCTTCATTCAAGGAGCTCCTCCCGTACCTCTTCGAGCAGCGCAAACTTCTGGTCGTTGCCCTCGTGCTCGGCGTCGTCGCTGCCATCGCCTCGCTGGTGCAACCTCCGATGCTCGGCCTCATCATCAACAAGGTGCAGGCAGGCGAGGCGCTCGGTGGCCTCCTCGCACTGCTCACTGGCATCGTTGTGGTTGGCGCGATCCTCAGTGGCATTCAGCATTTCGTGCTGCAGCGGATGGGCGAAGGTGTGGTGCTCACGAGCCGCAAGCGCCTGATTGCAAAGATCATGAACTTGCCCATCTCGCAGTTCGACCAGCGCCGCACTGGCGACCTCGTCTCCCGCGTTGGTAGCGACACCACCATGCTGCGCGCAGTCCTCACTCAGGGGCTTGTAGAGGCAATCAGCGGCCTCCTCGTCTTCGTCGGTGCACTCATCGGCATGCTCGTCATCGACCCAGTTCTCTTCGGTATGACATTCGCGGTCATCGTGATCGCCCTCATCACCGTCGTGCTCATTTCGGGCCAGATCCGCCCAGCAGTCGCTCGCTCCCAGGAGAAGGTCGGCGACCTCGCAGCACAGGTAGATCGTTCGATTTCGTCGATCCGCACCATTCGCGCTGCTGGTGCGACCGAGCGCGAAGAAGCCGCGACTGTGCAGGATGCAACCGAGGCCTACACGCTTGGGTTGAAGGTCGCAAAGATCTCGGCGTTCATCGTGCCGATCTCGTTCCTCGCAATGCAGCTGTCGTTCCTAATCGTGCTCGGCCTTGGCGGCTTCCGCGTCGCCACGGGCGCCATCACCATCGCGCAGCTTGTTACGTTCATCATCTTCCTGTTCCTCATGGTGATGCCACTCGGTCAGGCGTTTGGCGCGATCTCAGCAGTGAACCAGGCGCTTGGCGCTCTCGGCCGTATCCAAGAGATCACGGCGCTTGAGACCGAGACCGAACGCGACGCGGATCGCTCCCCCACCGGCAAGATCGTCCCGCTCGCAACGGTGAGCGATGACGCGGCTCCCGCGATCCGCTTCGATGATGTCCACTTCAACTACCGGTCGGCTGCACCAGAGCGCGCGGATGCGCGGGACCTCGTGCGTTCGTCTGGCCGTGGTGCCCGACGCGATATGGAAGCCGCGCCAGCCACCATCGTGGAAACACAGGTACTGCACGGCGTCACTTTCGATGTGCCGCGCGGATCCCGCGTCGCCCTCGTTGGCCCCTCCGGTGCTGGCAAGTCGACCATTCTCGGGCTGATCGAGCGCTTCTACGACCCCGCCGCTGGCGTCGTCTCGATGCACGGCGCTGACCTGCGCCTCCTCGATCGCCGCGAGCTGCGCTCACAGATGGGATACGTCGAGCAAGACGCTCCGGTACTTGCAGGCACGCTGCGCGACAACCTTCGACTCGCTTCCCCCGATGCATCTGACGCGGCATGCGAACGCGTGTTGCGCGCCGTGAACCTCGGCGGTCTGCTCGACCGCACGCAGGATCAGCTCGACCGCGGGACGGCGCCAGCGCTCGCTTCGGTACTCGATCTGCCCGTTGGCGAGAATGGCATCATGCTCTCCGGCGGCGAGAAGCAACGACTCGCAATCGCCCGCGCGCTGTTGACTGCTCCCCCGATTCTGCTGCTTGATGAGTCGACCGCCTCACTCGACGGCGTTAACGAGCGTCTCATGCGTGAGGCGCTTGATTCGGTCTCGACCGGGCGTACGCTCATCGTCATTGCGCATCGTCTCTCGACGGTTGTGGACTCTGACAAGATCATCGTGCTCGACGGTGGCAAGGTCGTTGGCGAAGGCACCCACGCCGAGCTTGTCGAATCGACCCCGCTGTACCGCGAGCTTGCGCAGCACCAGCTCCTCGTCCCTAAGGATGACGCCTAGCTCTCGCATACACGCAAGGGGGGCTCCGAACGCTGTTGCAGTTCGAAGCCCCCCTTGCATTGACCGTATACGGTCACGCTAGGACGTCGGGAACGCCCTAATACTCGCGAGCAGTCGCGGCGCACTCCGGTCAAACGCACGACCCCCAACGAGGATCCCAAGCGCAGAAACACCCGCACCCCAGACCACACCGACACCGAGGGTCAACCAGCTGAACAGCGGGTCAGTGGTCATGAGTGCGGTGACGGCAAGCACGACAATAGGAATGCTCAAGACGAAGGTCACGCCGATCACAGCGAATACCGCCAGTCCGTTCAAGAACGTCTGTCCTGGAACCGTTTTGAATGGGTTATCTCCCGGAGCGGCCACTGGCATCACCATCAGCGCCGACGACACTGACGAAACACCCAGGCCAATCAGCAGCACACCCACCGCAGCACCAATCGAGACTGGAATGAGTTCCACGTTTCCGCCAAGGATCGGGGGCACAATTGCGAGCAACAGAATGATGGGCACGACAACACACGCTGCAGCGAGGAGTCGGCCTGCGCGATCCGCCCACCCCTTGATGCCGGTGGCAAGCACCGAGGCGAATGCCGTGCCGTCGTACGAAACATCGGTGTACAGGGCCGTGCACATGATGAACGCCGCGAGGGTGCCCGAAAGCGCGAATGGCAGTCCTTCAAGACCCGAGACAAAGAGCATGAGCACCGGGAACAATGGGAGCACAATGAGCTGTCGCATGTAGCGCGGATCACGCAGCCAGAAGGTCAGCGACCGTGCCCACGTCGCACCAAGCGGACCAGTTGGCATACGTCCAAACAGGCCTAGTGCGCCAGCCTTCGCGACTCGTTCAGCCTTTCGGGCAGGTGCCGTCACGCTGCGATCAAGTGCACGTGCCCACAGCAGCCAGAGCACCGCGATGCTCGCGACAGCGATGACGACGCGCGCAAAGGCGAACAGCCAGTCTCCGGCAAGTGCATCGCCAGGTACCGCCCAGATCGCGCCGATGGGCGTCCATTCAAGCACGCGGGTGACCTCGGCAAATCGCTGTGGGAGATCGCGCACCGAGGTGAGCACTGCACCGATACCGGTGATGATCGGGCCAGTCATGATGAGCACAAGCAGCACGACCGTACCCACGATCTCCTGCCAGCGGCGGCCGCCACGCGACGACGAGACCGCTCCGAGTAGACGGCTCGCAACCACGCACAACACCACACCGATGAGCGCACACGGCACAGCGATAATCGCTGAAATCGGTGAGCGTGCCCACGCAATGACGCTGGTGAGGGCTGCGAGCGTCGTGATCATGCCTGGCACACCGGCTAGACCGGTCGCGGTGAGCACCTGCATCACTTGCGTACGCGATAGCGGCAGCGGCGCGAGGTGTTCGACGTCAACCGTCGAGTCCATGCCAGCTGCGACCAGCGGTCCGATGACCCAGCCGAGGGTGAGCGCGGATCCGCCAATCACCACTGCCATTCGCGCGCCTTCAGCGTCACCGAAGACGAGCAACGCGACCATGCCGGCCGTGAGGAGGCCGAGCATCCAGAGGCCCCAAAGTATGCCGAAGACGAGGCCGACGATGCGCCAGGGGCTGCGAGCGAGGGTATTGCCGAGGATGCGGAACTTCAGCTTTAGGATTGTCGCAACCACGCCGGACCTTCCGAAGTGTGACGGCCACCAACGAGTGAGAGGAAACGCTCCTGCAGCGTCTCACCCGCACGCACATCATCAACCGTGCCAGAGGCAAGCAGTCTGCCTGCCGCAATGATCGCAACGTGGTCGCAGAGTCGCTGTACAAGGTCCATCGAGTGACTGGAGACGATCACGGTGCCGCCAGATGCGGTGTAGCTTCGCAACACATCCTCGATGTTTGCAGCAGAGACCGGGTCGACCGATTCAAACGGTTCATCGAGCACCAGCAGCTTAGGGGCATGCACGAGCGCGCACGCGAGGGCGATCTTCTTCGTCATACCGGCCGAATAGTCGGTCACCATTTTGCCTGCGGCTGCCCCGAGGTCCATCATCGCGATGAGGTCGGCGACGCGCTGCGGAATCTCCTCCCGCGGCACCGAGAAGATCATCGCGGTGTAGGTGAGCAGCTGTTCGCCAGTCAAGCGGTCAAACAGACGCACACCGTCGGCGAGGTTGCCAATCATTGCCTTTGCCGGAACCGGATCCTGCCAGACATCAATGCCATGGATCCACGCGGCACCGGCGTCGGGGCGTAAGAGACCCGTCACCATGGAGAGCGTCGTTGTTTTGCCTGCGCCATTCGGGCCGACAAGCCCGTAGCAGGAGCCTGTGGGAACGTCGAGATCGATACCCGAGACCACGACGTTCTCACCAAACTGCTTTACGAGCCCAGAGATGCGGAGGGCGATATCGCCCGAAAGTTTACCCGTCATCGTTCCAGCCTAGTTTGCGGCCGGGATCACGCTCAAGCATGGGGCGCGGATCCCGTTTGCCAGGCGCGGAATCGCGTCCTATGAGGGAGTTCGGGCGTCACGTCACCGCGCATATGCGTGCGCGTGCTTGCGAGCGGAGCTAGCTTCGCTTCAACAGCCAATCGAATTTCGGTTCGACGACGGGCGCGAAGACCCGCGTGACCCACTTCATGGAGAGCAGCATCGACAGTCCGACTGCCGCAGCAATGAGCAGCAAAATGCCCCAGTTACCCAGCCCACCGATCGCATCGATCACGCCGCTCTCGCGCAGGCTCCAGATCACTACGCCATGCAAGAGATAGACAAAGAGGGTGCGTGAGCCCCACGGAGTCATTCGGGTCTCCGCCCGTGGTACCAGGATGAGCAGCGCCAGCGTCATGATGCCAGCGATCAGCATGAGTACACCAGCGATAAGAATTCCGAGCCCAGCGGTCGCAAGCCACCCCTCAGGAACAAGACTTCCCATGGGTGCATTCGCGAAGAGCCACTCGTAGCTGTCGCGGTGCGTCAACCATTTGTCGATCCGCCAATTGCTCTTCTGCAAAGCAGGAAGGAAGAACGCAGCCGCGATAAGCGCCAGGGTTCCGGCGGCAATGATCTTCGTCAGCGCACGTGGCTTCATGAACCACTCACCACCGAGCAAGTTTCGATCTTTGATCTGCCAGCCAAGAACGAAGAACGGCAAGAACGCGAGCGTACGCGCGGCCGAGAAGTTGGTTCCGATCACCGGGCTGAGGCCCCCGATGAGCGCAAGCGCAATGGAGAATGTCAGCGGGTAACGCAGCCGCGCAATGTATGGGAACACGATGCGCAGGGTCGCAAGGGTGACGAGGAACCAGAGCGTCCACGACGAGTTCACCAGGAAGCCCTTGCCGGGAGCTTGGTCATTCACCACGAACTTGATGACTGCCCAAATGCCCTCCCACAGCACCCAGATGACGACAAGCTGAATCGTTGAGCGGATCGCCTTGGCATTCACCTCTGGCTTCGCGAACAAGCCAGACAGCATGATCATAGCTGGCATGTGGAAGAGATAGAGGAACGCGTAGGCCGCGAAGCCAAAGTCGGTCGTCGTTCGGACGGTCGAGATCATGTGTCCGATCACGACCAACACGATGAGCACAAATCGAGCGTTGTCCCACAGCGCAACGCGCACCTTTGGCGCGGCGGTCTTGGGGGCAAGAGAACTCGAAGCGGAGTTCTGTGCTGAGCCAGAACGGGCGGAGCCAGAATGTGCTGAGTTCGACGTCACGGTGTTCACCCTGCAAGCTTAATCAATGCCGGGTGGGCTGACAGCGGGGACAAGTAAACCCCGCAAGATGAGCCGTTTCTCTCGAGAATGGTGCTTTCATGTGCATGAAAGCGCTGGTTTCGAGAGAAAGACCCGGTCTCGCGGGGTTACGCGTCAGCGCAGAAGCTACTTACGCAAGCTTGGTGACCTGGTCGAAGCCGAGCTCGACCGGGGTTTCACGCTCGAACAGTGACACCAGAACGGTGAGCTTGCCCGATGCGGGGTTGATCTCGCTGATGGTGCCGGGAAGGCCCTCGAACGAGCCCGACTTGATGGTGATGGTCTCACCAATCTCGAAGTCGATCTCAACCTGACCCTGAGCAACAGCATTCGCAGCTGCCGAGCCCTTCTGGGTAGCCGATGCATCAAGTTCGACGGTGCTCTTGAGCATCTCGAACGCCTCGTTGAGGCGCAGCGGTACAGGGTTGTGCGCGTTGCCAACGAAGCCGGTCACGCCAGGCGTGTGGCGGACAACCGACCAGGTGTCTTCGTTGAGGTTCATGCGAACAAGAACGTAGCCCGGGATACGAACACGGGTGACCATCTTGCGCTGGCCGTTCTTGACCTCCATGACCTCTTCCATGGGGACCTGGATCTCGTAGATGTCATCTACGGTGCCCATGACCTCACGGCGGTTCCAGAGGTTCGACTTCACCTTGCGCTCGTAACCGGCGTAGGTGTGGATAACGAACCACTTGCCCGGACGGCGGCGGAGATCCTTCTTAAAAGCCTTGAGAGGGTCAACAGCAGCGTCAGTCTCTTCAGACTCGCCGTCTTCGCCCTCAGTTGCCTCAGCATCGCCAGCAACAGCGGCATCAGCTTCGGTCTCTTCGTCTTCGATGGCCGCAGCAGCGGCGTTTGCCTCTTCTGCGGAATCGATGTCGAGTGCGTCTTCTACAGCCTCATCAGCGACCGAATCGGTCGACTGCACCAGCGCGTCGAGCGCTGCGTCGAGATCTGCCTCGGGGTTGATCTGATTCTCAGTCATCTCAGTGCTGCCTTTGCTTCTGTAGGGGGAACGTGTGAAGTCTCGCGCTGACCGTTAGGCCGGCAGCGAACCGAACACGAACACTGCAAGCCAACCGAATAGCTGGTCGAGGACCCACACGAGGCCCATCATGACGACCACGAAGCCAATCACAACGAGCGTGAAGTTCACGAGCTCTTTACGGGTCGGAGTAACGACCTTCTTCAGCTCAGAGAAAACCTGCTGGATAAAAAGGATGATTCGACCGAAGAAGCCGCGCTTCTTCGCATCGCTCGAATGAGCATGAGAGTCGGCAGAACCGACGCCTTCTACTTCCGTACTACTCATTCAGGCTTTCCTTTCCCAACAGGTGCCCGGTCGCAGTTATCTGCGACCGGGTATCTGGCAGGGCGGACAGGACTCGAACCTGCAACCTACGGTTTTGGAGACCGTTGCGCTACCAATTGCGCCACCACCCTATGGTTCATTGACCATGAATTCACCCACCAAAACTCTCTCACGCTGAGGGTGTCAGGCACAAGAAATTTTGGTAGAAGTCAACTACCTCGGATTACTTTACGGGATTCCAAGCTCAATGTCGAACTGAGCATACGTATTCGGGCTACGATTAGTGCCGTGAGCAGCATCTCCCGTCTTTCAAAGAAAATTTCAGCTATTGGCGAGTCCGCGACCCTCAAGGTCGACGCCAAGGCCAAGGCACTTCAGGCAGAAGGTCGTAAGGTCATCAGCTACGCCGCTGGTGAGCCTGACTTCCCCACGCCCAAGCACATCGTTGACGCCGTGCGTGTCGCCCTCGATGACCCGAAGAACTTCCGGTACACCGCAGCTACGGGCCTTCCCGAGCTGCGCACCGCAGTCGCAGCAAAGACCGCTCGCGACTCGGGCTGGGAGGTCGAGGCATCGCAGGTAATGATCACCAACGGCGGCAAGCAGGCTGTCTATCAGTCGTTCCAGGTGCTTCTTGACCCGGGCGACGAGGTCATCGTCCCCGCTCCGTACTGGGTGAGCTACCCCGAGGCGATTCAGCTCGCTGACGGTGTACCCGTCGAGGTCTTCGCGGGCGCGGATCAGGGCTACAAGGTCACCGTCGAGCAGCTCGAAGCAGCTCGCACCGACAAGACCAAGGCCCTCCTCTTCGTCTCACCTTCGAACCCGACCGGCGCGGTCTACACGGCCGAGGAGACCAAGGCTATTGGCGAGTGGGCACAGGAGCACGGTCTCTGGGTCATCGCTGATGAGATCTACCAGAACCTCGTCTACGGTGGCGTTCGCGCAACCTCGATCGTTGAGGCTGTGCCGGCGCTCCAGGATCGTGCGATCCTCGTCAACGGCGTCGCAAAGACCTACGCAATGACCGGCTGGCGTCTCGGCTGGATGGTCGGCCCGTCCGACATCATGAAGGGTGCAGCAAACCTGCAGTCACACATGAGCTCGAACGTGAACAACCTCGCTCAGCGTGGTGCGATCGCGGCACTCAACGGCCCGCAGGAGCCCATCGAGGAAATGCGCGTTGCCTTCGAAGGCCGCCGCAACCTCATCGTTGAAGAGCTCAACAAGGTTCCCGGCTTCCACTGCCCGATGCCCGATGGCGCGTTCTACGCGTACGTCGACGTTGCTGGTGCACTTGGCAAGACCTACCGCGGAGTCACCCCAGCAACGTCGCTTGAGCTCGCTGATCTCATCCTCACCGAGGCTGAGGTTGCAACGGTTCCTGGCGAGGGCTTCGGCCGCGGCGGCTACCTCCGCCTGAGCTACGCGCTCGGTGAGGGCCCGCTCCTCGAGGGCGTGCAGCGCATCCAGGCGCTCATGGCCGAGGGTAACTAACCTTCCCAAAACACAAAGGTCGGGCACCAGCAGTTCAGCTGGTGCCCGACCTTTGTGTTTTCCTACTTCGAAGGATTCGGCTATCGCAGGTGTTCCACATCGCCGGCGTGCACAACGAGTTGCTTGCCGGTCGGCCGGTCCACAACGAGTGCGCCATCCTCGGCGAGCCGAACGGCCAGACCGTCAACGATCTCCCCGCCCGGCAAGTGCACGCGCACTTCGCTGCCAAGGGTGACGGAGTCTCGTGCTGCGCGGATCCGCACCCCCTGCGCTTCATTCTTCGAACGCTCAACGAGCGCAAGTAAACCCGTGCCAACTTCGCTCATGATGCGGTCGACGATCTGAGCTCCTCGTGGGTCAAACGCGGAGATACCCGGCTCGCCAAAGGTGAACTCGTCCCCTTCGTAGATGTCTTCGCCAAGATACGCTCCGGCCGCAAGAAGCGACGTTGATCGCTCGGTCGGCAGGTCCCACTCAGCGATGAAGAGGTTGACCCCCATACCGACAATGACGTCACCGCCCGGAAGCATTTCGCAAAGAATCCCGCAGAGCTTTTTCCCCGGGCTGTTGTTTTCCGCGTCGTGTTCGTCGCGCACGTGCACGTCGTTCGGCCACTTCACACCGACGCGTCGCGTCTCAGGAACTTCTTCGCCAAGTTCCAGGGCGCGCTCGGTCAGCGCAGTGAAAAAGGGCTGCAGCGCCGCAGAAACGGCAGAACCAGCAATCAGCGGGAGCCAGCTGATGTCGAGACTGGTTGGCGCGGATCCGCCCACTCCTCGAATAAGCATCGACATGGCGAGCCCAGTGCCTGGAGGCATCTCCCAGCCACGGCCGAGACGCCCACGGCCCGCCGTCTGCTGCGCGGTCGCGAGAATCGTTCCGTGCGGCACTGCGTCGCCCTCACGCTCAACAAGCTCACGCAGTTCTGCATTGGTCGACGCGGAGCTCTCACGCCACTCAACACGTGGCAAGGCGGTGCGGGTGTGCGGCAAGTTCATACGGGCGAGCGTACCTGATTGTGATCATTCCACAACGATTTAACGATCCCGCTGGAGAACCTCTCCCACTCCAGACATGTGGTCCGCGCTAGGCTGAATGATGTGACTGCAGAGAACTCATTCTCCCCGGAAGATCTGGCGACTACCGCCGGACGCATTGCCGACCACCGACGCAAGTATCAGGAAGCCGTTGGCGACCGTGACGCTGCCGCTGCCGCAAAGCAGCATGCTCGCGGCAAGCTGACCGCCCGCGAACGCATCGCGTCGCTCCTCGACCCGGGTTCGTTCGTCGAATTCGACAAGTACGTGCGTCACCGCTCGCACGGCTTTGGCATGGAGAACAACCGCCCCTTCGGCGACGCAGTCGTCACGGGTGCTGGTGAGATCCACGGCCGCCAGGTTGTCGTCTTCTCGCAGGACTTCACCACCTTCGGCGGCTCGCTTGGCGAGGTCGCGGGCGAGAAGATCGTCAAGGCGATGGAGTTCGCACTCAAGACCGGTGCGCCACTCATCGGCATTCTGGATTCGGGCGGAGCTCGTATCCAGGAGGGTGTCGTTTCACTCTCGAACTACGCAAAGATCTTCCGCCTGAACACCAAGTGCTCCGGCGTCATCCCCCAGATTTCGCTCGTGATGGGCCCGTCGGCTGGCGGCGCGGTGTACTCCCCCGCACTCACCGACTTCGTCATCATGGTCGACAAGACGAGCAACATGTTCGTCACCGGTCCTGACGTCATCAAGACCGTTACCGGTGAAGAGATCGGCTTCGAAGAGCTCGGTGGTGCACTCACGCACAACCAGACGAGCGGTGTTTCGCACTACCTCGCGAGCGACGAGCACGACGCGCTCGATTACGCGCGTACCCTCGTGAGCTTCTTGCCTGACAACAATCTCGCAGAAGCTCCCGTGTATGACAGCGAGGCCGTTCTTGAGATCACTGAGGCGGATCGCCGTCTCAACTCGATCATTCCTGACAGCCCGAACCAGCCCTACGACATGAAGGAAATCGTCGAGGCAATCCTCGATGGTGGCGACTTCCTCGAGGTGCAGCCGCTGTTCGCACCGAACATCCTCATCGGTTTCGGCCGCGTTGAAGGCCGTTCGGTTGGCATCGTCGCGAACCAGCCCAACCAGATGGCTGGCACGCTGAACATCGCAGCTAGTGAAAAGGCCGCACGATTCGTGCGCTTCTGTGACGCATTCTCGATCCCCATCGTGACCCTCGTTGACGTTCCCGGCTACCTGCCCGGCGCAGACCAGGAGCACCAGGGCGTTATTCGCCGCGGCGCGAAGCTGCTCTACGCATACGCAGAGGCGACCGTGCCGCTCGTGACCATCATCACGCGTAAGGCGTACGGTGGCGCGTACATCGTCATGGGTTCGAAGGAGATGGGCGCAGACTTCAACATCGCGTGGCCCACCGCTGAGATCGCCGTCATGGGTGGTTCTGGGGCCGTCAACATCCTCTACCGCAAGGAGCTCGCAGCTGCTGCTGAGCGCGGTGAGGACGTTGAGGCACTCCGTGCGGAACTCACCGCGAAGTACGCGGCAGACGTCACGTCGCCGTTCCTCGCGGCAGAGCGCGGCGAGCTCGACAACGTGCTCGAGCCTGCCGGCACCCGCCTCGCAGTGATCAAGGCACTCCGTGGTCTCCGCGGCAAGCGTGAAGAGCTGCCCGCCAAGAAGCACGGCAACATCCCGCTGTGAGCGACCAGCTGCTTCCGCCCGACGCCTCTGCTCGCGACGCCCTGCGCCGCGAGCAGGCAGGCTCGGATGATGCCGTACTCCGCGGCGAAGACATCACCTTCGTCACGAAGCAGGTCAGCGACGAAGAGCGTGCGGCCGTCATCGCCGTACTCACTCAGGCGCGTGCTGATGAAGCGCGCCGTGTGAAGCGTCGTGAGCGCCGCGAGCGCGAGCCTTGGGCTCGTTCGCAGCGCGTCTCAGAAGGCATCGCAGACCTGCTCATCGAGGGCTAAAGCCGCAGGCTTTTGCCGCTTTGGCTCTGGCTCTGGCTCTGGCTTCAACCCAACCCCGCGAAAACGCACCTTCTCGCCGAGATCGATAGTTTCTACCTGCAGAAACCACGGTTTTCGGCGAGAAGGGCGCTTTTCGCGGGGTTTTCTCATGTGCGCGCAGCTCTCACCGCAGCACCACAGCACCACAGCCACAACTTCGCCGCCTTCGCCACCTGACTGACTTCGCCGCCTGGCTGCCCGGCGGTCAAGCCGCTACACCCGGGGTCCGCCCCCAACGCCAGCCTAGGACTCGAGACCGTCCCAGTACTCGAGACCGGCCAGCGTCGTGCCGTCCTTGAGGTGCAGGTCGTAGGTCATAAGTTGCTCGGCCGCCGTGAGGGTCTCATACTCTTCTTCACCGGTATCAGGAACGAAGTACTCGAGGCCCTCATCTGCAGGCTCAGAGTCGGAGTCACCCAGCGGCCACCACACGAGAAACATTCCGTTTTCGACTGAGGCTTCCACAGCCATGTCACCCACGTGGAAGGTCACTCCGAGAACGTTCTCCCCGACCATCCCGCCCGTCATAGCGTTAGGCCCGCCTAGGACGTTGCCCGACCCAAACAGCGCATCACTGACGAGCTGGTTTGGTTCAATGGCCGTCACCGGTTCGTCAGAACCGCTCCACCCGTTCAACACCAAATGATGTTCTTTCGAACCAGGCGCTATCGCGACGAGACAGTAGCCGTGCCCGTTCATGTCAGCCTGCTGCATCAGCGCGACCGCGTTGCCGCGCCGTTCTGCCACCAGCAAAGAGCCATCCGCTATGCCCGCAGGCACCTTAGCGGGACTCATTTCACCCTGGCAGGATGCGACGGCAACTGCTAGATCAGCAGCCGACACCGCAGACGGTTCTGTGGTCCACTCTGCATTCACTTCGGTCGCGGGATCTACACGCGGAATCAACATCGCGCCTACCGCTACGAGCACACCCACAGCAGCGATACCACCGATAACCCAGAAGGCACGTCTGCGGTTTACGTGGCTGCGCGAGGGCAGCACATCGAGAGGTGTCTCGGCATCAAGGAGTTCACGTGCACCAGTCGTTTGGTCAGCGTTAGCTCCATGGCGATACATTTCGAGGTTCATTCCGTCTCCGCCTTTGCAGTCGTTTCCAGGTTAGCGAGGAAGAACGCATCACAAGCCATGATTTCTTGGCTATTCACGACCAAGTCACCGCGCAACCAGTTCAGACGTCACACCATGCCAGTTTCCAACGGCTTCAGATGACCGAGGGTGCACCCCAGTTTTCGTCGACCCGTCCCTGAAGGTGAGATCAAAGGTGATGACGTTCGCGGGTGAAGCCGGTGAGAACATGACAAGGTCTGACGTCGGCCACCAGGCAGCATAGCGACCGTCTTGCACCGTTGCCTCGACCGCGGTCTTTCCAATGTGCATGGTGACCGCTTTCACGTCCGGCCCGACTGCCCCCCATGTCATGATTGCATTTCCCCCATCGAGCTTGAGCTCCCACAGGTTCCCCCCTTCGACTTCTCCAGCAGCTGCTGGACCTGCAGCAGTGACGCCAAGTTCCGCGCCGCCAGTGGTCGCCACGGCACGGTTCGTGCCTTCGGGCAGTTCAACGAGGCAGGTGAGGAGGGTTTCTGGATCCGCGCCCCACAACATCACCCCAACAAGGTCGCCCCGCCGCTCGGACAGCAACGACGTCGGGTGTTCGGCAATCGCCAGGTCAAACTCCGCGATCGATTCCTGACAGGCCTCCTTCGCAATTGCGAGGTCTGCCGGAGCGACGGTCTCGGCAGTTGCGGTCCATGTAGCGATTGCGGGTACTCGAGCAGATTCTTGCGGCAACAACAGCATCGCAACCGCAGCACACGCCCCGAGCGCCAGCACCGTTCCGGTCCGTAGGCTGAATCGCGGCCAATGCCCAGACCGCTGGCGCCGAGGTGGCACACTCAAGATCTCTTCCACGAGGCGGTCCGCCGCTGCTCGCTGTCGGCTGTCAGGCCGGTTCGCGGCGATGTCCAGGGCGCGGATCTCATCTTCAAGTTTCATCGTGCTTCCTGGGTCTCGGCTTTTGGCGAAGTCTGTGTGGGTTGTCGGATTGGTGGTTCCGGCCCGCTCTGCACGCTCGTGTCGGTGAGCAACGTTCGCAACACGGTTCGTGCGCGTGAGAGCCGAACACGATAGGTTCCCGTTCGGATACCCAGCGCAATGGCCGCTGATTCCGCGTCAAGTTCCTCGAAGATGGCAAGCGCAAGCACCTCTTGCTGGGTCGCAGTGAGCAGCTTCCATGCGGAGGCAAGATCTGCGCGGATCTCGACAACTTGTAGTTCGTTGTCTTCGGCGCGATGGACGCGGTGTGCGTGCTCAGCCACACGCACCGCAAGTGCCCGGCGCCGTGTGGACCCGCGTCGTTCGTTGAGGAGTGTCTTCCGCACGATGCCAAATACCCATGCGCGACGAGCGTCGGGCTCTTTCGGCGCACGTTCAAAATGGCGCCAAGCAACAAGCATCGCTGTGGCGACAGCCTCTTCCGCCTCAGTGGGCTCGGCACGGCGCAACGCAAACCGCAGCGCGTCATCGTACACGTCGGCAAAGAGATGCCGGTATGCGCGTTCGCGGTCTTCTGAATAGCCCATATCTTTTACATGTCCGGATGCACGGTCGTCGTTACAAGTTCGAATGAGGAACTTCGGAGGTTATGCTTTCGATATGCCCCTGTCCCCTGATGTAACGCTCGCACGTGACCAACTGTGTGCGCTACTCGAACGAGGCATGGACTTGCGGATCACTCCCCAAGCGCCCCCAAACAACAAGCCATACAGGCGTTCCTCTGTACTGATTCTGTTCGGGGCACTCGACCGAAAGCCAAGTCTCGCGCCAGACGCTTCACCGGTGTCTCGCGACCTTGATGTGCTGCTCATGCGTCGCTCATCCCTGTTACGTCATCACGCGGGTGAAATCTCGTTTCCCGGAGGCGGTGTCGAACCCGTAGACATTGATTCGACTGCCACAGCTTTGCGGGAGGCGCAGGAAGAGACTGGGCTTGATCCGGAGGGCGTCGAAGTACTCGGCACTCTGCCCGAGGTCGCCATTCCTGTGAGCAATAACCTCGTCACCCCCGTTGTCGGCTGGTGGGGCGCGCCAAGCGAAGTGCGTGCGGACCAGAGTGAGTCGGTCGAGGTCTTTCGTGCCCCTGTTGGTGAGATGTTGGATCCGTCTGCACGTGGCACCTCAGTGTTACGTCGCGGTGGCGCTTCCCATCGCGGACCAGCGTTCCAGCTCGCCCCGCGACTCGGCAGTCACATCGTCTGGGGTTTCACCGGCATTTTGCTCTCCTCGCTGTATGACGAATTGCATTGGGCGCAGCCGTGGGACCGCCGTCGGGAGTTTCTGCTGGCGAAGTGACCTCAGTCCCTTACTGAGCGATCAGTATCGACACCGGTCAGTATCGACATCGTGTGCGCGGATCATTGGTTGGGAATCCCCGAAGCGATTTGCGCGAGCTCAACTCGCGAGCTTGTCCCGCTCTTTGCGTACAGCGAGCCAACATGGGTTTTCACGGTGGTCACCCCGATGTGAAGTTCGGCTGCAATTTCCTGATTGGTCATGCCAGCCATAAGAAATCTGCACACGTCTCGTTCACGTGCTGTCGTACGTTCCCACCATTCGGGAGTAACAGGTGCCGCCGCGAGGTCTTCGTTTCGTTGTGCTGCAGTAGCCTGCGCGATAAGTGCGCCCGCCATTGCAGGGTCAAGCACATGTCGGCCCGCCGCGACGTGCCGCACAGCGTGAATGATCTCTGCACCACTCGCACTCTTCAAGAGGTATCCGTTTGCGCCTGCAGTGAGGGCACGACTCAACATGTCATCTGAATCGTAGGTTGTCAGGACCAGCACTCGGGTGTCGGTTTCGGCTGCGATCCGCTCGGTTGCCCAAATTCCGTCAGTTCCCGGCATACGCAGGTCGATCAGCGCTACGTGCGGCAGTGTTCGATGGCAAGCTACCAACGCATCGAAACCGTTTTCAGCTTCGGCTACGACAGCGATACCCGGGTCGGTACTCAAGATGGCTGCTACTCCGCTTCGAACGGCCTCATGGTCGTCTGCGAGCAGCACTCGAATTACTGGCTTTTCTGTCATTCGTTGGTTCCTCTGCGCAGCCGGGCGGTGGAATCGACAGCAGAAGCGCCCGCAGAAGCGCCTGCAGCCTGGGCCACACGTTGAGCCTCACTTGCGTGCACGGCCGGCGGGGTCAATTCGATCCTTGCTTGCCAGGCACTCCCGTCATCGCTGCGCTCAGCATGTACGTTGCCGCCAAGGCCATTGAGTAGCAACTGGGTTCCACGCAGTCCCATCCCGTTACCGGGTAGTGCTCGGGCTGATGCAACTTGATTTTCAACACAGAGCACCAACCCATCTGCTGCGTCCTGTTGCTCATCAGGGTCTTGATCCGCCAGACGCCTCACCTGCACGTCACCGGCGCCGTGCTTCACTGCGTTCGCCACGAGTTCACGCAGTGCTCGCACCACCATGTCCGCATGAGAAGTTGCGTATGTTTCCAAGAATCGCTCGAGCTGCGCCTTGGAGCCTGGCTGCCAAACAAGTTCACGTCCCGATGGCAACAGCTCCTCAAATTCATGCAGCGCTTGGTTAATCGGCACAGCAGCCGCAGCGGTGATTTCTTCAAGTGCGCTCAAGGCAGAAATTAGCTGTCTGAGCTCAGTACTGGCCGCATCTGTGCCCCGCTTCGCACGAGACAGACTTGTCATCAATGGCTCGGCAGTGATGCCCAGACGTTCAGCCTGCAGTTTTGAGGCCTCGATGTGGAGTCCTGCGACCGCGATCTGATTTGCCACGAGGTCATGCAGGTCGTGCGCGATCTGCCCGCGCAACACCTGCATGTCGCGCGCAAACTGTCTATCGAGCACAGCAACCGTGCGCAGCCGCTCGTGACGGACGTTCCATCCCCACAGCGCAGATACGCCGATGATCAATGCCCACTGGAGCAGCAAGACCAAAGTTGCGGCATTCTGCGGTCGCCAGATAAGAAGTGCAACAGAGACCAGTGCGACTATCGAAAGCCCAACGAACAGGAGCCGTTTCAGGCCGATATCACTCGCGTATTTCACGGCAGCATAGATCAGGTCAGTCGCCACGATGACGGCTATGAGGCTCCCGCCGAATGCAAGGTCGACAGTCACGACCGCTGCGCCGAGCGCGAGCGCCGTGAGTGGTCGTGTCGAGCGTTGCGTTGATACCGCTGCGAGCGCCACTGCAATGAGCAAGAAGACCCATCCTGGCCCCTCAAGCAGCGCCACCGATTGCCACAACCCGTACATCCCGAACTGCACGAAGGCGATCCCGAGCAGGAGCCAGACAACACCAATGACCGTGTCGCGTTCACGAGGATGCTCGCTCAGCCTGTTGAGAAACTGCCTGAACATGTCATTCATTTTGGCGTATTCGTGAACTACCCGCATCCTCCGTCCGGAGGAGGAAGTGCGTCTTCATGGAGGATCCGCCGCTTCTCAACCCGAGGCAGTCTGAGAAACATGAACCTTATCGTTACGGGAATTATTGCCTGCGAAATCGGCTTTTGGGTGGTGCTCGGGGCGGGCCTCTTCGCGCGTTATCTGCTACGTGCCCAGCGACTTTCAACGGTGCTGCTAGCGTGTGTGCCGCTGATTGACCTTGCCTTACTCAGTCTCATTGCATGGGATCTTCTCGCCAACCAGGAAGTCGCTGACTTTGCGCACGGCCTTGGCGCGATCTACCTCGGCTTCACGGTTGCGTTCGGCCGCCAGATCATTGCGCGTACCGACGTTATTTTTGCTCATCGATTTGCGGATGGACCAGCACCCGTCAAGCCACCCACACGCGGCGTCGCGGCGATCCGATACGAGTGGCAACAGTGGTTTCGGATGGTGCTCTGTGCGGTCATCGCATCGATCGTGCTCGGCGCGATGATCCTGCTCGTCGCAGACACCAGCCGAACCGATGAGCTGCTCAGCTGGATTGGCCGCGTCTGGCTCATTGCCGGGATCTGGCTGCTTGGCTGGCCGATCTGGGTCACCGTGCGTGAAGGGTTCACACCGCACGCCACCGACGCATCGCCTTCGAACGCGCCTGACACAGACGCTCGGACTTCAGCTCGCGACAGCTGATGCGCATACGATGCCACAACGTTGTGTCGTCAGACGATGGCACCGTTCAATTGCGCGTGTACTTGAATCGCCTGCTGATCGCTGAGCCCTGCAACGTAATCGAGAATCGCACGAGTTCGACCCTGTCGAATCAGCCCATCAGTTGACGTGTCACCTGTGAGGAGGTCTGGCCGCGAAGCTCGCAAATCAAGGAGGCCCTGCGTGCCTTCTTCGACCCATTCCAGTAGGCTTCGCGGGGCATGTGACGCGTCAGCTGGATCAGAAAGCCACGCATCGAGCCCCAGGGTGATGCTCTCGATAATGCGTGATTGACCACGTTGGCGGAGCGCATGCTCCGGACGCTCGAGCACGAAGTGCGCGTGTACAAACTTCAGCACCATGACCTCATGCCACGAACGGTGATTGAGCCTGACGTAGCCGCCACGAATGTCTGGGTTCTCATCGACCACGATTGACGAACGCAAACGGTCGATCCAGCGTCGCGTGAACCCAGAAATCGCGCGCTCACTCGCGATGCCTCCGTCGTAGGGAACAGCGAGCAGCCCGTCCCCAATCTCTTCGGCAACCACTCGTACTGCGTCTGCAAAAGCGTCGCGCTCAGCGATCCATCGGTCTTTCATCTGGAGGCGCCGCCACAGAAGTTCAAGTGCTTGACCTGCCTCACGCGAATCTAGTTCGGCCTCATTCGCGACGGCCAGCGACCCTTCGGACGCAAGCCACGCAGAAAACTCGCGCAAGACTTCGCCTCGCTGTAGCACTCCAGCTTTGGCAAAGTCATCGAGGTCGTGCACCGCATAGGCGATGTCATCCGCAAGATCCATGACCGCGCACTCAACCGTCTGCATGCCAGGCGAGATTGCGGGGAACGCGGCGAGCACTTCTTCCATCTCTGCGGCCTCGAGTGCGTACGCTGAGAACTTGTCAGCCCCATCGAGCGGGTTGATTCCCGCACCACGTGGCCGATCCGCTGCTCGAACGTCAGCAAGCGAGGTTCCTGCCCAGGCAGCCCTCGTCCACGGATACTTCAAGGTTGCTGCACGTGTCGCTGCGGTGAGATTCAGTCCGTCGAAGTCACGACCGAGCGTGTCGAGATGCGTGAGAATGCGGAACGTCTGGGCGTTACCTTCAAAGCCTTCTGGCAGCCCGAGACGGGTACGCGCAAGCCGATCCAGCACACGCTCACCCAAGTGGCCGAACGGCGGATGACCAAGATCGTGCGCGTGTGCAGCTGCCTGCGCAACGACGGTGTCGCATCCGCCGAGCTCTGCAATGATCCGGCCGGTTTCATCTCGTTCAGCGGTTTCGCCGCGTTCAAACGCCGCCCACTGTGCCGCGTGACCTGCGAGCTGTGCAGCGATCACACGTGCGACGGCGCTCACCTTGAGTGAGTGGGTGAGGCGATTGTGCAGTACTGGGCCTACGCCTGTCTGCGGTACCACCTGAGTCACATCCGAGAGACGCGCAAAATACGATGAGAATCGGATCCGCTCGAGATCAACACGGAACGCTTCGGGGGTATCCGGGCTCTCTGCGAGCTGTAGTGATCCCTCAAATGCGGCGTGCTGTGAGGATTCCAGCTCTGCGTGGCGGCGAGCGGTGCGGTTGCGTGCGAACGTCTCCATGTCCTCAGAATATGACACCCGCTTACAAAAGGGTTCGGCAAATTCAATGGCGAGGGTGAAGATGAGAGTATGAGCGACTGTACCGATCCCAGCGGCACCCCGTTTGCTGCCCTCGACCCCGCACTGCTGCGCGGCGAGCGCACGAGCCTGAAGTGGACGCGGTTCCCCGCGGACGTACTTCCGATGTTCGTCGCCGAGATGGACTTCACCGTCGCGCCTGAGATCAAGCGCACGCTTATCGATCGCATTGAAAACTCAGATATCGGGTACCTCGACAGCCCAGGTCCCCTCGCCCCAGCATTTGCGGACTTCGCTCGTGACCGTTGGGGTTGGAATGTCAACGCAGAACACGTACGCCTCGTCACCGACGTGGCCACTGGCGTTGTTGAGGCGCTGCGTGTTGCTCGGCCACACGGTGGTCGCCTCGCTCTTTCGGTGCCCACCTATCCCGGCTTCTTTGAGATGCTTGAGGAGCTTTCGTTCGAGACTGTGCAAGTTCCGCTCACCGCTCCTGATCACAGGTCACGGACAGCGGGTGGTCTTGACCTAGGCGCCATCGAGCGCGAGTTCGCAGCTGGCATTGACGCTTTCATTTTGTGTAATCCTCACAATCCACACGGCATCGTGTTCACGCTTGATGAGCTCACCCGTTTGGCTGAGCTCGCAGCGCAGTACGACGTGTTTGTGATTTCCGATGAGATCCATGCTCCGCTCGTTCATGATGCGTCTACCTTCGTACCGTTCGCGTCGGTCGCTGCTCCAGCAGGGGCGCTCTCACTCACCTCAACTTCAGCCAGTAAAGGCTGGAACATCGCGGGCGCAAAGTGCGCAATCTTGGTGGCAAGCGACGACCGTTCAGCGGAGCTCCTCAACAGGCTCCCACCCGAAGCAGTCACCCGGGCCAGCATCCTCGGTTTACATGCGGGCACCACCGCCTTCATCGAGGGGCGTGAATGGCTCGATCGCGCCATCACGCAAATCAAAGCCAACGATAATTTGTTGGCTGAACTCATCGCAGAGCATCTTCCTGGCGTCGCACACATTCGCCCCGCCGCGAGCTACGTCGCGTGGCTCGACTTCCGAGAGGCCGGCCTCGGCGACGACCCATATGAACGGATCCTGTCGGAAGCGAAGGTCGCGTTCAACAACGGCGCCTTCTTTGGTGACGGCGGCCAGGGCCACGTGCGGATCAACCTTGCTTGCGCGCCTGAGACGATCAGAGAGGCGATCCGCCGTGTGGCTGCAATTCTCCCTTTGCGCCAGAGCCTGAATGTCGATCTCGGCATCACGGAAGGCGACGCAAAATGACCGCGGTGCGCCCTGAGTACGATTGGGCCGGGTACGGGTTCGATACCCGTCAGGTGCACGTTGGCGAGTATGCGGACCGGAACCACGGTGTACGCGTGCCTCCCCTCGCGCTCTCTGCAGGATATGTGTTCGAAGACTTCGATGACTGCGTGGAGCGGTTCCAAGGCCGCCCGGCGCGCGGAAGCATGGACGCACCAGATCTCTTCCCACAAGAACCTCCTTCGGCTATTTATTCTCGTCAGGGAAACCCAACGAACTCCGTTGCTGAGCAACGACTCGCTTCGCTCGAGGGTGGGGCCGAGGCTGTTGCCGTGTCGAGCGGTCAGGCAGCAATCTCGTCAGCACTCTTCACACTTGCCCAAAGCGGTGACCACATCGTGTCGACTGCATCGATCTACGGTGGCACGCGCATTCTCTTCGGGCGCAGTTTCAAGCGATTCGGTATCGATGTCGATTACGTCTGGGACGCAAACGATGATGCCGAATGGGAGGCGATGATCCGCCCAAATACGAAGGCGATCTACACGGAGACTATTCCGAACCCACGCAACGACGTCACCGATTTACACAGATTTGCGTCGATTGCTGCGAAATACAATCTCCCGCTCGTTGTGGACAACACTGTCGGGACACCCGCGCTCATTCGCCCGATCGAGCACGGCGCGAATATTGTCGTGCATTCGACGACGAAATTCCTCACCGGTCACGGCACCGCTGTCGGCGGCGCAATCGTCGACGGCGGCACATTTGACTGGTCGGCTGCGGAGTCAGTTGGTCGCAGCTACCCGCTGTTGAGCAAGGCCCCACGTGCAGGTGCACGCTCGATCCTCGAACGGTTTGGCCCTGAGCACGCCTATGCTCGTGCTGCCCGCGAACAGGTCGTGAACGATATCGGCCCCGCGCTCTCACCGTTTAGTGGGTTCCTGCTGCAGCAGGGCATGGAGACACTCTCACTACGCATGGAACGCCACGTGGCATCGTCCCAGCGGATCGCCGCTTGGTTGGAGACCCAGCCTGAGGTTGAATCAGTTGGCTACGCCGGGCTCCCCTCAAGTCCACTGTTTGACCTTGCAGTTCGCGACTACGGCCTCGATGCGAGTGGCACCTACGCAAACACCGGATCGGTATTCAGCGTGACGGTGCGCGGCGGGATTGAAGGAGCGCGCGCGTTTACCAACGGTCTTCGCGTCTTCTCTCGCATGACCGGCATTGGTGACACCCGCTCGATGATCATCCACCCGGGCACCTCGACTCACGCGAGTTTTGCGCCCGAGATCAACGAACGTCTCGGGATCACGCCCGGCCTGCTCCGTCTCTCTGTCGGCATTGAGAATGTTGAGGACCTCATCGCGGATCTGCGTTCCGGGCTCGATCAGGTGGCGGCGCTGTAGGTCTGGTTGGCGGGCTGGCTAGCTGGTTGGCGGGCTGGCTGGCTTCGCTCAATGCCTCGAGATGTGCGGTTGTTGCCGAAACTGGGCCGTTCTTGCGCATGAAAGGGGCGCTTTCGGCGAGAAGCCTCATTTTGACGGCTGGGCGGATCTCGATCAACGCGTACTGAGCCGCCTCGACGCCCCGAGCTGGTTATCCACAAGCCGCAGTTTCACACGTTGTTCAACAGGCTTGAGCGTTCCAAACTCGTGGCATGTTTACCACTCTGCCACTCACCCACCAGCCCCCTCCGGAGCTGAGCCCAGACCACGACCACGTAATTGCCGACGCACTTGCGCACGCTGATGCTGAGCTTCGCACGCGCCGCCAACTCACACGTTTGGGGCTATCTGACCGGCAAATCGCTTCGAGGTGCGAAGCCAAAGATCTGGTGCGGATCCGCCGCGGCATGTACGTGCCTTACGACTACTGGCGCAAGCTGTCACCTGAGGCCCGCCATCTGACGCAAATCATTGCGACAGCTCGCACAGCTCCTGAGCCACCTGTCTTCTCGCATCATTCGGCGGCGATCTTGCACGGCTTCCCGATATACCGCTTCCAGCAAGCGCGCACACGTGCACGCAGCGTTGCTCACATCGATCTCGGTCACATTGTCGAAAGATACGGCCTGCAGTTCACGGCCCCCAACCGAACTGCACTTGATGTTGCTTGCACCTCCACCCACGAGGTTGCAGTCTCAGTGCTTGACCAAGCCGCACGACTCCAGACCACGCTCGGGACCACGCTCACAGCATGGCGCGAAGCGTTGCTCACAATGTTGCACACCGAGGAAGTTCGTCGCGGGTGCAGACGGGCACGCAGCTTGATTGACATCGCAGACCCTTCGTCCGGATCTCCTCTCGAGAGCGTCAGCAGGCTGTACCTCCTCGCGCTCGGCCATGAGCCGCTTACCCAGGTAGAAGTTCGAGCACCCAACGGTGGTCGCTATCTCCTCGATTTCGAGCTGCCAGGGCACAATGTGCTCTGCGAGGTCGATGGCCTCGTGAAATACCGTGATCCGACCATGCTCACGGGCCGGTCTCCTGAGGCGGTGCTATTGCAGGAGAAACGTCGCTCTGATTGGATCGTTGGGCAAACTGGCAAACGTCTCATCCGGTGGGGAGCCACCGAGCTTCGTTCATTTGACGATTTCTCTCGGTGGTTGGTGCAGATGCGGATCCCCACTCCACCTCGTCATACATCTCGTCGAGGGGAGCTACTCACATGAGCGGCCGACAGGCATGAGCGCCCGCAACACGGCGAAAGGGGCCGTTTCTCTCGAAACAGCCCCTTTCACACCGCAGAAGCTATCGATTTCGACAGCAACTGTCCGTTTCGAGAGCTTGAGCGCCGCACGCGAGCGTCAGCTATACCTGCAGCCCATACAGATTAGGCTCCGGCACCAAGATCACACCAAACTCTTGCTGTACGCGCTGCACAACAAAGCGGGCAAGCTCTGCGATGTCGGCAGCAGAAGCGCCACCGCGGTTGGTCAGCGCAAGTGTGTGTTTCGACGAAATTGCCGCACCAGAACCAGGCAAACGGAATCCCTTAGGAACACCAGCGTGCTCGATGAGCCACGCAGCAGAGAGCTTGACTCGCTGCTCAGGAGCAGCAGGCGCGACCCGCAGCTCAACGCCACGAGCAAGCTCCTCAAACGTCGTAGCAACAGCCTCTGGCTCTGCGTTGCCCACAGGGAACCGCGGCGCATTCTCAGGCAGAGTTCGAGCAAACGATTCCGAGACGATCGGGTTCGTGAAGAACGAGCCAGCACTCCAGCTGTCGCGATCTTCGGGGTTGAGCACCATGCCCTTGCTTGAACGAAGTCGCAGCACAGAGTCGCGCACTACCCCAATCGGAACCTCATCACCAAGCGCTACACCGAGCGCGCGAGCAAGCTGCTCATACTGCACGGGTGCGGTTGCTGAACCGTTGTCGTTCTCGCGAAGCAGGAGATCAATGGAGAGGACAACGCCTTCTAGCCCCTGCTTAATCACGGAGTCACGGTATCCGAGTTCAAGCTCGTCTTTCGACATCCGACGTACTTCACCGTCAGACGCAAAATCACCAGGAAGGAACTCAATCGAATGCAATACATCCGAGAGCTCTTGCCCATACGCCCCGATGTTTTGAACGGGTGCTGCACCTGCGAGCCCGGGAATACCCGAAAGCCCCTCGATGCCTGCAAGTCCTTGTTCGACACAGGTCGCGACGAGCTCATCCCAATCATGGCCAGCTTGTACTCGCAGGCGAACGACACCCGGCGCAAGCTCAGGATCAGCGATGCGCTCGATGCCTGTCGTGCGAACGAGCAGCACTGTACCGGGGTACCCAGCGTCGGAGACAATCGTGTTTGACCCGCCGCCGAGCAGCAGCCAGGGGTCGCCTTCGTCCCACAGGTCTTCGGCCAGAGCAACGAGTTCATCGCGGGTCTGCGCAACAAGCACACGCTCTGCTGGGCCGCCCACGTGCATCGTGGTCAGCTGTGCAAGGGTCGGAGCCGTCTCAGCAGCGGGGCCCGCCACTGCACCGTGTTTCACGCGAACGCCGCGAGCAGCTGAGCCTTGCCCAGCACGGTCGAACCGTCAAAGACCACCTTGAGGTCGATGCGCGCAGTGCGAGCATCGGCATCGAGCGCTCCGACGGTTGCGGTAACGGTGACCTTCGCACCTTCGGCAGCGTCAACCGGCACCGGGCGCGTGAATCGCGACTGGTAGTCCTTCACCCACGCCGAAGCACCGAGCCAGTTCGTCGCGACCGAGCCGGCAGCTCCCATGGTGAGCATGCCGTGCGCAAGTACGCCGGGGAGGCCCACAGACTGCGCAACGTCGTCACGGTAGTGAATGGGGTTGAAGTCGCCCGATGCACCCGCGTACCGCACGAGATTGTCGCGGCTGAAGTCGAGTTCGTCTTCCGCGACAACGTCGCCGACGGTGAGGTTCTCAAAAGCTGGGGAGGTCATGCCTCTTCTCCTCTCACTACGAGGGTCGAGATCGCCGTCACAACGTGTTCACCCGATGCGTCAACGATGTTGCTTGATGCAGTCACCATTGAGTGGCCACCGAGCTGCTTAACCGAGGCAATCGTAAGCGTTGCGGTGAGTTCGTCACCAGCAACAATCGGACGGGTATAGCTGAATCGCTGGTCGCCATGAACCACACGGCTGAAGTCAACGCCAGCTTCCTCGTCAGCGAGCAGCTGTGCGAGGGTCGACTCCTGAACTACAACGGCAAAGGTCGGAGGTGCAACAACATCAGCGAAACCAGCAGCCTGCGCAGCTGCAACATCGGTGTGCAATGGTGAAGCGCTCAGTACGGCGCGCGCGAACTCACGAACCTTCTCGCGACCTACGAGGTACGGCTTTGTGGGCGGATACTCACGCCCCTGAATCTCTGGATTGACCACGAGGTTCAGTCTACAGAGCGAGCACCGCCGGTGGTGCTGAGTTGCGGTGAGGGCACGGATCCACACTAGGACTGTGCCATCCAGCAATAGATTCCGCGCGAGGTTTGTCGGGAATATCCAACGTCAGGGACATGCACTGGAATAGGCTTAACCCTATGTCGCGCATTCGTAAAGTGCTCATTGCCAACCGTGGAGAAATCGCAGTACGCATTATTCGTGCTGCCCAGGACAGCGGAATCGCTTCCGTTGCCGTGTACGCGGATCAGGACCGCGACGCTCTCCACGCCCAGCTTGCCGATGAGGCATATGCCCTGCATGGCACCACCAGCGCAGAGACCTATCTCGTTGTAGAAAAGCTTCTTGCTGTGGCACGCCGCTCAGGCGCAGACGCAGTGCACCCTGGATACGGCTTCCTTGCAGAGAATGCTGCATTCGCGCAGGCCGTCATCGATCAGGGACTCACCTGGATCGGCCCAAGCCCCGAAGCGATCGATCGTCTCGGTGACAAGGTCAGTGCACGTCACGTCGCTGAGAAGGTTGGCGCGCCGCTTGCAGCTGGCACGAGCGACCCAGTCCAGAACGCAGACGAGGTTCTCGCTTTCGCTGACGAGGTCGGCCTGCCCATCGCGATCAAGGCCGCATTTGGTGGCGGCGGTCGCGGTCTGAAGGTCGCATACGAGCGTGACGAAGTCGCAGAGCTCTTCGAATCGGCAACCCGTGAAGCTGTTGCTGCGTTCGGTCGCGGCGAGTGCTTCGTTGAGAAGTACCTCGAGAAGCCCCGCCACGTTGAAACCCAGTGCCTCGCTGACGCGCACGGCAACGTTGTGGTGGTTTCGACCCGTGACTGCTCGCTCCAGCGCCGTCACCAGAAGCTTGTTGAGGAGGCGCCAGCGCCGTACCTCACCGATGAGCAGATCGAGCGTCTCTACAGCTCGTCAAAGGCCATCCTCAAAGAGGTCGGTTACGTCGGCGCAGGTACTTGTGAGTTCCTCGTCGCGAAGGACGGCACAGTTTCCTTCCTCGAGGTAAACACCCGTCTGCAGGTTGAGCACTGTGTTTCGGAAGAGATCACGGGCATCGACCTCGTTCGCGAGCAGTTCCGTATCGCTGAGGGTGGTGTCATCGAGTACGGTGATCCCGTCGCGCAGGGCCACTCATTCGAGTTCCGCTTGAACGGCGAAGATCCCGGTAACGGCTTCCTGCCAGCGCCTGGCCCGGTTGCTGTTTTCCGCCCGCCGCTCGGCCCAGGCGTCCGCATCGACACCGGCGTGCAGTCGGGAGATGTCATCTCGGGTTCGTTCGACTCGATGCTTGGCAAGCTCATCGTCACCGGTGCGACCCGTGAAGAGGCACTGCAGCGCAGCCGCCGTGCCCTCGAAGAGTTCGAGATTCAGGGTCTTCCGACGGTACTCCCCTTCCACCGCAAGATCGTGAACGATCCTGCGTTCACCGCTCCTGACGGTAAGTTCGGCGTTTACACGCTGTGGATCGAGACTGAGTTCAACAACGACATCGAGCCGTGGGAAGGCGAGAACACCGTACTCGCTACGGATCCGCGCCGCCAGACGGTCGCTGTTGAGGTTGACGGACGTCGCGTCGAGGTCTCGATGCCGATGACGTTGCTCCCAGCATCCGACCTCGATGTCACCCGCGGCCCTGCTCCCAAGCGCGCTAAGGGCGCTGGCGTTTCAGGCGCAACGGGCAACGCTGTCGCGGCGCCCATGCAGGCAACCGTCGTCAAGGTTGCGGTTGAAGAAGGCCAGCAGATTTCTGAGGGCGAGCTTGTCGCAGTGCTCGAAGCGATGAAGATGGAGCAGTCGCTCTACGCTCACCGCGATGGCATCGTCACGGCAATCGACGCACCGATCGGCCAGACCGTACCGAGCGGCCACGTGCTGCTCACTATCGCAGACGCGGAGTAAGTTTCCGCCCGCGGTTCAGCGCGGGCTGGATCGGGTCGGTGCGGGATTGCCCTTGCCGCCTCGGGCCAGCCCCGCGAGAACCGGTGCTTCTCTCGAAAAGTGGTCTTTCATGCGCATGAAAGGCCACTTTTCGTATGAAAGGGCCGCTTTCGCGAGGCTGGCGCATGTGGCGGCTTTCGCATATGCGCCTCTCAAGGGAATACACGCACCCCGCACCACGTTGTACCGAGTATGACTGCTGTGCCTCTCTCAATTCTCGATCTTGCAACGGTAGACCACGGCGGCAATATTGCCGAAGCACTCCGCCACTCGGTTGAGCTCGCACGCACCGCAGAAGCCCTCGGATACGAACGCATGTGGTACGCCGAGCATCACAACATGTCGAGCATTGCATCGAGCGCAACCTCTGTGCTCATCGCGCACATCGCGTCTCAGACTGAACGAATTCGTCTCGGCTCAGCTGGAATCATGCTTCCGAACCACTCCCCACTGGTCATCGCTGAGCAGTTTGGCACGCTCGCGACGCTGCATCCGAATCGCATCGATCTCGGCCTCGGACGCGCCCCCGGCACTGACGGCGCAACGTTCCGGGCGCTTCGCCGCACACACCAGGCCTCAGACAATTTCCCGAACGATGTTGTCGAGCTGCAGAAGTACCTCGGCACAGACATCGCTTCAACTGCCGTGAACGCGTACCCCGGACGCGGCACCAATGTGCCCCTCACGATCCTCGGTTCGAGTCTCTTCGGAGCGAACCTTGCAGCCCAGCTCGGCCTGCCCTACGGATTTGCCTCGCACTTCGCGCCAGAGGCCCTGACGACTGCTGTCGCTCACTACCGCGCAAACTTCCGCCCAAGCGAACAGCTTGAGAAGCCGTACGTGCTCGCGGGCGTGAATGTCGTTGCCGCAGCGACAGACGAGGAAGCAGAAGCACAGTTCACCCGCGGTGAACTCGAGCGCGTACGCAAGTTCCTTTCGCGCGGCCGCGAGGTCGAACTCACCCTCGACCAGGCTGGCGAACTGTACGACACTCCTGCTGGCCAGCAGATCCGTGACATGCTCCGATACACCGCGATCGGCGGCCCGGAGCGCGTCATCGACGAGCTTGATGCCTTCGCACGGCACGCTGATGCAGACGAGCTTATTCTCGCCTTCGCAGCGCCCACGCACGCTGAGCGCCTTGCCGGGGCGCGGATCGTCGCCAGCCCGAAAAGCTAAGCGCCGAACACGCAGCTCACCCCTGCAGCGCAGCCCTGTTGCAGCGCAGCGCACCCCTGTTGCAGCGCACCGCACCCCCGCCGAATCCTTACGCCGCGGCCGCCTCAATCAATAGTGCGGCGAGCTCCGCTGGCTTGCTCCACATGGGCCAATGACCGGTAGGCAAGTCGACGAATGATGCCCTGGTGAGTTTGGCCGTCTCAGCGAACATTGGATGACCTGCAGCCGCGAGTTCACGTATCTGGGTGCATGTGATTGACGAGCACACAAACGTTGCTGGCACCGCGTGACGAGCTTCATTGCTCAGGATGATCTCGTCGCGCATGACCTGCGCTGGCTGCGGAACTGCACGCTCACTGAAACGGGCAAGCTGCTCTTCAGTAAGCCCGGCAAGGCTTGCCTGCTCCCCCAGTACTGCAAACGCTGGCAGGGGAACCTCAGCGATCTCCCGCGGCAGATCTGCGGCAAACGCGGTGCCTGACGAGACCGGGCCCGAGTCCACCCACACAACCCGCTTGACCAATTCTGGGTACCGATCGAGCACAATACTCACGGGTCCGTTCGCCCCGCTGTGGGCAACGAGCACGCAGGGCTGATCCGCAGTGATGTTGTGCTGCGCGAACACGTCGAGAATCCCCGTGACCTGTTCCTCAAGCGTTCGAGTTGCGCGTTCGGGGTCTGCTTCGTCGAGTCCGGCAAGTGTCACCGCGATGTTCATATTCGCGCCATTGCTCGCTGCAGCAAGTTGCTCACGAACTTCATCCCAGGCCCAAGCCCCAAGCCAATGACCGGCAATGCACACAATTGTTGTTGTCATGACTCCACTTTCGCATCGCCGCTGGACAACAGTGTGTCACTATTTATGACATGATTCACGACAGTTTTGCTCGGGTTCCCCGTTGTACCCGGGCGCCCCGCGCACAGCTGAGCGGCGCCCGATGAGACGTGCCGAACGGCTCCACGCGATCTCGGAGTCGCTTCGCCGGAGTGGCATTCGTGGAATCTCCGCAGACCGCCTCGCGGCCGAATTCGGTGTCTCGGTGCGCACGATCAAGCGTGACATTGACGCGCTCGAGAACAGCGGCGCACCGGTCTGGGCAAGACCCGGACCAGGCGGCGGGTACGGTCTCGCCGCTGGATCCACGCTCCCACCCGTCACGCTCTCACCGACGCAGGCTGTCGCGCTCATGGCCGCGGTCTCAGCCGCTGCCGACGCTCCCTACGCCGACCTGGCAAACGCAGGCGTGCGTAAGATCATCGATGTCCTCGACCCGCTCACCCGGAGCCGGGCAGAAGCGCTCGCTGACCGGGTGTGGGTGAACACCGAGTCACCGGTTTCTCGCGCGACAGGATCCGCGCTCGAAGCTGCGATGGCAGAACAAAAAGTCGTCCGCATCGACTACGTCGCGGCATCAGGCGATGCCACCACCAGAGACGTTGAGCCCGTGTTGTTCGCCTCGACGAACGGCCAGTGGTACCTCGTCGGCTGGTGCCGGCTACGCGATGCGATGCGCTGGTTCAAGCTGTCGCGCATCACCCGCGCGAGCGTCACAACGCTCGACTGCACCGGGCACACCGTCGCTGAGGTCGGTGAGCCACCGGCTGGCGCGCGACCGGTCCATGACGGGGCGCGGATCAGCCCCGACCAGCGCTAAGCGACGGTAACCGTGCCGCGCATCTCGGGGTGAATTGAGCAGTCGTACCCGAATGTGCCAGCCTTCTCGAAGACGAACACGTAGCTGCCTTCACGCATGAGTTCACTCACAAAGCTGCCGTCGTCAGCGACGACGTCGTGGTCTGCAGAGTGGCCTTCGAAGATCCATTCAACAGCGTCACCTGGGCGCACCGTTACCTCAGCTGGTGAATACTCGTTGTCAATCACTGAGATCTGCACTACTGGCTTCACACCCGAGGGTGCATTCGACGGCACCACCGGCGGCTTCGGCTGTACACAGCCAGAAAGCGCGAGGGTGCCAGCGGTCGCTGCGGCAACACCGAGCACGCCCGTGACGAAGTTGCGGCGGCTGAGGCCAGCGGTGATCCGCGCCTGATCGATCGACATCTTGATGACTCCTGAGTGGCTGACGGGTTAGCGAAGGTGCATGGCGCGTGCGGCATCCGTGATCGCGCCGGTGAGTGACGGATACACGGTGAATGCCGAAGCAACCTGGTCGACGGTGAGACGGTGCTCGACGGCGAGCGCGAGCGGGAAGATGAGCTCACTTGCGCGGTGCGCAACGATGACGCCACCGATGACCGTGCCAGATGCCTTCCAAGCGAAAAGCTTCACAAAGCCATCGGTGAAACCAATCATCTTGGCGCGCGGGTTCGTGTGCAGCGGGATCGTGTGCTCAATCGCCTTCGCCATGTCGGTTGCGTCTTCGAGCGAGCGCTCGTTCCAACCAACGGTTGCGATTTCGGGGTACGTGAACACGTTTGATGCGACGTTGCGCAAGTCAATCGGGCGCACGAAGTCACCGAGTGCGTGCATGATCGCGGTGCGACCCTGCATCGATGCGACAGACGCAAGCGGGAAGAAGTCGGTGCAGTCGCCGACGGCGTAGATCGAGGGAACGGTCGTGCGTGCAACCTTGTTCACACGAATGTGACCGCTGTCAGTGAGATCGATACCAGCCTCTTCAAGGCCAAGGCCCTGGGTGTTCGGGATCGAGCCGACCGCCATCAGGCAGTGCGAACCTTCAACAACCCGGCCGTCTGCGAGCTGCACGCGAACGCCACCGTCAACAACCTCAACGGCATCGGCGCGCGACTTCGACATCACGTTCATGCCGATCTTCTTGAACTCACGCTCAATGACAGCTGCGGCATCGGGGTCTTCGCCAGGAAGCACCTGATCACGGCTCGACACGAGAGTGACCTCTGCGCCGAGGGTGCGGTACGCGTTCGCAAACTCTGCACCGGTCACACCTGAACCGACCACGATGAGGTGCTCAGGGATCGACTGCAGGTTGTAGAGCTGCTTCCAGGTGAGGATGCGCTCACCATCAGGCTTCGCCGTATCAAGTTCGCGTGGGCTCGCGCCAACTGCGACGACGACGGTGTCGACCTCGACGCTGTCAAAGTCGGTACCGCTGACGCCATCTTCGGTCGAGACAAGCACGCGGTTCGAACCGTCAAGGCGACCCGATCCGTGCACGATGCGCACACCAGCGCTTTCAAGCTTCTCGCGCATATCGGTCGACTGTGCGCCTGCCATTGCGAGCAGTCGCTTGTTGACCGCTGCGAGGTTTACCGCGATCTCGGGACGCACTGGCTTGCCATCGGAGCCAGGCACAAATGCCTGCACGCCGAGCTTGCCAGAGTCACGCACTGCCTGTGCAGCACCCGCGGTCGCGATGAGACTCTTCGACGGAACCACATCGGTGAGCACGGCGGATCCGCCAACGCCCGCACGCTCAATGAGCGTGACCTCTGCTCCGAGCTGAGCGCCCGCAAGCGCCGCTTCGTAGCCACCAGGACCGCCGCCGAGAATCGCGATGCGGTGCTTCCGTTCATACGCCTTAGCCATACTCACCATTTTAGGCACTCTTCACGTCTATATCTGCAGCTGGCATACTGCGGTCACTAAGATATGACTCGGATCCGCTTCGCCGGAGAGCGCTCCGTCGCCAGTTTTCTCCGGAACAAACAATGATGTGGGAGAGATAAGTTCAGTGACGAACACAACACCCGAGTCTGCTTTAGAACGAGATCCCGGAATGCCGACCAGCACGTGGCGCTTGCGCAGCGATGCCTGGGAGTACCTGCGGTTCGTCGTGAAGCGGCTCGCGCTTGGTACCGATGAAGCGCGCGACATCATGGCCGATCCTGAGATCACGCGCTCACTGCGTGCGCTGAGAACGATCGAGATGTACTGGGCCGGTTTCGGTCAGCGGTACGTCCAGAACGTCCGCAATCTCATCGAAGAGGGCAAATACGATCTTGCGCTCGAACGCATCGGGCGCGTGGTGCACCGCCTGCGCGGATCAGCCGATCACGGCGAACCGCGCGAAGACATCTCCGATGATCCGGAGCTCGCTGAGCAGTTGCAGATGGACGCGGATCCGCGCCAACGCTTCGAAGTCCTCATCGTCGACGAAACCACCGAGGCCGACCGCGACGCGACCCGCGCCGAGGCGCTCGCGTACCGCAGCCCCGCAGATGACTTCATCTACGAATACGTCATCGTGCCAAGTGCGGACGATGCTGTCGCCGCCATCCTGACGAATCCCAACATTCTCGCGTGCGTGATCCGCCCAGGTTTCAGCCAGCGCACCCGCCAGAAGCTCAGCCGCGATCTCACCGCGACCATCGAGCTCGCGAAGTCACAGACCTCGACCCACGCCTCCGCGCCGTCACCGAAGAGCCCGCTGTCATCGGTGCAGCGCGTTGTGGACCTTGCTGACACGCTCATCGAGATCCGCCCCGAACTTGACCTGTATCTCGTCGCTGGCGCGCACATCGAAGATCTTGCTGGCGCGCTCACTCGCCGGTTCCGCAGGGTATTCCGCCGTGACGACCAGATCGAGCTGCACCTCTCGCTCGTACGGCGCATCTCACACCTGTACGACACTCCCTTCTTCTCAGCGCTCCAAGACCACGCACGGCGCCCGGTTGGAGTCTTCCATGCACTCCCCGTGGCACGCGGCGGATCCGTCCTCTCATCTCAGTGGGTCAAGGACCTTGCCGACTTCTACGGCGTAAACCTGCTCCTCGCAGAGACCTCGGCGACCTCGGGCGGCCTCGACTCATTGCTCGCGCCGGTCGGTCCCCTCAAGAAGGCCCAGGATCTCGCGGCACGTGCGTACGGCGCAAAGCGCTCCTACTTCGTCACCAACGGCACCTCGACCGCAAACAAGATCGTGCATCAGGGCCTCGTCGCACCTGGCGATGTCGTACTTGTCGACCGCAACTGCCACAAGTCGCATCATCACGCGATGATGCTCACGGGTGGCCGTCCCGCATACCTCGAGGCGTATCCGCTCGATGACTTTGCGTTCTATGGCGCAGTACCCATCAGTAGCGTCAAGCAGCTCCTGCTCGACTACCGCGCGGCCGGTCGCCTCGATGAAGTGCGCATGCTCACCCTGACGAACTGCACGTTCGACGGCCTCGTGTACGACCCGATCCGCGTCATGTCTGAGTGCCTTGCGATCAAGCCAGACCTCGTGTTCCTGTGGGACGAAGCTTGGTTCGCGTTTGGCGGGTTCCATCCCGTCACGCGTCGCCGCACCGCAATGTTCGCGGCAAAGCACCTCGAAGATACGCTCCGCACCAATGCGCACAGCGAAGCCTACGACGCGCAGCAGGCGGTGCTCTGGAACGCAGACGGCACCCCGGCTGCAGACGAGGTGTGGCTCGCCGAACGACTGGTACCGTCACCCGATGCGCGGATCCGCGTCTACGCAACGCAGTCGACGCACAAGACGCTCACCTCGCTGCGTCAGGGTTCGATGATCCACGTCTACGACCAAGACTGGGAACGTGACGCGAAGGATCCATTCGATGAGGCGTACATGACGCACACCTCAACGTCGCCGAACTACCAGATCCTCTCGACGCTCGACATCGGTCGCCGCCAGGTCGAGCTTGAGGGCTACAAGCTCGTTCAGCAACAGCTCGACCTTGCGACAAGTCTTGCGCAGGCGATCGCACGACACCCGCTGCTGCGCCGCACCTACCGGGTGCTCACGGCAAAAGAACTCATTCCAGCTGGCGCTAGCGGCGGCCCCCGTACCGGGCGACCGATGCCGCTACGGGACGGACTCTCTGAAATGTGGAAGGCGTGGGACAACGACGAGTTCGTTGTCGAACCGTCACGCGTCACGGTTGAGATCAGCCGCACCGGCGTTGATGGCGACACGTTCAAGCACGATTACCTCATGGATCGCTATGGCATCCAGGTGAACAAGACGAGCCGCAACACGGTGTTGTTCATGACGAACATTGGCACCTCGCGCAGTGACGTCGCGTACCTCATTGAGGTGCTCGTGAAGCTCGCCGAGAAGTTCGAAGAGAAGAAGGAGCTCGGCGATCCGGATGTGACGCTCTCGGCTCCCGGCGAGGCCACCCCGTACCCGGCGCTGCCCGATTTCACGTCGTTCTCGGCAGATTTCGCGCCATCGCCCGTGACCTCGCCGGTGTTGCCAGATGGTGCGCTGCGCGAGGCGTACTACTCAGGTCAACGTCGAGGCGGCGTCGAGTTTGTACAGCCTGAAGAGCTGATCGCCCGTCTCGCGCGCGGTGAACAGCCCGTCTCGGCTAACTTTGTGACGCCCTACCCGCCAGGATTCCCCGTGCTCGTGCCAGGCCAGGTGTTCTCGAAGGAGATCATCGACTTTATGGCCGCGCTTGATACGCGCGAGATCCACGGGTACGACGCGCGACGCGGGTACCGGGTGCTCTCGTAGGGCAGGCCTGGCGAAGCACCCTGTTCGCCGCACCCCGCTAAGGAGGTCAACCCCGTGAAAAGGGGCGTTCCCGTCGAAAGTGGCACTTTCATGCGCATGAAAGGCCTTGTTTTGTCGGGAACGCCCCTTTTCGCGGGTTTGCGGGCCGTTGCGGGCCAGATGCGGGCCGTTGCGGGCCGGGATGAGGGACGCTGAGTGCCATGACGCATCATCTGCACCGCGGTGCGGCGCAGATTCCTGCGAAGCTGCACAAGAACGACCGTCGACTCTGGCATTCCGAATTCAACGCTCATAGGCTGGCAGCATGGACCACCATTCAGGAACCCCGGCGCACGCACCAACTTCGCCGGAGCTGATCCCCGCCACCGCAGCAGCCGAGGCCGCAGCAACGATTGCGATAAAAACTGGCGTCCCCCGCCATGACATCGCGCTGACACTCGGGAGCGGTTGGGGCAAAGCAGCAGAAACCCTCGGTGAGGTCGTCGCGACGATTCCCGCTGAGAAGGTTCCCGGCTTTCACCCGTCTGGCATTCCGGGTCACGCTGGCACGCTGACGTCGATCCGCCTTCCCGATGGTCGCCACGCACTCATCATCGGTGCTCGCACGCACCTCTACGAGGGCAAGGGTGTACGAGCGGTCGCGCACGGGGTGCGCACTGCTGCCGCGTGTGGCGCAAAGATCATGATTCTCACGAACGGCGCTGGCGGCTTGAACCCCACGATCAGCGCTGGCGAGGCGATGATCATGGCGGATCACATCAACCTCACCACTGTCTCCCCCATCGAGGGAGCCAACTTTGTTGATCTCACCGATCTCTACGCGGAACGCCTGCGCGCGATCGTGCGTGAGGTTTCGCCGGGCATTGCAGAGGGTGTGTATGTTCAGGTGCCTGGTCCGCACTATGAGACGCCAGCTGAGTCGCGATATCTCCGCACCATTGGTGGCGACGCAGTAGGGATGTCGACGGGTATCGAGGCCATCGCAGCGCGTGAGGCGGGCATGGAGGTGCTGGGACTGACGCTCGTCACGAACCCCGCGACAAACCTCGGCGATGCTCCGCTGAGTCACGCGGAGGTTGTCGCCGCTGGCCGTGAAGCTGAGCCTCGTCTCGCAGCGTTGCTCACAGACGTCGTCACGCGACTCCCTCGCTGAACCGCTGACGCTAGCGTTCACGCTCCAGCGCACGCGCACGCAAACGTTCACGCACACGCGCACCAACGCGGATCCGCGCACCAAAAAGCCCGGCCCGCGCGCACTGCGCGTCGGACCGGGCTTTCTGACTAACGACAGCGACGGCGGTAACGGTGACCAATACCGCTGCCGCACGAATCGCTGCCGCGGTCGGTTTAGGTTGCCGACTCGCCTGCCTCGCCGGTGTCGACCAGCAGGACGCCCGACTTCACTGCCCACAGCATCGTCGCGACCTGGCCGCGCTCGAACGCGCGCGCCTCGTGGCTGAGACGCACCGCGCCCTCGCTGCCATCAGGTAGTTCGACCGTGTATCGACGCGACGAGCCGAGGTAGGTGACGTCGGTGATTGTGACGGGGATCGCGTTCCAGCCCTCGGTCGCCGCGGTGTTTGCCGCTTCAAGACGCAGATTCTCGGGGCGGATCAGAATCGCGAGATTCTCGTGGATGCTCCGGCCTTCTGCAACGACCCGGTGGCCCGCAACAGTGATCGCAGTGTGCTGATCGCCTGCCGCTTCGCCCTTGCCAAGCAGCACGGTCGACTCACCGAGGAAGCGTCCCACAAAGAGCGTACGCGGGGTCTCGTACAACTCCTCTGAAGTGCCGACCTGCTCAATCTTGCCGTTGTTGAAGACGGCGATGCGGTCAGACATCGAGAGCGCCTCTTCTTGATCGTGCGTCACGTAGACGAACGTCGAGCCAACCTCGCGATGAATGCGCTTGATCTCTGCCTGTAGCCACTCACGCAGCTTCTTGTCGAGTGCGCCGAGAGGCTCATCCATGAGCAGCACGCGGGGCTCATAGACGAGCGCACGTGCCAGCGCAACGCGCTGCTGCTGGCCGCCAGAGAGTTCTGACGGGAAGCGATCACCAAAGTCTCCGAGGCGCACCATGCCGAGGGCTTCGGCGACCTTGACCTTCTGATCCGCTTTTGACATCTTTCGGCGCTGCAGTGGGTACGCAACGTTCTCTGCCACCGTCTTGTGCGGGAACAATGCATAGTTCTGGAACACCATGCCGATGTCACGCTTGTGCGCGGGAAGCTTGGCAACGGGCTTGCCGTAGATATGCAGCATGCCCTCGGTCACCGAGGTGAATCCTGCGATCATGTTCAGTGTCGTGGTCTTGCCCGAACCCGAGGGGCCGAGGAAGGTCATGAATTCACCGGGTTCAATGACAAGGTCGATGTCATCGACGACGGTGTTGTCGCCGTACTTCTTGGTGACCTGGTTCAGGCTGATGCCTGCCTCATTGATCGCCGAGATTGCGCTGGTGTTCAGGCCCTCTTCACGGAGCTCCTGCTCGTGACCTGCGGGGACTGGAATGTCGTTGTGAGTCATTGCGTTCACGCTGCTACTCGCTTTCTTTTTCGCGTCGCGAACTGGGCCGACAGCATGACGACGACGGATACCACCATCGTGAGTACTGCCACGGCTGCAACAGTCGGATCATTGGTCTGCGTCACACTGTTGTAGATCTTCACCGGCAACGTCTGCAGCGACGGCGACTGGATGAAGAGCGACAGGATGACTTCGTCGAAGGAGGTAACGAAGGCGAACAGTGCGCCTGCCGTCACGCCCGGTGCGATGAGCGGGAGGGTGATGGAGAAGAAGGTCCGCATGCGTCCCGCGCCAAGGCTGGCCGAGGCCTGCTCGAGGCGGGTATCGAAGCCTGCGAGCGATGCCATCACGTTGGTGATGACGAGCGGCATTGCGACGATGGTGTGCGCGAGAACGAAGCCGGGCAGGGTGCCAAGCAGGTTCATGCGCAGGAACAGCGAGTACAGGCCGACCGCGAGGACAATGCCGGGGACGATCATCGGGAGCAAGAAGTAGCCCTCAACGAGGCTCTTACCGCGGAACTTTACCTTCGAGAGGCCGAGCGATGCGAGCACGCCGACCGTCGTTGCAACGATCGTGGTGAGGATCGCGACCTGGAGCGATGACCCGAGCGCCTTCATCCAGGATGCGTCAGTGAAGAAATTCTCGTACCACCTGGTCGAGAAGCCCTTCGGTGGGAAGTTGAAGGATGGCGCCTCGTTGAACGACATCGGGACGATGACGAGCGTTGGCAGCACCAACCAGAGGATGATGATGATGGCGAAGACGCCAAGGAGACGTTTCGTGGTCACTTCTTATCCACCCCCGGGAAGAGGCTCTGGCCCTTGTTCAACTTCGACACGATTACCAATATGAGGATCGTACAGATCAGCAAGAACATGCCAAGTGCCGTTCCTTGGCCCCACATGAGGAAGACCGAAATCTGCTGCTGGATCAGCGCGGAGATCATGATCTCCTTCGACGAACCGAGCAGTGCGGGAATGATGTAGAAGCCGAGGCCGAGAATGAACACGGTCACGCCGCCTGCGAAGATGCCTGGGCGTGAGAGCGGCAGGTAGACGGTGAAGAACGCGGTAATCGGGTTCGCGCCGAGGTTCGATGCTGCTGGCAGCAGACGCTTATCGATCTTGGCCATTGCCGAGTACAGCGGCAGCACCATGAAGGGCAGAAGCACCTGCGACATACCAAGCGCGACACCGAACGTGGTGCGGATCAGCGGTACCGGGCCGATGCCGAACCATGCCATGAGGATGCCATTGATCGGACCGGTGTCCTGCAGCAGCACCATCCACGCGAGCGTACGCACGAGGATCGAGGTCCACAGCGGCAGCATGATGAAGAGCTGCAACATGTTTCGGGTGCGGTCTGAGACCACGGTCATGAGGTAGGCGTACGGGTACGCAAGCAGCAGACACACGATCGTGACGATGAATGCCGTGCTGAAGGTTCGCGTGACCACAGCGATGTTCGCCTGGGTGGTGAACAACCACTCGTAGTTCTGCAATCCCGGCTGCGGATCGGTCACCGAACGTAGGGCGACGTCGAACAGTGGCGCCAGGAAGAACAGGGAGACAATCGCGAATGCCGGGAGCAGGAGAAGAAGCGGGCGCCAGTTGCGTGGCCCCCGCTTCTTCCCAGCGCCGGCATCCGCACCAGAAACAGCCAACGCCTCAGTGACGGTGGTGTTTCCTGGAACAGAGTTACCGGACATGATGATTAGTTACCCGTTGCCCATCCAGCCCATGCTGCGGAGAGGGCGTCGTAGTTCTCAACCCAGAAGTCCACGTTGGGCTTCACAGCGGTGTCCATGTGCGAGGTCGTCATCCAAGTCTCGAGCTGCTTGTCGAGTTCTGGCTTCGAGTTCACGTTGACGCCACCGTACGAAGTGAGCTTGGTCATCTCGGCCTGCTGCAGATCACCAATCGAGTAGTTCACTGCTGCAAAAGCAGCCTGCTTGTCCTTGACACCCTTCGGGATACCGTTCGAGTCGACCATGAGCATCCACTCGTCCCACATGGGAGCGATAGGTGCGCCAGCCGAAGCCGCGCCGTAGCCACGTCCCGACCAGACAAGGCCCATGACTGCCTCGCCCGACTCGAGCTGCTGCTGCGCCTGTGCACCGGTCGTCCAGCCGATGACGTCATCGCCGAGCTTCTTGTACTCGTCGAATGCGCCCTCGATGTCTGCTGGCTTCAGGTCGTTGACGTCCTTGCCCTGTGCGACGAGTGCGAACTCGACGGTCTGCGGATCGACGTAGGTCGACTGGCTCACGGTGCGCTTGCCTGGGAACTTCTTCGTGTCGAAGAAGTCAGCTGCGCTCGTGGGCGGGTTATCGCCGAAAGCGTCAGTGTTGTAGGCAACGACCAAGCCGTAGAGAATCTGCGGGGTCATGCACTTGTCAGTGATGGTGCCCTCAGGAATGTTCGAGATATCGATCTGGTCGTAGTCATACTCTTCGAAGAGCGTGCCACAACCACGGGCGGTATCGAACTGGGTGGTGTTCACGATGTCCCAGGTGACGTTCCCTGCGTCGACCATGGCCTTGAGCTTGCCTGCGTCGAATGCATCCTGGTTAAAGGTTGCTCCCGATGCCTCTGCAAACGGATCCCAAAGTGCGGCCTTCTGACCGTCCTGGAAGATACCGCCCGAACCTGCGAAGGTCAGCGTGACGCCGTCGAACGCGCCTTCCTTCACCTGGCCAGCGACGGGGGTGCCCAGATCGCGCTCGGGTGCTGCCTCTTCAGAGCCGCCACCACCGCTGCAACCTACGAGCGTCAGTGCAAGTGCTGCTGCACCTGCCACCGCAGAAAGTCCGCGACGCGCTTTCGCGTTTTTTACCATTTGAAATGGTCCTCTCACTTCACTGTGATTGGTACCGGGGCGCACTCGCAGGCGAAGCATCGTTACTTTTCCTGTTGAACCGAACCTCTACAAGCAATCAGCTCGTCGCCCTCGGATGAACATTGAAGCTACACGTCTATTTCGCCATTCGTCACTTGTGTTACGACTTCGTTACCGGCTCTGAGATATGTCATACGTTCGTACACATACGGTCTTATGACCGGTACGAATGAGAGGTGCGGACGCGCAAAATTGTGCGTAATTTTCCAATTATTGGCGCAGCGTCGCGTAGTGTCATTGCCAAACGAGCGCCGTACGAATGTAATTCGAACCCGCAAACTGCTACTTCGGTGGAAAACAGAGCAAGGAGGCTCTTCCCGTGAACATCATTGTGATTGGTGCCGGTCTTTCCGGCCTGACATCGGCCTGGGAACTGCAGAAGGCAGGCCATGACGTCACCGTGCTCGAGGCCCGCGACCGCGTTGGCGGCCGCACCTGGAGCACTCAGCTTGAGAACGGCGTCATCACTGAACGTGGTGGCGAATATGTCTTCCCGACAGAGTTCCCGATCCGCAAGCTCGCAGCTGAGCTTGAGGTGCCGCTGCTCACGCACGGAGTGCGATACGGCCGCCGTACAACCAACGGTCGAGTCATCTCGTTCGATGACCTTGAGCGCACGAGCGCACAGGTCCAGGCGACACTCAAGGGCATGATGGCGGACGGCGAACGCAATGTATCGCTTGCGACCGCGTTTGAGACCGCCCTTGGCGCTGACTACCTCCTCGACCCGGTCTACCGCCGCACGGTGACCTCAAGTGCCGCGGATCCCACACGCGTGAGCGCCGAAGCCGTCCTGTTGCATGAGTCGTCAACAGTGAACGGCTACGTCGAAGATGGTGCCCGCTTCCTTCGCGGTAACCAGTCGCTATCCATTGAGATCGCGCGCCGCCTCGGTGATCGAGTGCGCCTTGAGCATCCTGTCGCGCGGATTGACCAGTCTGCGACCGGGGTCCAGGTGGAATTGCAGGACGGCACCCGCCTTGAGGCCGACGCCGCAGTGCTCTCCGTTCCGTTCCCGATCCTCCGCGAGCTCGAACTCGGTTTCGACCTGCCCGAGGCACAGCAGCGCGCGCTCGACCACCGCTTCATGGGTGTCGCAGCCAAGCTCGGCGTCCCCTTGAGCCGCGTCGATAATGACATTGCGCTCCAGAACACCAGCCATACCTGGTGGTCGTGGCGTTCAATGTCGGTCGATGGTGAGCACCGAATCAACGCGCTTTCAAGCTTTGCTGGTGGCCCGGATGCACTCGCTGCGCTCAAGGTCACCGAAGGTTCTGCCACCTGGCAGGCCGAACTGCAGAAGATGCGCCCAGAGCTCGAGCTCGCTGGGGACGTATTGCTCACGACCTGGGCCGATGACCCCTGGGCACGCGGTTCGTACACGGCTCCGGCACTCGACTGGGATTCCGCCGACGCCACCGCGTTCGAGACCACCGCTGGCCGCGTCGCCATCGCCGGAGAGCACACCGGACTCGCACAGTCGCTGTCTGGTGCGGTCGCCTCGGGCTATCGCGCGGTCGCAGCGCTCACGCGTACACTCGCTGCCGGGTAGGCCACGGCATGACACTTACTGTTGGCGAGCTGATCGCACTTCCGTCAGTGAAGACGTGGTCGCTGACGCCGGGTGTCGGCGAGCATCGCAAGATCCTGTGGGCGCATTCGTGTGAGCAGCCAGACCCTTGGCTCTGGCTCGGCGAAGGCTCCCTGGTGATGACCACTGGCCTTGGCGTTCCAGTCTCAGTGGCGGATCAATGCACGTACTTCGCAGGCATGCACAAAGCCGGGATCGCAGCGGTCACAATCGGCGCACACATGTCTGCACCACCGCTCGCAGAAGAGTCGCTTGCCTACGCGTCATCGCTCGGGCTTCCCGTACTCGAAACGGCATATGAGGTTCCATTCCTCACGCTCGCAACGGCCGTCATTGAGGCAGCCCAGGAGCAGCGAGCGCGTCGCGTCCGCCTCACCGAGCGCATGTATGCCGCACTGCGTACACACGCGACGGAGGAGGACGCGGAGCCGCTGCTTGCCGAACTTGGTGCACTGCTCGGTGGCACCTTCGCGATCGAGCCAGCGCTCCCTGGAGGTGCACGCGGCAGCATTGAAGAGGTCACCCCTGGCCTCTTCACCACTTCGCTCGTCGCACCTGGCGACCCTGTACTCAGCTTCAAGGTCGTGACCGAAGAGCCTGATTATGGACTGCTTCAGCACTCTGCGGGCATCGTGGGCACCGCGCTGTCAATCTCTGCTGCTTCTCGCCGACGGGACTGGCTGTACGGTTCGATTCTGCTCAGCAACCTTGCTGACGGCACCATTCCTGCTGGCTTCGCGCGGGGTCTGCTCGAGTCACACGGCCTGACTGGTTCGCTGCGGCTATGCGTGTGGGGGTACCGCGACAGCCGCGAGTCCCTCGATACGGTGCAGGCAGTTGCTGCTGCTGAGGGATCCGCCGCTATTGCGACCGTGAAAGACCACCAGACGGTCGCGATGATCCGCGCCGATGATATGCACCTGCTCGAACGGTTCGGCGAGCAGTTCAAGGTCGTCGGTGCGAGTGCGCCGTTCACCGATCTGCTCGGCTTCCAGACCGCGGTCAGGCAGGCGAACGTGACGCTCACTCGTGCCCGCACAGCTGAGCAAACCGGAGCAATCCGGTTCGATGACGCTGAGCCTTCGTCGTTGTTTCTTCCAGATGACAACGAACAGCTGCGCGCCATCACCCAACAGGTGCTCGGCCCGCTGCAGGAATACGATGCCCAACGCGGCACCGACCTCATGGAGACCTTGCGGGTCTTCCTTGAGGACAACCGCAGTTGGGTCCGCGCATCTGAACGCCTGTTTATCCACCGCCAGACACTCGTGTCGCGGATCGCGCGCATCGAAAGCGTGCTCGGAAAAGACCTCGGCAACATGCAGGATGCCTCTGACTGTTGGCTCGCGATTCGAGCCGCAGTTCGTTGCGGAGCCTTGGAACCAGAGGAATCCTAAGCCACGTACAAACGTATGAGCGCCGCTATTTCTCGCGCCTCACAACCATATTTCTTGTAGTTCACCATCCGAATACGGAGGAAATCATGACCAACCACTCACACGATGTCACCGCTGACGTTGACGTTGTTGTTATCGGTGCTGGCTTCGCTGGCCTTGTCGCAGCCCGCGAACTCAGTCAGGCCGGCCACGACGTGCTGCTCGTCGAGGCGCGTGACCGCATCGGCGGCCGGACCTGGACCGACGAGCGGCTCGGACACACACTCGAGATGGGCGCCAATTGGGTGCACTGGGTACAGCCCCACGTCTGGGCAGAAATGACACGCTACAACCGCGAGATCACCCGCAGCCCCAAGGCCGAGGAAGCATACTGGCACGACGCAGACGGCAACCCAGTGCAGGGCACCCTCGAAGAATTCATGGCGCTGATCAGCCCAGGTCAGCAGCTTTTGATCGATGATGTGCGATCCGCGATGCCACGCGGGCCCGAGCCCACGGTCGGTGAGATCCAGAACCTTGACGCGCTCAGCATTGAAGACCGAATGAACCAGCTCGGTCTCGACCCGGCCGCGCGCGCGGCGAACGATTCCGTCTGGACCGGCCACGTCAACGCGCCCCTCTCACAGGTCGGTCTGTCGAGTGCACTACGCTGGGTCGCCGCGACCGGCGGTCACTGGGAACTCATGCACGAGGCATCAGCGACGTACCGCGTGGTCGACGGCATGCGTGATTTCACGGCTGAGATTGCGAAGGATGTTCGTGGCGAGATCCGCCTGAACACCACGGTCGCATCGATCACGCAGACTGGTGCTGGTGCCGGTACCGGTGCAGTCATCACGACGACCGATGGTGAACGGATCACCGCACGCCGCGTCATCAGCACCCTCCCGGTGAACGCAATCGCTGAGATCGAGTTTTCACCCGCGCTCCCCAAGGTCTGGCAGCGCCAAAACGCAGAGCGCGTTGCCTCACGCGGCACCAAGGTGTGGATGCGCGCTGAGGGCCACGTTCCCCGCTTCTTCGCGTATGCCAGCCAGCACGATCCGCTGTCTGTTCTCAAAGCTGAGTTCTACTGCACCGATGAGCGCGGTGACTACACGCTGCTCGTTGGCTTTGGTGCGGATCACTCCAAGATCAACCTCGAAGACCTCGCCGATGTGCAGGCGGCGGTTAATATCTTCCGTCCCGGCCTCACCATCACCGATGTGGCGGCACATGATTGGATGACTGATCCGCTAGCGCAGACCACCTGGATGACGCATCGCCCTGGTCAGTTGACCCGCGATCTAGTGGAACTGCAGGAGCCGCAGGGCGTGCTCCACTTCGCAACGACCGACAACGCGAATCTCTGGGGCGGCTTCATCGACGGCGCGATCGAGAGCGGATTGCGCGAGGCGCGTCGCGTCGCTGCCGCGCTGTAGGGGCCGCGCGCTCGCGTTGTAGGGGTCGTGCGCTCCCCTCAACCCCGCGAAAGGGGGCGTTTCTCTCGAAACGCCCCCTTTCTTTCGCAAGAAAGGCCCCTTCTCGGCGGGAAGGGGCCTTCTCGGCGGTGTAGCCCGGGTTTACGTGGACACAGACTAGGCTGCGTGCACCACGCGACCGTCGACCACCGTCAACGTGATCTCCAGTTCGGGGAGCTGGTCTGCGCCGGTGTCGATGGGATCCGCCGCCCAAACAGTGAGGTCACCAACCGCGCCAACTGCCAGCACACCGCGGTCTTCGTGCCCGCGCGCCTGCGCCGGCCACAGCGTGTAAGCAAGCAGCGCCTCTTCACCCGTCAGGCACTGATCAGGCTCGAAGACAGGTGCTGAGGCGTCTCCGGGAGTGTGGCGTCCGCGGGCCCAGGCCATGCCAAGGCGAGGATCAAACTGCGCAACTGGCCAGTCAGAGCCGAGCGTCACGCGTACGCCGGTGTTCATGACGTCGCGCACGCGGTAGCCAGCAGTGTTGCGGTCTTCACCGAGGCGGACGGTCCAGTTGTCGCTGTGATCCGCGGCACGCCACTGCATGTGCAAGGGCTGCATCGACGCCGTGACCTGCGCGCCACCGACCTGCGCTGATTGGAAGCCGCGCAGACGCTCAATATCTTGCGCCGAAAGCACCTCAAGGTGCTCGATCGAGTGGAACGGCTGGCCATCACGCCCGGGGAGCTGCTCGTACACCTCAAGCACGCGATTCACCGCGTAGTCACCGACCGCGTGGGTCGCGATGAGCATGCCAGCGTCATGATAGGCGCGCACGACCTCGACGTAGCGGTTCCAATCGGGCCAGAAGCCATCGCGTCCGTCACCGCATGCATCAGCCTCGTGCAGCCACGCAGTACCGGTGTCTACGACGCCATCGCTGAACAGCTTGATTGCGCCGCTCTGCCAGAGATCACCACGACGATCCTTCGCTGCGATCACCGCTGCGACATCGTCATCGGTTGCACCAACCGCGTGCCAGTGGTGCACGGTGAGACGGTGATCGAGCTCGCCGCGGGATTCGAGTTCTTCGAGCAGGTCGAGCGTTGCGGGCTTGCCGTCCATGATTGCGCCGCCCGTGAGTCCGACCGCGGCAAGCGTGCGGAACATGTCACGCAGCGCGTCTCGCTCCTCGTCATGCGAGGGCTTCGGGGCCGCGTCAAACAGCATGCCGTACGCGCTCGGCTCGCGAAGCTCGCCGGTCGGAGTACCGTCTGCATCGACGACGACCTCGCTCGCATCAGCGAACTCGACCGGACCAGTGATGCCCGCTGCGGCGAGCGCAGGAGCCGTGCCGAGCCCGGTGTGCAGGTCGTAACAAATGAGCGCAACTGGGCGACCCGGTGCTGCGCTCTCCAATAGATCACCGCGCATCCCGGTTTCTTCGAAGGGTTCGTACTCGAGGTTCCAGCCGCGCACCCACGCACCCTCGGGCAGGCGTGCGTGCTCTGCGGCGATGGCTGACCGGATCTCTTCGACGGTGCCCAGACCGCCGAGGTCAATGCCTGCGGTCACATCAGCTGCCCAATGCGGGTGCGTGTGGGAATCGAAGAGCCCGGGGGTGATGACGGCGCCAGCAACATCCCGCACGGATACGCCCATCGCAGCAGCCCGCTCGGTGACCTCTGCGTCGGATCCGATGCAGGAGATCCGCCCACCCTCAATGAGCAGCGCGGTCGCATCTGCGTGTGCATCGGTATTGGTACGCAAGCGTGCGCCGATGAGCGCGAGGGTACGTGAGTTATCCGAGGTCATGTGAGGTCCTTTCACGGAACAGGAACGGGATGAAACGAAACAGCGCGGAGCAACCTGGGCTGTTCGAAAGGGGTCGGAATTTTCAGGGCACGAGTGGGGCAAGCTTCAGTGGCGTCCGATAGGCGAGAAATCATCTCGCGGTACGGCGGCCGAGCCAAAACGGTCTGGGTTCCAATACTGCTGGAACTCGGCGTCGCCGTCACCTCCACGCAAGAGATCTGCAAGGTATTCACCCATAAATGCAGCATATTTAAAGCCTTCACCTGAGTCCCCGCAAGCAAGCACGACGCTCGGGTGCGTGCGCCCGATGATGAAGTCACCGTCGCCAGAATCGGTCCAAGTGCAGACCTGGGTGGCGAGCACGTTTGGAACGATCGCGGTGAGATCGCGTTCGACACGAGCGCGGATCTCCTCTGTACGATCTGGCCATTCGGCTCGATCAAGGTCATCACCGAGGGTTCGACCGGCAAGCGTCCGCAACGGGACATCAAGACCAATCTTGTAGCCCGCATTCCCGTTGGGCATGGCATAAACGCCGGGCTCGTCACTGCGGGTGCAGTCAATGAGCCCTGGAAGGTCTGGAGCAGGGGGCGTGCTGCCCGGTTCTCCAACGTATACGACCTGTTCCATGTAAGGCGTGAGCGGGAGTGTGAGGTTCAGCCCAGGTAACAACTCAGACGTACCTGGACCAGCAGACAGCAGCACCTGAGCCGCAGTCAATTCCGTACCATCAGCAAGCGTCACGGTTGCGTGCTCGAGGTCTGGAGCGATCCGCGTCACACGCGTGTTGGGTCGGTAGTCGCCACCGGCGGCGACGAACTCACGCAGCACACCAGCAAGCAGCCTGTCTGCGAAGACAACACCTGCTTCTTCGACGAACAACGCATCGCGGCCGTCTGGGCGCAGACCAGGAAAGTACTCGCCAACCTCAGCTGCAGGCACGCGCACGTACCGCTGATCAATGGAGGCAAGCGCCCGTGCAACATCATCAAGCGACTCGTCGTCACGCCAGAGCGCACCGGTCCGCCTGAACACTGGCTCACCGATGCGCTCGCCAAGTCGCTCCATCGCAGCAAGCGTGCCGAGCATCGCCCGCGATCGCCACACTTGGGTGTCGGCAAGGCGCCAGAGTCGAGATGACCCTCCAGCCGAAGCAAAGGGGCCGCCAGTTTCGAACCGCTCGAGCACGGTGACTTGCCAGCCCTCGTCTTGGAGTTTCAACGCCGTGGGAAGGCCCCAGGTGCCGCCACCGACAACAATCGCATGCTGCTTCATGAAGGTACCTGCTAGTCGCTAATGGTGGTGTAATGCTTGCGCAAGTGCTCAGTAATATGCCACTTGCCCTTCCAACCTGATGGCATGACCATAACGTCACCGGGCCCGAACTCCTCAGGATCTTCGCCTTCGACCTCAATGACCACACGGCCAGAGAGGATCGTGCAAATCTCGGTATAACCGTTGCGTTCTGCGGTGAACGTGCCAGGCGTGCATTCCCACAGGCCAGTACCAATACGATCGTTTGACCACACCTCACGTGCTGCTTCTTGTTGGCCTGCAGTGATAGCCGTGGGCTTCGGGGCAAGCGCACCGAGGTCTACCGCTGCAGAGTTGTGCGCAGCGAGGGTTCGAATCGTAGTCATCAAGTTTCTCCTTTGAATTGACGGCTGAGGTCAGTGACGTCTTTGGAGAGTAACCCCAGAACCGTTTACATCAGCGTATAGCGGGCCACCGACAGGTACCGATGGCCCGCCAGACGGGCTACAGAAAGCGGGAAGTCTCTACCGACCGCTAATGATGTTTGCGACCTTCGCGATCGGCGAAGTGGTTGGGCGTCCGTTGAGCTCAGACTTGTCGGCGACGCCATACGCCGCATACATGCCCTTCGTCGCGATCCAACGCAGCGGCTCGACTTCCCACTTCCGAACGCGGTGGTTCACCCACGGTAGTATCGTTAGTTCGCTTCGATTCCCAAGAATGAGGTCAGCGATCGTGCGGCCAGCGAGGTTGGTCGAAGTGACGCCGGTGCCGACGTATCCGCCGCCCCATGCGATACCAGTCTGCTCGTCGAGACCAACAGTCGCTGCCCAGTCACGGGGAACACCAAGCACGCCAGACCAGACGTGATCGATCTTCGCGCCCTTAGTGCTCGGGAAGAAGCGGTGCAGGATCTCGCTGAGCGTATCGACAGTGCGTTCCGAGGTCTGACCGTCGGTATCGGTCTTCGAACCATACTTGTAGGGAACTCCGCGGCCACCGATCGCGATCCGGTCGTCTCCCGTGCGCTGCGCATACATGTAGACGTGTGCCCAGTCGCCGAGCACTTCGCCCTTGCTCCAGTTGAGCTCGTCCCACACCGCTGCCGAGAGAGGCTCGGTTGCGATGAGTGAAGAGTTCATCGGCAGCCAGAGGCGGTGCAGTCCCTTGAGGTTTGCAGTGAAGCCTTCGGTTGCGCGCACAACGTACTGTGCAGAGACGGTGCCATGAGTCGTGATGAGCTGGTGGGGCGCGATTTCGACCACACGAGTGTTCTCGTAGATCTCGACGCCGAGCCGCTCACACGCCTCGGCAAGCCCCTTGGCAAGCTTCGCAGGCTGAATACGAGCAGAGTGCGGGTGCCACACAGCTGCGCGGGTGTTCGCAACATTGATCTTTGCCTGTGCCGCAGGAGCTTCAAGCAACTCAAGATCGGTGTACTTCCACTGCTGTTCAGCGGCAGCGAACTCGCGTAGTCGCTTCTCCTGCGCCACGGTATACGCGACGTTAAACTCGCCGCCCTTCTTGATGTCAGCGTCGATACCCTCGGCCTCGGTGACGCGGATCACTTCATCAACAGTCTCGTTCATTGCGCGCTGGAAGCGCTCTGCAGCATCGCGACCGTGCGACTTTTCATACTGCTCGCGGCCACCCGTGATCGCGCTCGTGAGCCAGCCACCGTTGCGGCCAGAGGCACCGTAACCAACGTGACGCTGCTCAACAACGACAACCTTCAGGTCAGGGCGGGCCTGCTTCAGGTAGTACGCCGTCCACAGTCCCGTGTAGCCCGCGCCGACGATCGCCACGTCGGCGGTGAGGTTACCCGGAAGTTCAGGGCGCGGTGTAGGGGTACCGATTTGTTCCCACCAGTGTGAGACGTTGCCGTTGATCATTACATGGGTTCCTTTGAAAGTAGGTGTTTCGGAGTAGTGGGTATCGGGACTGTGCGCGGATCGCTACACAGCGAAGACTGAGGCCTTTTCAGGCTCCCAAGCGAGAATTGCTGTCTGATTGTCGGCGTTGAGCCACGGCAGGGCCTCAGTGCCACGGACAACGCCTGTCGACTCATCGTTGAGAACGATCTCGTATTTCCAGCCAGAGCCGAGGTAAATGGCCTGACGCACGGAAACCTCGATTGATTCGAAGCCGACAGGGATATCAGCGACCGAACTCAGCAGCACGCCGTGCTCGGGACGAACAACCGTCACCTGTTCATCGGTGCGGATCATCGTCGACTCACCAATAAAGCCAGCAACAAACAGTGAAGCGGGCTTCTCATAGAGTTCCTTCGAGGTGCCAACCTGTTCGATGCGGCCTTCGTTGAACACGGCGATTCGGTCGGAAAGCATGAGCGCTTCCTCCTGATCGTGCGTAACGAAGATGAAAGTACGGCCGACTTCCTTGTGGATACGGCGTAGCTCAAGCTGCAGACGTTCACGAAGCTGCTTATCGAGTGCACCGAGCGGCTCATCGAGGAGCAGCACCTGTGGTTCGAACACCAGCGCGCGTGCGAGCGCAACTCGCTGCTGCTGGCCTCCCGAAAGCTCCTTCGGGTACCGGTCTTCAAAACCAGCAAGACCAGCAGTGGCGAGTGCCTTGCGTGCCCGATCCGCAGCTTCTGCCTTTGCCACCTTGCGCTGCGACAGCGGGAAGATCACATTGTCGAGCACACTGAGGTGTGGAAACAACGCGTAGTGCTGAAACACGATGCCAAGGCCGCGTTGGTGCACCGGGACGTTTGCCATCGGCTTACCATCAATCGTGATGTCGCCCTCAGTGAGGTCAGTAAAGCCAGCAATGAGATTCAGCGTTGTTGTCTTGCCCGAGCCAGACGGTCCGAGGAACGTCATGAACTCACCGGGCTTCACAACGAGGTCAACGTCGTCGAGCGCGATTGATTTTGGGTAGTGCTTGGAGACTCCGGTGAGAACAATCTCGGCACCTGCCTGCTTAGCTGTTTCGTGCACGGTTCTTCCTTCCGGTAAGTACGAGCGCGCCAATGACGAGCGTCGTGGTGAGAACGAGGATGACAGTCGCTGCTGCTGCGAGTGTCGGATCGGTATCGCGGGTCACACTCGAGTACATGAGTACCGGGAGCGTGTTGAGGTACGGGCTCTTAATGAAGAGCGACAGCACAACCTCATCGAAGGAGGTCACGAAGGCAAAGAGCGCGCCAGAGACCATACCGGGAATGATGTTGGGGAGCGTGACCTTGAAGAAGGTCGTGATGCGGTTCGCACCGAGACTCAGGGCCGCAAGTTCAAGCCGTTCGTCGAAGCTTGAGAAACCAGCAGTGATTGCGATGACGGTGAACGGCAACGCAAGGACCGTGTGTGCAAACACGAAGCCGAGAATCGTACCAACGAGACCCAGCTTGAGGAAGACCGCGTAGATGCCGATTGCGACGACGATGCCGGGAACCACCATCGGGGCCATGAGACCGATCCGCAATGCGCCCGCGAGCTTCTTCTTGGTGAGCGCGCGCAGGCCCATGACTGCAAGGAGACCAAGCAGGGTGGCGACAAATGCAACGAGCAGTCCGATGAGGAGCGAGTTCCCGAGCGCCGTCGTCCACTGCTTATTCGTGAAGAACGACTCGTACCAGCGCAACGACCAGGTCTCAGGCGGGAAAACGAACGATGCCTTGCCGGTGAAGCTCAGCGGGATAACAACGAGTGTCGGCGCGATGAGCCACAGGGCGACGAGCATGCTGACGATCCACAGGATCGCGCGGGTGATGGGATGAATCTTCACCATGTCAGAACACCTCCACAGAAAGGCCCTTGCGCTTCGCTGCGCGCATGATCAGTCCAATCAGACCGAGCAGCACGAACGTTGCAACGAGCAGAACAACTCCGAGCGCACCACCGCGACCCCACTGCAGAAGGCTGCTGACCTGCGCATAGATCGACTGGGCAAGCATGCTGTCAGACGGCGAGCCAAGCAGTGCAGGGGTGACGTAGAAGCCGAGCGCCTGGATGAAGACCATCAGCGAACCAGCAGCGACACCGGGCAACGAAAGCGGCAAGAAGATGCGCAGGAACGCGATTGTTGGTCGCGCACCGAGCGAGCGAGCCGCGATCACCAGACGGCTGTCGATGCCGGACATGACCGCGTAGAGCGGCAGCACCATGAAGGGCATGAGCACCTGGCTCAAACCGATCATGACACCGAGGTTCGTGCGCAACAGTTCGAATGGGCCAAGGCCAAAGACACCAAGCAGGTTGTTCACGACGCCGTTGTCCTGCAGCAGCACGATCCACGCGAACGTACGGATCATGAGGCTTGTCCAGAACGGGATCATGGCAACCACCAGCAGTACGGCGCGAGCCTTCTTGCCAACGATCGTCATGAGGAAGGCATACGGGTATGCAAGTACCAAGCAGATGACGGTGGCCATAAGTGCGTTGCTGAAGGTCCGCCCAATCACCGCCAGGTTCTGCGGGTTTTCAAATACCCACACGTAGTTCGAGACGCCAACCTCGGGGTCGGTCACGCTTCGCAGCATGCTCTCGAAAACCGGGTACGCGAAGACCGCAACCAACAGCGCATACGCTGGCAGGAGGAGCAACAGTGCCCGGTAGGGTGAGCGCTTCGATGTACTCGCAGCGCTCACCACCGGAATGTTCGTAGTAGTCACAGATTCCTACTTAGATGTTTCTTAACCCTGGAGCCACTTCATCCAACGCTCGAGCTCAGCATCGTAATTCTGCGCCCACCATGCGGTGTCGGAGACAACCATCTGTTCTGCGATCTCAGGGTTTGTGACCAGGAAGTTCTGGCCGAGTTCGTCTACCTGCGGCTTCGCATCGACGTTCACCGGCGAGTAGGAGGTCATCTCAGTGAGCTTGGCCTGCTGGTCAGCACCGAGGTAGTAGTTCAGGAACGCCATCGACGCGTCAGGGTTCTTGGCATTCTTCGGAACAGTGAGCGCTTCAAAGAGCACGAGCGACTGGTTCCAGACCGGCGCGTACTTTGCACCGTTCTTGATGGCCTCATAGCCGCGGCCTGACCAGACAAGCGCCATATCGGCTTCGCCGGACTCGATCATCTGGGTCGACTCTGCACCTGTCTTCCAGAACACAAGATCGTCGCGGATCGTATCAATCTTGTTGTAGGCGCGATCCATGTCGAGTGGGTACAGCTCGTCCTCGGCTACACCGTCAGCAAGGAGCGCACCCTCATGGATGCCCGGGCCCACGTCTTCAAAGCCAGCAATTGCGCGCTTTCCGGGGAACTTCTTGGTGTCGAAGAAATCAGCCCAGCCTGTAGGCGCGGTGTCGTACTTCTCAGTGTTGTACACAAACACGTAGCCGTACTGCATCGCAGGAACGTAGCAGTCACCGAACAGTCCCTCTGGAATCTTCGACGAGTCAACAATGTCGTAGTTGATCTTCTGCAGCAGACCATTCTCGTCAGCGCACTGCTTCTCTGCCCAGATCACGTCAGTATCAACAACGTCCCAATTGACGTTATTGCTATCGACCTGAGCTTTGACCTTTGCGTACTCGGTGGGTCCGTCCTCGAGCATGTTTGCGCCAGACTCTTCAGCGAATGGATACGCGATTGCGTCCATCTGCCCCTTCTGGAACGAGCCACCCCACGAAACGAATGTGAGTGGAACGCCATCCAGTGCGCCGGCCTTCACCGTGCCGACTGCTGCGGGACCTTCACCGAGGTCGATCTCAGCACCTGCGCCGCCACCACCACTACATCCAACAAGCAGCGCACCAGCCGCTCCGGCAGCAAGCACCGAGGTCAATACGCGACGGGTATTCTTGTTCTTCACTCTGGATCTCCTTTGATTTGACGAGCTGTGTCAGTAAGACTGTGTGGTCAACGTTGACCAGGTTCGGGGAAGACCAATTAGGCCTCGACCGGGTCAGGGGTCGGCGGGCTCCCGATCCACAAGACTTTGGCTTCGTGTTCCGATTCGTTGAGCGCACGGTGCGGAACAGAGCTCAAGAACTCGATGGAATCATCGGTACGCATGGGATACCGTTCGCCACCGAGCTCGAAGATGACCTCACCCTCAGTGACGATGAAGATCTCCTGCGCGTTCCCGTGCGTGTAATTCTCGGCACCTGTCGAGCTGCCAGGCCCGAGCACACCCGCGTACACCTCGAGGTTCCGGAGTGGTGGCAACGCGAGCACATACTTCTGCGAGCCGGGCGCAAGCGGAAGGGTTGGTCGATCCGCCGCTTTCAAGACACCGCGGGTGTGATCTGCCGAATCATCAAGCAACTTCGCCGGTGAGACCCCAAGCGCAGCAGAAATCTTGCGGAGCGAGCCGATACTTGCACTGGTTCGGCCGTTTTCGAGCTGGCTCAGGAAGCTTGAACTCACCCCTGAGGCTGCGGCAAGCGAACGCAAGCTCATGCCACTCAGGGCGCGAAATGCTGCGATGCGACGACCGAGTTCACCTTCGGTGTCCTGCGCATTGGGATCTGTCATGAAGTTCCTCCTCGAACCTCGTGTCATGTCACACAGTACAAACCGCTTTGTTTGACTGAACACTGTGTGCAGTGACGCTACGCACAATGTATCCACTTTGGTCGAGATTGTAAAACCCCGATTCTGATTCTTCACTCCCAGGTCGACGCCCACTCCGGTGGTACCGTGTGAGAACGTCTAGATATCCGTCGATCTCAGGGGGCAGCCGGATGACCGATCAGCGTGACTTATTTCACCAGGTTCAGGCCTGGTCAGAGGCTGATTTTGAGGCAGAAACTCAGGCCGAGACAGCACGACTGCTCGACCTTGCACAGGCAGGCAATACCGAGGCAATCGCCGAGCTCACCGATGCGTTCACTGGCCGTCTGGAGTTTGGCACCGCCGGGCTACGCGGCCAGGTCGGCCCCGGCCCCCGCCGCATGAACCGCGTCGTCGTGACCCAAACGTCAGCTGGCTTCGCCGCCTACCTGCACGACCGCGCTGCCCGTGGCGAAACAACGACGCCACCATCAATCGTGATCGGGTACGACGGCCGCACGCACTCGGCGTTGTTCGCACGCGACGCTGCAGAGATCATGGCCGGTGCCGGGATCCGCGTCACCCTCATGCCAGAGGCTGGACCCACCCCGCTCCTCGCCTTCGCCGTTCGCCACCTCGGCGCCTCGGCCGGTGTCATGGTGACCGCGAGTCACAACCCGCCCCGCGACAACGGCTACAAGGTGTACCTCGGCGACGCCGATGGCGGCTCACAGATCGTGCCGCCTACCGATGGCGAAATTGCGGCGCGGATCGCAGAAGCCGCCGCACTTCCAGTCACCAGCCTGCCCCGCTCCAGCACCTACGCGACTGCCGATTCGAGCGTGACCGACGACTATGTGGCGGCCACCGCGCGCGCCGTGCTCGCTGGACTCCCCGTCGACAATGACGGTGAGATTATCGGTCAGCACTCCACCCTGCGCATCGCCTACACCGCGATGCACGGCGTCGGAGCCGACATCGCACGCCGAGTGTTCGCCGCCGCTGGACTCCCGCTTCCGGTTTCAACTCCTGAACAGGATGCACCAGACGGCAACTTCCCCACCGTCGCGTTCCCGAACCCAGAAGAACCTGGCGCGCTCGACCTCGCGTTCCGCACGGCACGCGAGATTGACGCTGACATCGTGATTGCGCACGACCCCGACGCGGATCGCCTCGCAATCGCACTCCCCTGCGCCGACGACCCCGCCGGGTACCGCCGCCTCACCGGCAACGAAACAGGCCTGCTCCTGGGTTGGCGCGCGGCAGCACGCGAACGCCGCCGGGCAGCCAGCCTGGGCGAGACGCCCCGCGGAGCGCTCGCGTGCACCATCGTGTCATCGCCAGCACTCGGTGCAGTCGCAGCAGACTACGGACTCGACTACGCCGAAACCCTCTCAGGGTTCAAGTGGGTCTCTCGTGTGCCCGGCCTGCTCTTTGGCTTCGAGGAAGCGCTCGGCTACCTCACTCACCCAGAACACGTCCACGACAAGGACGGCATTTCGGCAAGCGCAGATGCGATCGCCATGGCGCGCGAGTGCGCTGCACAGGGCAAGACCGTCTGGGACCTGCTCGATGAAGCAAGCGAACGCTTTGGCCACTTTGCGAGCGCACCCATCACGCTTCGCCTCGGCTCGATGGCTGCGGCTACTGAGAAGTCGGCGCGGATCCGCACATCGCCGCCCGCCAGCTTCGGCGACCGCGCGGTCAGCCGCGCCCAGGACCTCCTTGAGCCAGGACTCGCGGAGTTTCCCGCGAATGTGCTGCGCTACGACCTCGCCGACGGCTCACGCGTGATGATTCGGCCGAGTGGCACCGAGCCAAAGCTCAAGATCTACCTCGACACGTTTAGTGACGTGGGTTCCGGGCCCGGGTGCGGACCTGCACGCCGCGCAGCTGCCGAAGCCGCGCTCGCCGAGCTCGAGTCCGACGTGCGCGCGTACCTGGATGGGCTTGCCTAGCTCGACGGCTTGAGTTCGGCGCTGGGGCCGACCTTCGCTCCGCGCCCGCCCCCGTCTAGAGTTTTGACCTCTATCTGCATGAAATCGGCTGTTTTCGTCTTTACGACCGCCGATTTGCAGACGTAGGGAATACGACGTGCCGGGCCTGGCAGTGAGTAAGGACATAGTCACGGGCGCACTCATAGTCACGGGCGCGGATCCGGTAACCCGGCGCCCCGGCAACCCGGCAGCCGCCACCCCAACAACGAATAAGCGCCCCAACCTCACCGAGGTTGGGGCGCTTATTGCGCGTGGTGCCAGGTCGCTACAGCGCCTCGCGATGCTGCTCGCGCAGCTCAGCCACCGCGCGATCGAGCGAAGGATCATCTCCGCGCGCGAGACCGGCGTACTGCAGTGTGATGCCATCGTCGCCGATGATCGCCTTCACCCAGACGCGGCGTCGGGGCACGAACAGCGACCAGATCAGGCCGCCGAGGGCAGCAACGGCGAAGATGAGAATCCAGATCTGGGCCGGGTTCTGCATCACGTCGAAGGACGCGTAGCGCGGTGTCGCAGTCAGCTCAATGGTGCCAAGACCGTTGGGCAGATCAACCTTGTCACCCGGGGTCAGACGCAGCGAAGGCACGTCGATGGCTCGACCGGTGAGCTGCTCCATCTTGGTCGTTTCAAGCGCGTAGACCGACTGCGGGATCCCGTCGTCGACGCCGAGGTCACCCACGAACGCGTCGAGCGTCAGTACGGGGTTCAGCAGGTCCGGGTAGTTCGAGGTGAACGCACCACTCGAGTTCTCAGTCTGCGTCGGGTAGAAGAAGCCGCGCAGGCCGAGCTGCGTCTCCTTGCCGTCTGCATCAGTGAGACCGTGCATGACCTTCACCACACCGAGCGAGGTGAGGTTGGTGTCCTGCGGGATGAATGGCATCGACTCCTGATAGACCACCTCATCAGCCGAGTTACGAATCACGATCGTCGGCGCATAGCCGTTCGCGATGAGGTAGATCGGCGAACCATGCACGCGCAACGGGTGATTCACGCGGATCAGCTCTTTGCTCTCCTCGCTACCGTCGGCCGAGATGAGGGTCGTCTGTGCGCGGTATTCCTTCACCTGGCCGATCGCGTTCACGTTGGGATCGTCGGGCTCGATGTAGTCAATCTCGAGGTCGTCAAGGCGAAGCCCGAACGGTTCGAGACTGTCTGAGTCGAAGCTGTTGCCGGAGTTCACCGTGTCATAGTCAATGAGCTGGTTAACCAGCGTCTCACCCTCGACGAGCACCTTCTGACCGTTAAACGTCAAGGCGCCACCGATTGCGACGCTCACAAGCACGCCGACCAGACCGGTATGGAAGATGAGGTTGCCGGTCTCTCGCAGGTAGCCACGCTCAGCCGACACCGAGATCCACGCCGGACGCTTACCGACGGCCTCGCCGCCCTGTCGTTCGACGCGATAGCCCTGCTTCTTCAGCATGCCCTGAGCGAGCTCGACAGCGTGCTCAGCAAACTCGCGCTTCTCAGCGTCGTCAGCTTCGGTATTGGTGACGACAGTCTCGCTGAAGCCGGCCATGCGGTTCAGACGAGCGGGGGTCTTTGGCGGCTTTCCGCGCCATGCGCGCCAGTGAGCGCCGATACGCGGCAGAATGCAGCCGATGAGCGAGACGAAAAGCAGCAGGTAGATTGCCGAGAACCAGACCGAGCTGTAGACGTCAAACGCCTGAATCGGGAAGGCGTCGAGCACCTTGAACATCTTGGGATGATCCGCTTCATACTGCAGCACGCCGTTGGGGTCTGCGCCGCGCTGCGGCACGAGCGACCCAGGAATTGCAGCGACCGCGAGCAGCAGCAACAGCACGAGTGCGACACGCATGCTCGTGAGCTGGCGCCAGAACCAGCGGAACCAGCCCTTGATCCCAAGATCTGGCTGGCTGATGGGGGCAGCGGCGCCCGAGCCATCCTCGTAATCATCAGGACGACCGCTGAAGCGACGCTTCGGCGCCTTCACTGCTTCGGTAGCAGCCGCATCTGTGGGCTCAATGGGGTCAGAGGATCGTGCCAAAGTCGCCGATCACCGCCTGCATTGCGAACATCATCTTGCTCCAGAGTCCGGTCACCATGAGGAGACCGATGAGGATCAGCAGCGCGCCGCCGATCAAGTTAACGACACGAATGTGGCGCTTAAAGAAGGACATGGTCTGGGTCATCCAACCGAAGCCGAACGAGGCCAGCACGAATGGCACACCGAGGCCAGCGCAGTAGAACAGTGCGAGCACGGTTGCACGACCGACCGACCCTGACTGCGCTGCGAGCGTCGTGACGACGCCAAGTGTTGGCCCCATGCACGGTGCCCAACCAATCGCAAACACGATGCCAAGCACAGGGGCACCGGCAAGGCCGACGCGCGGCTTGAGCTTCAGCTGTTTCTTGTTCTGCAGCTTGGAGAACGCGCCCATGAACACGAGACCCATGACGATGACGACAATACCCATCACCTGGATGATGGTGTCTTGATAGTCCCACAGCCAGAAGCCGATCGCACCAGCTGCGATATTGATGAGCAGGAACACCAGTGTGAAGCCAGCGATGAAGAGCAGCGAGCCGATCACCATTCGGCGTCGCTCGGCCTTCTTTGCGGAGGCGGGGTTTGCGGCTGCGGCGGATCCGCCACTGCCAGCAACTCCAGACACGTACGCGAGGTACCCGGGAATCAACGGCAGCACGCAGGGCGATAGGAATGACACCAGGCCTGCGAGGAGCGCGATCAACGATGCGACGAGCAGCTGCCCGTCAGCGACAAGATCCTGCAGTCCCACGGTTTACGACTTGGCTTCTGCCGGTGACTCGTCGAGCGTCTCTTGGATGAGCGTGCGCAACTGTGATTCACCAGCGAGCTGACCAATCACACGGTGGGCAACACGTCCCTCACGATCGAGAATCAGCGTCGTTGGCACAGCGTTGAGCGGCACCTGACCGGCAAACGCGCGCTGCACCTCACGGCCACCGGCGTTGTCCATGATTGAGGGGTACTCAACATTGAACTGCTCAGCGAACTGCTCAGCCTGCGCGACCTGATCGCGAGTGTTCACACCAATGAACTGCACGCCATCGTCTGCGAACTCAGCGTGGGCTGCCACGAGGTCTGGTGCCTCGGCACGGCAGGGCGCACAGCCCGCATACCAGAAGTTCACAACGGTCACATCACCGGCGATGTCCTTGTTCGAGAACGTGCTGCCGTCTTCAACGGTGCCCTCGAATACGACGGGTTCGCTGCGCTCGTCGATCGACGTCGAGGTCGTTGAACCGTCACCCGAGACGTAGCCCTTGTCTCCGCCTTCGTTCCACTGATCTGAGAGGTTACTGCCGCCACTGCAGCCTGCGAGCCCAAGTGCGCCAACGAGCGCTGCACCGACCAAGACAGACCGAACACCAAAGCGAGACTTCACACTGCACCTACATCAATCGCATCGTCAACGAGACCAGCCGCGGGATTGCGGTAGTCCACTTCGAACCAGCGCTCGCCGCGCTTTTCGAACGTCGTAATGCTTGAAAGGTCACACCGACGCTTCGCAGGGTTGTGCGGCAGCGGCTTCCCGACGATGTCGAGGTGTGCCATCCAGATGGGTGACTGATGCGACACCATGACGATGTCACCGCCACGGGTGTTCTCCCACGCGTCGTCCATTGCCTCACGAACGCGTGCCGCAACGTTGCGGTACGGCTCGCCCCAGCTTGGACGCACTGGGTTCCAGAACTTGTACCAGTAGCGCGGCTTCTTGAATGCCGCGTCCGGTCCGTTGTTCACCATGCCTTCAAAGAAGTTTGTTGGCTCGATGATGCGTGGCTCGGTCTGAATCTCCAGGCTGAACACGCTCGAAATGGGTCGTGCTGACTGCTGTGCGCGCTCAAGCGGCGATGCAAAGAGCTTTGCAATTTTGCGGTCACTGCCCGCGAGTTCGAGGGCCGCTGCTTCGGCCATCTCATGGCCTCGCTCAGACAGTCGGAACCCGGGGATACGGCCATACAGCACCTTGTCGGGGTTATAAACCTCGCCATGGCGCACCAAATGCAGGAGTTTGTCGCTCACGTCCCTCATTCTATGTTCAGCACGCCTGAGAGTTCCCGCGATGTTTCGTGGGAACTCGGCAACGCGCCCCGCACCGCTGTGGGTACGGGGCGCGGATCATTACACCGGCTTCACATAGGTCAGTAAATGGAACTGATGTTCACCGCCGAGCCAGAGCCCGTCGCGCGCGCTGTCACGCTCGAAACCGAGTGATTCATAGAGGCGATGAGCACCGCTCATGTGCGGAGCGGTCTTGAGGAAGACTGCTCGCCAACCTTGCTCTGCAGTGTGCTGTTCAACAAAGCGCATGAGTTGTGCGCCGATGCCCTTGCGCCGGACCGCTGATGAGACCGCGAGGAGGCGCAGATCGAGTTCGTCGTCCAGCACATCCTCGTGAAGCGGCGGCCCACCGAGATGCCGCGTCGTGATGCTGCCGACGGGCTCCGTGACACCGGGGAGGAAGGCGATCCACACATCAAACTCTGCCGCGCGATTTCGCGCGAAGTGCATGCTGTCCGGATCAACCTCGGCCTCTTGTGCCCCGTAGTCATGCGCGTATGCGGCTTCGACGAGCGCGTCGATCGCGGCGTAGTCAGCTGGCGTCGCGAGCCGAACTTGTATCTCGGTCACGCGGCGGGGGTCCAACCGATCGCAGGTCCGATCTCGGTCGCGAGGACACGCAGAATGTGCTTCCAATCCTCGAGTTCGAACTCAAACGGCAGCTCGAAGATGTAGTCATCTGCCGCTTGGAAAGCGACGTCGTTACGAATGAACTCAACAATTTCGTCAACGGAGCCGACAACATCGGGGGCAATGATGGTGGCCTTTCCGTGGATCTTCTCTGTGCGCGGCAGGCGGCCTGCTGCGTATGCCTCGTACTTCTCTACTTGCTCGGGGGTGGCTCCCGTTGTCGGCACGAGCACACGAGCGACCGATGCACGCGCAGCATCGCCAGCTGGGTGCTTGGCGCGGAACGCCTCAATCTGGTTCCGCTGCACCTGACCGAAGTCACGCACGCCGTTTTCGGTCGACGAGATGTTGCTGATGAGCCAGTTCAGGCCTGCTTCACCTGCCCACTCTGCCGAGCGGAGCGATCCGCCGCCGTACCAGAGGCGGTCAGATAGGCCAGCCGAGTGCGGTTCGACTCGCTCAGAATCGAAGTCTCCCCCAATACCGTTGTACTCCGGCACCTCGCGCACAGGATCGCCCGCAAACAGACCGCGCAGGCGCTCGATGCGTCCGTATCCGTAGTCTTCCTCGCGCCATCCGGCGTCATAGACGGCATCGTTCACTGCGTCGTCTCCGTAGCCCGGTCCGTGCACGCTCAAGCCAGCATGCACGCGGCCACCCGCGAGCACATCAGCGGTCCCGAGGTCTTCTGCGAGACGGAACGGGTTCTCGTAGCCGACGGGAATGACGGCACTGCCGAGGCCGATCCGCTCAGTTGCCTGCGACAACGCCCCGAACAGCACCGCTGGCGACGGCAGACCGTACTGCATGTGCCGCGTGCGCAACCAGCCGCTGTCGAGTCCGAGCTCTTCGGCGTACTTGAAGAGCTCGATCGCGTCGTCGAGACCGGCGCGAGGTGAGTCACGATCGAAGGGCGCTAGGTGAATGAATCCAAGGCTGCGGATCGGGCGGGGTGTCTGAGTCATGGTGGCTCCTCGTTCAGTCATGCCGTTCGAGACGGCGAGTCAGTTAAATCTGGTATTCGGTGTTGCCGTGTGCGAGGTGGTAATCGTGCAGGAACGCACGAGTGCGCTCGTTGGCTTCGGCACCGAAGAATTGTTCTGGCGGCAGGTCTTCGCGGATCGCACCACCCTCAAGAAAGACGACGCGGTTCGCGACCTGACGCACGAAGTGCATCTCGTGCGAAACGAGAATCATGGTCTGCCCATCGCTGGCCACGCGGCGGATCGTTGCGAGCACCTCGCCAACCAGCTCTGGATCGAGCGCACTCGTTGGTTCATCAAGCAACAACACTTCTGGCTGCATGGCGAGTGCACGCGCTATTCCGACTCGTTGCTGCTGCCCGCCAGAGAGCTGTGTTGGGTACTGATGTGCGTGGTCGGTGAGTCCCACGCGGTCAAGCTGTTCGGCGGCCTCCCGCACGGCCTCCCGCTTATCGACCCCGCGGACGGTGAGCAGCCCCTCCGCAACGTTTTCAAGCGCGGTCTTGCGGGAGAACAGGTTGAACTGCTGAAACACCATCGCCGTTGCTCGGCGCAGCCGCAACACCTCGGATCGCGAGGCCGACGCTGCATCAACGGTCAGGTCGCCAACCGTGATGGTGCCTTGCAGCGGCTTCTCAAGCAGGTTCGTGCAGCGCAGCAGGGTTGACTTGCCTGCACCTGACGGACCGACGAGCGCGGCAACCTCGCCCTGTGCAACGTTGAGGGAGACACCATCGATGACGACGCGGTCGCCATAGGCAGCTGTGATGTTCGCGAGCGAAATCATGCCGACACCTCCTCTCGTTTCGGGGTTGATTCCCGCGTTTTGGCGTTGTCGGCCACTGGACGGTGAGTTGCTGCGGCACTCGGGACCCCTACGGGGTCTGCGCTGCGCCGTGCGCCCCACCCGCCGAAGCCGAATCGGTTGCCGCGATCCGCCCGGCCGGTCAGCTGCATGCGTTGTTCGATGATGCGCGCGACCTGCTCGATTGCCACTGTGAGAATCCAGTACAGGATCGCCGTGGCGAGGTACGCCTCAAAGAAGCGGTAGTCACGGCCGCCGAGAATCTTGGCGTACGCCGTAATCTCGACAACCGACACAACGAATGCGAGCGACGACGCCTTGAGCATGCCAATGAAGTTGTTCACGAGCGTGGGGAACGCAATCACCGACGCATTTGGCACGGTGATGCGGCGAAGCACCTGCCACGGGGTCATGCCGAGGGAGCGGCCAGCTTCGATCTCTCGCGGATCCACCGCTAGCAGGGCGGCTCGGATCGATTCAGAGCTGTACGCCGCCTCAATCAGCGCGAATGTAATAGTCGCGACTAAGAACGGCGAGATCCCGAGAGCGTCGTAGTCAGTTCCGAACACCTGGTTCGTATAGAGCACGGCGATCGGCACCGCGTTCACCGCGAGGAGCAACTGCACGAGCGGCGGAGTACCGCGCAGATACGAGACCAGCACCGCAATGATCTGGCTGAGCACTGGGACTTTCGCCTTCTTGACGAGAGCAATACCGAGGCCAAGCACCGTGCCGAGCACCGTCGCGATGACGCTCAATGCAAGCGTCATCGGGATGTACGGCAGGAGCGCGATCGCATATTTCAGGATCGCCTCAAAGTCGATGATCTGGTTCATTGCGGAGGTTACTTCACGTTCTTCGGCGTCACGTCGTAGCCGAAGAACTCATCGCTGAGCTTCGCGAGGGTCCCGTCTGCGTCGAGTTCAGCGATCGCGCCGTTGACCTGCTCAACGATGTCATCGACGTTCTTTGTGCGCTTCGAGAAGGCGAATGCCGAGTAGAGGTTCGTGCCAAACGTGTCGCTGAGGTACGCGCCGTCGAGTTCCGTGAAGTTGAGCTTGAGCGCCGTGTCAGGGCCACCTAGTTCGTTGTACACCACACGCTCATTGAAGATGAAGTCAATGCCACCGGTCGCAAGGTTCTTGTACTGGGTCTGAGTATCAAGTTCGGTGTATTCGATCTTGATCTCCTTACCCGGGTTCTGCTCGTTGTACTGTTCGAGCACACGAGTGAAGTTCAGACCGGGCTCACCATAGGTGCGCTTGCCAGCGAGGTCATCAAGTCGCGTGATGTTCTGAGAATCATCCTTGGTGACAATGCCAAACTGTGCCTCAATCGTGGGGGTCGCAAAGTCGTACTTCTCTCGACGCTCTTCGGTCGCGGAGAGGTTGTTCGCCACGATGTTGTAGAGACCAGAATCAAGGCCCGCAAAGAGCTGTGGGAAGTCAACGACCTCAAACTTGAACTCGATCTCTGGCAGCTTCTCATCTACCGCGCGCAGAATCTCGATGTCGTAGCCGGTGAGCTCGTCATTCTCGTCGAGGAAGGTGTAGGGCTTCGGGCTTGCTCCGGTCGCGACGGTGAGTGTCGTGACGCCGTCTGCCGCGGCTTCCGTCTCGGTTCCCGATGAGCACGCGGTAGCGCCCATCGCGACAGCGGCAATGGCGCTGAGGGCGAGGGTACTGCGGGCAATGCGATTCATAACGGGTTCCTTTCAAATGAGACGGCAACTTCGCCGTCCGAGTTGATATGTAGTTTTGCAACCCCTGAAACATTAGTCGAACTAATGCGTCACATTCTGCAATGTTTTAAGTTTCATACCCCAACACTCACCCAGACAGGCTTCACCACCAGGCCACGCAGTCACGCTCAAGCGGCAAAGAATCCCGACAAGAAACACGCACACCGCGCACAGAGTAGGCAGGTAGACTTAACGGGTGACTGAGCGTGTATTGATTAAGGACCTGGCTGCCCGAGAAGACGGCCCCGTACGAGTATCCGGTTGGGTCGAGAAGGTACGTGACCAGCGTTACGTACAGTTCGTCGTCCTCCGTGATGAGTCGGGCGCTGTGCAGCTCGTCAATGGTGGCGTGCTTCGCGAGGCGGATCCCGAGAACCCGCGCTCGGACATCCTCGTCCCCCGCACCACCACCATCTCCGAGCTCACCCACGGCACCTTCGTGACCGTCGAGGGCGAGCTCCAGCACAACGAGCGCGTCAAGCTCGGCGGCGTTGAGATTCAGATCGAGACGATCGAAGTCATCACCAAGGCGCTTCCCGACAACCCGGTTGCTGACGACTCGAACATCGATGTGCGTCTCGATTGGCGCTTCCTCGACCTGCGCCGTCCCGAGCAGAACCTCGTGTTCCGCGTGCAGACCACCTTCCTCCACGCTCTCCGCAACGTGTGGGTAGATCGCGGTTTCATCGAGATCCAGACCCCGAAGCTCATGGCTTCGGCCTCTGAGTCACGAGCAGAGCTTTTCGAGGTCGAGTACTTCGAGGGCAAGGCGTTCCTCGCCCAGAGCCCCCAGTTCTTCAAGCAGATGGCACAGGCAGCAGGCTTCGGTGGCATCTTCGAGGTCGGCCCCGCGTTCCGCGCAGACCACTCGTTCACGTCACGTCACGCGACCGAGTTCACCTCAATCGATACCGAGCTTTCGTGGATCGACTCGCACGAAGACGTCATGGAGCTGCACGAAGAGCTCATCGTGGCCGGTCTCGCGGCGGTCAAGGAGAAGCACGGCGAAGAACTGCAGAAGCTCTTCAATGTTGACCTCGTTGTTCCCGAGCGCCCATTCCCGCGCATTCCCCTCGCCGAGGCGAAGGAAATCGTCAAGGAGCGCGGCTACGAAGTACCTCGCGCAGACGCCGACATGGACCCCGAGGGCGAGCGCCAGATTGCCGCGTACGTCAAGGAGAAGTACGGCCACGATTTCGTATTCCTCACCGATTACGCAACCTCGATCCGCCCGTTCTACCACATGCGTCACGCTGACAACCCGGAGCTGACCAACAGCTACGACCTCATCTACCGCGGTACCGAGATCTCCACCGGCGCTCAGCGTGAGCACCGCATTGAGGTGCTCGAAGCGCAGGCAATCGAGAAGGGCATGGACCCGAAGGAGCTCGAGTTCTACCTCGACTTCTTCCGCTACGGCGTCCCTGCACACGGCGGCTTCGGAATGGGCCTGAACCGCGTGCTGATGCTCATGCTTGAGCAGTCGTCGATCCGCGAGGTCACCTACCTCTTCCGCGGCCCGACGCGTCTCATGCCGTAAGACCTTCGTGCCGATCGCACGCAAGCGCGATCCCACTTCGAAAGCCCCTCTCCGCAGCCCCAGCTGCCGGGAGGGGCTTTCTGCTGCCTGGCCCACTTGGACTACACGGACTGGTACCTCAGTGCCAACCACCCGCACCACCTCAAGCCCACAGTCCGATGTCGCGAGCAAGGATTCCACACACAATGGAAATATGAACACTCCGCACGCAAAAATTCTTACCGCGATCGTTTCGACCACAGCAATGACCGGCGTTGCATTGAGCCTGACAGGATGCGCGTTCATTGACAAAATGGTCACCACTTCCGCAGACACGTGGGCCGTAACTTACGAGCTGAGTGTCGACAACGTCGACGGCGCGACTGTGAGCAACGTTGCGTATCGAGATACCCCCGACCGCGCGACAGGGCAGTCCGTCGTCAAGGCAAACCAAGTTGACGTGTCAGCAGATGGCTGGAAGTTCGACACCCTCGGTGTCGTTGGCAAAGACCTGAGCATCTCTGCAATTCCACCAGAGGGCGTGCGTGCGACCTGCAAAATCATGCTCGACAAGACTGAAGTGCTTGCGACCGCGACGAGCGATGCTCCCGGTCAGCCTGTGCGCTGCGAAGCCGTAGCACCCGAGTTCGCAAAGTAATCGCTCGCGAGCTCGCAGGCCCGCCTACTTGCGGGCCTGCTTCTCAGTCCTGACCGTCTCCTGAGAATTCATCCGATCTTGGTTAGGTTGGCCTAACCTGGTGGAGTGAACCTGAACGATTTCCCCATTCCTGACCCGTTTCTCGCCCACGAGCCAGAGCACGTCCACTACGTCCTCGCGGCCGGTGACGCAGGAGACCTTGGGGGACTCCAAGCGTGGTGCAACGACTTGCCGCCGGGAAGCTACGGCCAGATCTTCATCGAAGTGTTCGCCCCGATCCAGATCGAACCATTCCCGACCCCGCCTGGCATAGCGGTGACCTGGATCTGCCGCGAGAGCCTTCGCCCCAGCCCCCGGCCAGGCATCGGGATCCCCCGGGGGCAAGCGCTTGCCGACGCGGTTGACGCGTGGTTCGACGAGTGGCTGCGCGCCACCCCAACCAATGGCGCCCACTTCCTCCTCTGGGCTGGTGCACGGTCAAGCTCAATCATGCAGAGCTACTGGCACAGACTTGAGGTAGAGCTCAATGCCCTGTGGGCACACGAACCGCATCACCCGCACGCGTAACCAGCCGCTCACTCTCGCTTTCTCGCGTGACAAAGCGGTCAGAAACCTCACGAATGAGCGCCTGCATCGCCGCAGCTGCGCGGGTAGGCGCCATATCTGATCGCTTTGCGAGGCTCACCGTGCGCACCAAGTTTGGGTCAGCAAGCGGGGCCACTCGAAGCCCAGGCTGCAGGGCTGCGACCATGGCAGGCACGACTGCCACGCCAATTCCGCGTTCCACAAACCGAAGCGCGGCGTCCATCTCAGCCCCTTCAACCGCAGCGAGCGGCTCAAGATCCGCGGCCCGAAACGCCACATCCATGGTTGCCCGCAGGTCATAATTTTCGGGAAACACGACCTGAGGTATCCGCGCGAGATCCGACAAGCTCACGACCGCGCCAGGCACCTCAGCAAACGGATCGATGCTCTGAGCCGAAGACACCACAACCAGTCGCTCAGTCAGAACCGTCTCACGTTCGAGCACCGCGCGAGCCGCACCAGACGAGACGCCGGTCACGATGAGTGCGAGGTCAAGCGAGCCCTCCATGAGCGCCGCGATGAGGCTACGGGATCCGCTCTCAAGAATGCGGATCTCAACACCAGGGTACTGCTCATGAAACTCCGCCAGCACCTCTGGCACGAGCGTGGTGCACAGGGTTGGCGGCGCCCCAAGGCGGATGCGCCCCTTGCGCAAACCAGCGAGTTCAGCCATCTCGTTTCTGGCGGATTCGGCATCGGCAAGCATGCGTCGAGCGAGCGGCAGGAGTCGTTCACCCGCCGCCGTGAGACTCACATTTCCGCGAGTTCGCTGAAAAAGCTCGACTCCAAGGTCAGATTCGAGCGCTGAAATCTGACGACTGAGCGACGGCTGCGCAAGATGTAATTGCTCTGCAGCCCGCGTGAAATGGCCAGTTTCTGCAATTTCTGCGAACCCACGGAGCTGCTCAAGATTCATAATTCATAGCCTAAATGCATCGAACCGATGATGACAATACATTGGAGTAATCGTGAATTGACGCCTAGCGTGGCCTCCATGAACATTCCGACCGCCGAATCGGCGCAGCCAACCGAACGTCAGCTCTCCACCTCCGTGCTCGTTATCGGCACCGGTGGCGCAGGTCTACGAGCTTCAATTGAGCTCGCAGAGCGCGGTGTCCAGGTGCTCGCCGTCGGCAAGCGCCGCAAGCACGATGCGCACACCACCCTCGCAGCCGGCGGCATCAATGCGGCCCTCGGCACAATGGACCCTGAGGATAGCTGGGAGCAGCACGCAGCCGACACCTTGCGCGAGTCGTACTTCCTCGGTGATCCGGCGATCATCGAGACCGTCACCCGCGGCGCAGCGCAGGGCATCGCTGACCTCGAACGCTGGGGCATGCCATTTGCGCGCGAGGAGGACGGGCGGATCAGCCAGCGCTTCTTCGGTGCACACAAGTACCGTCGCACCTGCTACGCCGGCGACTACACCGGTCTCGAGATCCAGCGCACACTGCTGCGCCGTGCGCGCGAGCTTGATGTCCCCATCATCGACACCGTCTACATCACGCGATTGCTCTCGGATGAGGGCCGCATCTTCGGTGCGTACGGCTTCGATATCGTTGACGGCTCACCCGTCATCATCCACGCTGACGCGGTCATTCTTGCTGCCGGAGGCCACAACCGTATCTGGCGCAACACTTCCTCACGTCGCGACGAGAACACGGGTGATTCGTTCCGCCTCGCTGCGCTCGCGGGCGGCAAGATCCGCGACGCTGAACTCGTGCAGTTCCACCCGTCTGGCATTCTTGAGCCGACCGATGCCGCGGGCACGCTGGTGTCTGAGGCAGCACGCGGCGAGGGCGGTATTCTCACCAACGCGCTCGGTGAGCGGTACATGTCGAAGTACGACCCTGAGCGTATGGAACTCTCGACGCGAGACCGCGTCGCACTCGCCAGCTACACCGAGATCGCTGAAGGCCGCGGCACCACCAACGGCGGAGTCTTCCTCGACGTTTCACACCTGCCGCGCGAGGTGATCTTCGAGAAGCTCCCCCGTGTCTACCGCAACCTCATCGACTTGCAGATGCTCGACATCACCAAGGAACCCATCGAGATCGCACCGACCGCGCACTACTCAATGGGTGGCGTGTGGGTTGACGCCGAGTCGCACAACACCGGCGTCGCCGGACTGTACGCCATCGGTGAAGCATCGAGTGGTCTGCACGGCGCCAACCGTCTCGGCGGCAACTCGCTCATTGAGCTACTGGTCTACGGCCGCATCACCGGCGCCGATGCCGCCAACTACACGAAGAACCTCACAACGGTGCACCGTTCCCCAGAGGTCGTCGCTGAAGCGCGTGCAGAGATGCAGCAGCTCTTGTCCAGCATGGGCACCGAGACTCCGCGCGTACTGCAGCGAGAACTCCGTGACCTCATGAGTGAGCACGCCGGTGTGGTGCGCAGCGAGGAGAGCCTGCAGGCTGGCCTCACGAAGCTCGCTCAGCTTGAGGAACGTGCGAACCATCTCGGCGTGCACCCTGATATCGCAGGCTTCGACGATCTCGCGCACGCTTATGATCTGTACGGATCGCTGCTCGCAGCTCGCGCAACGCTTGAATGCGCGCTTGAGCGCCGTGAGACCCGCGGTTGCCACAACCGCTCAGACTTCCCTGAGCAGAGCGACGCGCTTCGCGGCAACTTCATCTGGTCGCCGACCGACGGCGTCACCTTCGAGCCTGCTGCTGAGGCACCAGAGTCATTCCGCGATCTCGCGGCCGAAACGATCGACACTTCGGTCGCTGGAAAGCTCGTCGAGTAACGTCACTGCTCGTTAGATCGCACGCGTGCGGGTCAGCCAGGTGCTTGGCTGACCCGCACGTTTGTGTCTCAGCCGGTAGCCGGGTGCGCGGGCCGGGTGCCGCTCAGGCTACGCGGCGGACGATGACGAGCGAATCTTCAAGCTCATGCTCATGACCGTCAGGCCCCACTGCGTTTCGGAGCACGATCGATGCTTCGACGACCTCGAATGCCGTGCCGTCTGCTCTCGCCGTTGTTTCACCTTCAGAGAGTTCTAGCGTTGCGAGCTCATCCTCAGGACGATAGAAGTCTTTCGGCCCGCTATGTCCCTTCGCCCAGCCTGGTGCCGCAGCATGTGAGAGCAGCACGAGAGATCCGCCAAGGGTGAGTCGGTCAAGCGCTTTACGGATGATCCGCTCACGCGGCAACTCCACTGGTGACTGGAAGAAACTCGCTGTCACCAGGTCGAACCCGTCGGATGCACCATCGATCGCCTCGGGATGCTCGGCCCACTCCCCCAGATCTGCTGCAACGAAATGAGCCGTTGCGAGACCACGCGCCGCTGCTTCGGCTCGTCCGCGAGCTGTCGCGGTCGTAGAGAGGTCGATGCCGAGCGCATCCCAACCGTGCTCAGCAAGCCAGAGCACGTCGCCACCTTCGCCACAACCGAGGTCGAGAGAGCGCCCGACCGACAATTGCTCAACTGCCGTCTGCAGCGTGCGGTTGACTTTGCCAGACCAGACTCGGTCGGCGTCGGCATAGCGGTTCTCCCAGAACTCTGCTGGGTGTTGACCGCTCGCCACGTGCGTGTGGTGTTGTTCGTCGGCGTGTGTTTTGGACGTAGTCATTCGGCCTCCGGTCGTCCCTACTGTTATTCGTCGCCGTCGGCTGCAAGCCCAGCGGCTACGGCCGCGATATGCGGCACATCAGTGCCGCAGCAGCCACCGAAGAGCTGTGCTCGTGGCGCCAGCTCACGCAGCTCAAGCAGCTGCGCTGCGAAAATCTCTGGGCTGTCAGCGGTGTCATCGTCGTGACGGGCCGCGTTCAGGCGGAAACCTGCGAGACGGTCAGTCGTCGTCAAGTTGCCGATTGCCTTCGCAGCTTCGCTCGGATGCGCACAGTTCACCATGAAACCCTTCGCATATTCGTTGGTCGCACGATCAACTTCTGTGATCGCATCGCTTACGGTTGTCCCGTCTGCGAGCAACCCGTCTGCGCCGACGCCGAACGACACCACAACAGGGACATCCATGCGGGTTGCCGCGCGAACGATACCAACAGCCTCGTTGACGTAGCCCATCGTGACCGCGCCGATGCGATTTGCGCCAGCTGCGGCGAGCGCACGCACCTGCGGAAGATGATATTCCTCTGCTTCTTCGGCAGTCATGAACTCGCCCTCGACCGGCTCGTCAGCGCGTGGACCAATGCAGCCACCAACGGTGAGCGTCGCATTGCCATCGACATTGCTTGCCACCTCACGGACAAACTCAACGGCTGAGCGGTTGAGGCGTGCAAGTGCAGCGGCATCGTAGCCGAGCACATCACCCCATGCGCTGCTCGCGCGCCAGGTGGGCGTATCAAGTGCAATGGGAAACTCTGCGGCGATGGCAAGCTCAATAAACGGCGTGTAATACTCAGCCAACGCAGCCCGGCCGGCTTCGGTCTCAAGCAGTTCAAATGCTGCAAACTCACGCAGGCTCTGGCCCAAGCGCTCTTCAAGTGCGGTTTCGATGCCACCATCGGCAATTGTGTTTGGCATGTTTCGCTCCTTCGCTGAACATCGACGTGGGGCAACGCTACCAACAGCCACTGACATCGTGCTCAGGTGTTCGCGAATAGCGACAGTCAGGTCTGGACTGCCGCACACGCACTTGTTGCCGAGAGCACAAAAGGGCGATACCTCAACCCTTCGAGGTATCGCCCTTCTGCGAATTATCTACTTGACGAGGAATCCACCATCAACGGGGAGCGAGACGCCAGTGATAAAGGCCGAATCCGACGAGAGGAGGTATGCCACTGCGGATGCGACGTCCTCTGGCTTCGTCAGGTGCCCCATAGGGATCGGAGCGGCGAGCTCTGCCTTTGCCTCGATCAGTGCCTCACCCTCCTTCCCGAGGAGGTTGCTGATGAGCGGAGTGTCTGCATCAGCGGGACAAATCGCGTTCACGCGGACGCCATCAGTTGCATGCTGCAATGCCATCTGACGAGTCAAGTTGATCACCGCACCCTTTGATGCAGCGTAAGCGCATTCATCAGGGTTCACCACAAACCCGAATACCGAAGAGATGTTGACGACTGAGCCACCACCTGCCTTGATGATCTCAGGAATTGCGTACTTTCCTGTAAGGAAGATGCTCTTGACGTTGACGTCCATCATGAGGTCCCAGGACTTTTCTGTGCATTCGACGACGCCACCTTCTCCAAGGGCGATGCCCGCACAGTTCACAACGCCATGCAGCCCACCAAATGTTGAGACTGCTACCTCAACACCAGCCTTCACTGCCTCCGATTTGGTCACGTCTGCTTCGATCGCAACTGCAGCGCCCGGGAACTGTGCGTTGATTTCTGCCGCAATTTCCTCAGCCGCGCTCTTGCGGAGGTCGAGTACGCCTACCTTGGCTCCCTCTTCAGCAAGACGCCAGCAGGTAGCCTTGCCGAGGCCCGAGCCGCCACCGGTCACGATGTAAGTATTTCCTTCAAGTCCACGCATGATATGTCGTGTCCTTTCTTTTGTAGTTGTGTGTAAATTTGCCAGTCGCGTCACTAGTGCTGCTGGTCTTCACGCAGCGCCATTGCGGCTTCAATATCGATCGTGTCTGTTTCAAGCTCGTCAGCGTGCATTCTCGTTTCCTTCATCATGAAGAAGAAGAGAAGTCCAGGCAAGATAAGCGCAATGATCCATGCAATGTCTACTCCACCAAGGGCGTCAAACATAGGCCCAACGTACGAGCCCACTGCCATAAATGGAAGTTGCACAATGATGGAGAGCACATACGCCAAGAGTGCAGGGCGGTTGAACTTTCCATAGCGGCCATTCGGATCGAAGATGTCCTTCACGACGTACCTCCCCTTGCGCACGAAGTAGAAGTCGACGAGGTTGATCGAAGTCCAAGGGAAGAGCAGGTACGCGAGCAGCAGAAGCAGACTCGAGAAGAAGTTCATAAAGTCGTCGCTCGCCGCGACTGCTACAACTGTCGCCGCGATAAACACGATGCAGAGGAAAATCGCACGAACCGCCACCGTGGACTGCACGCGCTTAAATGTGTCGATGATCGTCGTCAGAGACATGAACGCCCCATACAGGTTGAACACGTTGGTGGCGATCACACCGAGCACAATGAAGATGTAAACAATTGGAGCTATTCCCTCCGGGAAGAGGGACGCAAGCGTTTCACTGGGTGTATCCCCATATTCCGGGAAGATAGTTACCAATGCCGCACCAAGCGACATGAGCCAGATCGTGCTGACAGCGAGACCCGCGTAGGTGTACAAGAAGACGGGCTTTGCGGAGGTGTTCGCGGGGAGATAACGCGAGTAATCAGCAACGTAGGGAGCAAACGTGAGCTGCCACGTCGCTGTGGCGCCAATCAACAGCAAGAATGCATTGCCATTGAAATCTTCAAAGTTCCATACACCTTCAGGGAGCCCAATACGGAGCACCGCAACAGAGATAGCGATGAATCCAATTGCAAGAAGCACAGCGAACCAACGCTCGACCTTGTGGATGAGGTCATGTCCGTAGAACGTAATAACTAGGATTACGAGCCCGGAAATAATAATGCCCCAGGTCTTATCAATTGGGGTTCCAGCGTGAATTGCGTCGCCCGCAATAACGGAATTACTCGCGAAGTACCCCACGTACATGACAAGTACCGCGATGAGCGGTAGTACTGCGCCGAAGACCCCGAATTGTGCTCGGCTCTGAATCATCTGGGGAATGCCGAGTCGTGGCCCTTGTACGGCGTGGGCAGCAACAAACACTGCACCGAGCAGATTGCCCACGATGATGGCAATAATGCTCCAGAACATGTTCAGACCGGCAAGAACGCCAATGCCACCTGTCAGCGTGGTCAGCACCATCATGTTGACGCTGAACCACAGTGGGAACTGGCTGGCCGGGTGACCATGTCTTTCCTTGTGCGGAATGAATTCGACAAACCGCAGCTCTGGGGTTTTTCCACTCATTTCTCTACTTCTACTTTCTCTATTGGGCTGATGCTAGTGGGAAGTCGGCTAGCGGATCAGCCCCACTGCATCCAGGTTGTCTTGTAATCCGTGTAGTTTTCCAGGGCGTGGATCGAAAGATCACGGCCAAAACCAGACTGCTTGAAGCCACCGAACGGGGTGGTGAACCCGAGCGCATCAACGGTGTTCACCGAGACGGTTCCGGCGACGAGGAGTTCAGAGACACGGTGCGCACGGCGCAGGCTGCCCGTCCACAGTGACGCGGCCAGACCGTAGGGTGTCTCGTTCGCCTTTGCGATTGCTTCTTCTTCGGTGTCGAACGGCGTCACCACTGCAACCGGACCAAAGATTTCACGGGTGTGTACCTCATGATCCGCCGCAACATCCGTAACGATCGTCGGCTCAATGAATGCCTGCGAACCGTTGATGACGGGACGATTGCCACCCGAGACGATGGTGCCGTCGCGTCGGGCATTCTCGATTGTCGCCCACACGGTGTCAGCGTGCGCTTCAGAGACCAGCGAACCACAGCCGGTTTCGGGGTCGAGCGGATCGCCAGGGAAGTACGCACGCGAAGCCGCTGCAAACAGTGTGAGGAACTCCTCGTAGACCGAACGCTCCACGAAGACGCGGGAGTTCGCCGAGCAGATCTCGCCCTGATTGTAGAAGCTGCCGAAAGCGGCCTTCTCTGCGGCAAGCTGCAAGTCATCGCAGTCGGCGAAGACAAGATTCGCGCTCTTGCCTCCAGCTTCAAGCGCCAACCGCTTCATGTTCGACTGGCCAGCGTACTGCTGCAGCTGTTTTGCCACCTCAGTCGAGCCAGTGAAGGCAAGCATGTCAACATCGTTGTGAGTGCCGAGGGCCTTGCCGACCTTTGATCCGCGCCCAGTCACAACGTTCAGCACGCCAGCCGGGATCCCGGCCTCAATTGCGATCTCCGCGAGCAAGAGCGTCGAGTGCGACGCCTCCACCGGGGGCTTCACCACCACGGTGTTGCCTGCGGCGAGCGCGGGGGCAAGCTTCCAGGTCGCGATCTCAAGCGGGTAATTCCACGCGACGATGACGGCGATGACGCCCAACGGCTCGCGGGTGACGAGCGCGGTCGAACCGGGAGGGGTAACCGGAATCAGGTCTTCCTGCTTCTCAATCGCCTCGCCGTAGAAGCGGTAGAGCGCGGCGGATCCTGGCGCATCGATCGCCATCGCCTCGCGTACCGGCTTACCCATGTCGATCGAATCGTAGAGAGCAAATTCTTCTGCACGGGCTTCGATCAGGCGAGCGAACTCAAGCAGGCGCTCACGGCGATATCCCGCTCCGGCTCGTGACCATACGCCTGATTCGTAAGCTGCACGGGCCGCGGCGACTGCCGCGTCAACTTCTGTCTCACCGCAGTCATGAATCTGTGAGATGACTTCACCCGTCGCAGGGTTGCGTTTCTCGATGGTTGAGTTCGAGCTGGCAGCAACCCGAGCGCCGTTGATAAACGGGCGGCCATCAAACGTGAGTGCAGCAGCAGCTGCCTTCCACTCTTCAAAGGTGCGAGACATGTCTCTCTTCTTTCACTTCTTGGGATGGGGAGTGCGGCTGCGCGCAACACCCTCCGTGCTTGTAAGCCGCGAAAGTGCGACGTCGAGGGCTGTCCAGGCGAGTGCGGTCGCACCGTCGCGAAGCGTCTGCTCTGCGGTCGGGCCAATGCACGCGGCTGCAAATTCTGGTTGGTGGTTGCTTGCTGTGCCACCGACTCCGATATAGGGGTGGATCGCGTCGACGACGAGGGAGACATTCCCCATATCGGTCGATGCGCGGTTCATGGTCGCTGCGGCGGGGTCAACGTTGAAGTCCCTGCCAAGCGCTGTGGCGTTGGCGCGGTAGAAGTCGAGCGCCGAATCATCGGTGCGCATCTCGGAGTAACGCCCACCCTCTGGCGTGACGATGAGCTTCGCCCCTGTCGCAAGCGCGCCGGCTTCAAAGCAGTGCAGTACGCGCTGTTCGAGTTCGAGCAGCTGTTCGGTGGTCTCAGCCCGCACGTACCAGCGACCCTCGGTACGTTCTGGGATCGCGTTCGGGGCCTCGCCTCCGCGAGTCTGCACACCGTGCACGCGAACCGATGACGGCAGCTGCTGACGCATGAACGCAATCGCGGTCTGTGCAATCACAAATGCGTCGTTCGCATTCGTTCCGCGTTCGGGGTAGGCCGCGGCGTGCGCTGACTTCCCGTCGTACTGAATGTGCCAGTGGGTCACCGCGAACGGTTCTGCCTCAGCGACATCGACGGGTGCGGGGTGTGCCATCAGTGCAAAGTCGAGTTCGGTGAACGCACCGCGCTCGAGAAGTTCGATCTTTCCGCCGTAGCCTTCCTCTGCAGGAGTACCGATGACCTCGACCGTCAGCCCGACTTCCTCAGCGACCTCTGCAAGCGAGATTGCCCCACCGGCCGACATCGCAGAAATAAGGTTGTGCCCGCACGCGTGGCCAAGCCCAGGAAGCGCGTCGTATTCCGCAAGGAATCCAACGGTGAACGCTGCCCCAGGGTTGAAGACCGCGCGAAACGCAGTCGGCAGACCGAGGTATGGCTGCTCGATCTCAAAACCGTGTGCTGCAAGCACCGCGGCAACTGCGGCCGACGAGCGGTGCTCTTCCCATCCCAATTCGGGATCGGCATGCAATTGATTGGAGAGGCGGATCAGAGCAGCATCAATCTGCTGCTCACGGGTCGCGATCCGCTGCTTCAGGGTCGTGGTCATCGGTCTCGTCCGCTCTGACTTACTCGTCGCCCGGTACGCCGTAGGAGGGCGCGGCGTCGGGATTCAGGCCGCGGCTGACGTAGTCATCACGCTGCGGAAGCCACTCAGTAAGCGCGCCGCGCAAGTCTCCGATGGGGTCTGCTGACCAGTCGACACGGAGGTCGGTCACCCGCCAGCCAGCGTTGCTCACAACAGCGAGACCTGCCGAGTGCACGGGGCCTTCTTCTCCGCCGGCAGCGATTGCGGCCTCGAGTGCGGCCATCAATCGTTCCTCGATGCGCCCGCTCGCTGACAGTGCGGTGTCGACAAGCGCGTCGAGCACCTCGAGGCTCGCGAGCATGTTGCCACCGGCAACGGCGTTTTCGCGCACGGCAGCACCGAAGTTGCCGAGGGCCTTGCCCCCGGAGAAGACCGCCGCACGACCCGCGTTATCGAGCGCGAGCAATTGGCGGTAGTCGATGGTTGCCGGATCCGCGCCCGCAACAACCACATCAATGGCGGCCTGCGCGGTACGTCCGCTTCGCAGCTCCGCAATCAGCTTTGGTCCAAGGCGCGGATCGGTGACGTTCTGCGAGTGAGCGCCGCCGACCCCGTCTGCAAGGTTCACACAACGCGCCGCAACAGCTGGCGACGACGACGAGATCGCCGAGCCGAACTCGCCCGTGATCGGGTCCCGAAGGATGAGTGAGAACGTCATGGCTAGTTCGCCTCAGGAATGACCGCGGTTGCGTCGATCTCAACAAGCCACTCAGGACGAGCGAGCGCCTGCACCACGATTCCGGTCGAGACGGGGTACACGCCCTTGAGCCACTTTCCGACGGTGCGGTAGACGTCCTCGCGGTATCGCGGATCGATGATGTAGATCGTGACCTTGACGATGTCTTCGAGCTTCGAGCCGGCTTCGTCGAGCAGCATCTTGATGTTCTGCATTGCCTGCTCGGTCTGGGCGGTGACATCACCGATGCCGACTGACTCGCGAGTTTCGAGATCCTGACCGATCTGGCCGCGGAGGTACACGACGCCGTTCGCCACAACTGCCTGGCACAGGTCGTTATCGAGGTTCTGCTCCGGGTACGTTTCCTTCGTGTTGAACTTACGAATACGAACGTGGGTGGTCTCGGACACGTTTCCTCCTCATTGAGTCTGCTGATGCTCGGCATCACTGGCGCTATTTCGCCTTTCCCCCTATTCTCAGAAGCATCACTATATCTGTAAAATAGGCAAAATATAGCTAGAGCATCTGTTAAACAGATGCAGTTGTAAAGTGCCAGATCACCACACAGAGGTTCAACGATGACCCAACGTTTTTCGATCACCCTCACGCAGCTGAGTTACTTCGTCGAGTGCGCAAAAACGCTCAACATGACGGCCGCGAGCCAACGACTTCACGTCGCCCAGTCAGCCGTCTCGACCGCGATTTCGCACCTGGAGCGTTCCCTCGACACCACGCTGTTCATTCGGCAACATTCCAAGGGACTCATCCTCACACCCTCAGGCGAGCACCTCTTGCGCGACACCCAGCAAATGTTCGGCATGCTCACCGACACCATCGATTCCATCAATGCCGAACGCAACGAGGTGCGCGGATCCATCACGGTCGCCGTGTTCAGCACCATCGCGCCGTTCATGATCCCCCAGCTCGTCGACCGCGTGCACAAACGCCACCCGCAGCTCGAACTCGAAATCATCGAGGGTGATTACGAGAGCAACCTTGCCGCGGTACGCGGTGGACGAGCCGAGATCTCAGTAGGCTACGCGCTCACCGAGGCAGAGGGCATCGAACGCGAATCGGTCGGCAGCGTGCGACCCTACGTGCTGCTCCCCGTCGATCATCCGCTCGCAAACGAATCCATGGTTGAACTGTCTGAGCTCGCAGACGACCCATTCGTGCTCCTCGACCTCCCTGACAGCAGCGATTACTTCCTCGACATTTTGCGTGGCGCGGGTATCACGCCGCAGCTGGCACACCGCAGCTCAAGCTACGAGACGGTTCGCTCGATGGTCGCCACCGGCCTCGGATACACGATCCTCAACCAGCGACCGCGGATCAGCCAGACCTACACCGGACGCAGCGCCGTCGCCGTCGAGATCCTTGGCGACGTGCCCAGCCTGGTGCTGACCGTGTCATCACTCGAGCAGCTCTCGAAGTCGGCGCGAGCGCTAGCCGTGACAGACATCGTGCGCGAGATCGTCGCAGAGCAGCCGGGACGTGCGGTGGGGAAACCGGGCGAGTAGGCGTACCCAATCAGATTTCCCCATGCATACGAGGCGGCCGAACCTATTTTGATGCTGCTAAACATTCTGGAGCGCCTGCAGCAACGATCGAGTCGAGCTTCACACTCTCGCCAAGGCCTGTTTCAGGATCCACCCGTACATGCAGCGCGATAATTTCTTCTTCCTTGTCACGCTCGACTAGTGGACTCCCACTCATGCCTGGTAGCGTCACGAACGATGTTCCAAGGTGCTCAGGAAGCGCCTCAACTATCTCTCCCGCCATTGCCAAGATGTTTGTCCGCTTTGGGTCAGGCGAGAAAAGGGTGACTTTGTCGCCCACGTCTGCGGTAGAAGTTGCGATCTTCTTCCACCCGCAGGTTGTGCAAGCAAAGTCTGGAAATTGGAGCAAAGCCCAATCCCTTTCGCTGAGTCCAAGCTGCCAGGTCTTCGGGATTAGCACTGCCTCAGGCCAGAGAACGTCATCGTCGATATAGAAGGCCATACTCTGCGCAGAAGGGCCACCACGTGAGTTGGTAACGCAGTGTGCGGCGGTCACCGCCACCGACGGCCCAACAAAGGTCCCAACACAACCGAACCCAAAACTCCCGATTTGCGTCCCCGGACCAGTTGATGGGACAAGTTCTCCAGACCTCCAAAGCTCGGATATGCGTGAGTCATCTCCGTCTTCCGGCATGAGGTACCCCTCACTGACCGGCATTTTCTTGAGAAGCTCGTCGCACTCACGATCAGAGTCGCGAAAAGCCTGCCCGCCCGAGGCCTGACATCCACCACAAAGGACAATTACTGACCCCAGCACCAGAAGCGTTCGAGCGAAACGATGGACGAACATCAGAAGAGTGCATCAACCACATCACGGAGCGAAAGCTTTTCACCACGACGAATCCGAGCTGATATGAAACCAATCGAAGTCAACAAGGAAGCAAACGCGAAGCATGCCCAGACCCATTCGCCTGTGATGACGCTTCCTACGAGTGCGGCCACAATCATTGCCGCCATTACTGAGTGACCGACGGCCTCCCATAAAGTGAATGAAGTGTTCGCGCGCTGCCGATCGCTTGGCAACGCTTGAGCAGTAAGTGCCCAAATAGCACCGAATGCCACGACGAGGCCAGGCATAGCGCAGACGATGCTCAGTAGCCACTTTTTTTGGACAGCGAAATAGACGCTGCACCCGACGAAAGCGACAAAGCACAAAACCGCCAGTATCGATACGGTGACTCGTTTTGTCTTCATAATTTCAGCATATATTTACGCGACCCTCCGTCCCGGATAAGTTTCTCCGCAAGTGAACTTTTCCACGATGATTGGTCAATTTATGCGCTCGAAAACAGCTTTCAAATCTCTTGCAACGACGATGCTCCCCCTGTATTTCGCCACTTCATTTCTACAGATACAGGGAAACCCCAACACAAGAATTCCTGAAGCGAACCGGGCGTCAGATTCGGTCATTGTCGAAACCGTTCACAGTGAAGGCATCACACACCAGTATTCATTTGACCTGCAGGCAGAAATTGTCACTCTCGAACTCCCCGGAGGGTCAGCAACGAGTGTGACCTTCGACGAGCTCGAACAACTCGCCGCAGGATTGGTTGATGAATATCTTGCCAGTCCAGAAGGACTGAGCTATTTGAACGCCCAAGGACTTTCCGCATATGCCCCGGCCAAAACCAGTCGAGAAACTACCTATTTGCAGGCCCACCCGTGGTGTAGTCAAGTAGCGAAAATCGCAGGCGCACTCAATACTGCAGCCTGGCGAGCCCTTGCAAGCGTTATAGGCATGCACCCGTTGGTCAGGATTGTCACCGTCGGTGGGCATGCCGCCTTCTGGGTGTGGGTCCGGAGTAACTGTTAGAGAACTCTGAGCCTGCAAGGCCTGAGCGATCCCTCCATATACATCCCCTCAAATCGCCGAATTAGGCAATCAGATGGAGCGTAACTTGGCAATCACTTGAGGTGATCCAGTGCTCCGAAAACGTATATTGGCCAACACCATATTGGGTGTTGTTTGCTTGGAAACAGCCCGGGGTACAGCGCAATTCCTGTACCCGCACGCAGTCGATCGGCATCGTCGCACGCGACTGCGCAACGGCACTACGACTAATTTCTGAGCGGAGAACAACGTATGTCGAGCCAAGAAGTCGAGGCCACCGAAGTCCTCGTCGTCGGCGCCGGACAAGCCGGAGTCGCACTAAGCGAACACCTCACCAAGCGCGGAATCTCGCACGTGGTCCTTGAACGCGACCGGATCGCAGAACGCTGGCGCACCGAGCGCTGGGATTCGCTCGTCGCCAACGGTCCCGCCTGGCACGACCGGTTCCCCAACCTTGAATTCGAAGGTGTCGACCAAGACGAGTTCGCGCGCAAGGATCGCGTTGCTCAGTACTTCGAGGACTATGCAGCTCAGTTCAACGCACCGATCCGCACCGGTGTCGAAGTCACCTCAGTGCGCAGGCGCGAAGGCGCTCCCGGCTTCGACGTTGAGACCTCTGCTGGCGCCATCCAAGCAAACTACGTCGTCAGCGCGACCGGCGCGTTCCAGCTCCCCGCAATCCCACCGATCGTGCCTGAGAATAGCGGCATCACACAGATCCACTCGGCTCAGTACAAGAACCCCGAGCAGCTGCCCGCGGGCGGGGTGCTCGTGGTCGGCGCGGGTTCTTCAGGCGTACAGATCGCAGAAGAGCTGCGCCGCGCAGGCCGGGAGGTCACGCTCGCGGTTGGCCCGCACGACCGCCCGCCCCAGCGATACCGCGGCCGCAACTTCGTCTGGTGGCTCGGTGTACTCGGCCTCTGGGAGGCTGCGACCCCAGCCGAGGGTGCAGAACACGTCACCATCGCTGTGACGGGCGCGCGCGGCGGGTACACGATTGACTTCCGCAACCTCGCGCACGACGGCATCCGACTCGTTGGGCGCGCGAACGCCTTCGCAGACGGCAAGATGCAGTTCGGCTCCGACCTCGCGGCAAACATCCGCCGTGGAGACGCAAACTACCTCGACCTCCTCGAGCAGGCCGACGAGTATGTGAAGCGCACCGGGATCGATCTGCCAGAAGAGCCAGAGGCACACATCATTGGCGCGGATCCAGAATGCATGACCAACCCCACCCTTGAGCTTGACCTCGCCGAGGCCGGGATCACCTCAATCGTTTGGGCAACCGGATTCCGCACCAACTACGACTGGCTCCAGGTCGACGCGTTCGACGAGCAGGGGCGCCCTGCCCACAAGAAGGGTGTCTCGACCGAGGCCGGTGTCTACTTCCTCGGCCTTCCCTGGCAGTCACGCCGCGGATCGACCTTCATCTGGGGCGTCTGGCACGATGCCAACTACATCGCCGACCAGATCGATATGCAGCGCGGCTACCTCCGCTACGAGGGGTCATCGCGACCCGTCTACGACGAGGAGCTCGCTTCAGCGTAGTCACGCGCAAACGAAGGGGGGGCCCAGCCGTTCAGGCTGGACCCCCCCCCCTTTCGCGCTGCAGGCTTCGTGCCGATCCGCGCCCCGTGCCAAGCCCTGGCACCCGCCAGCGCACGGCACCAGGGTGATTAGACCGTGAAGTCGGTTGCTACGCGTGCGACCGCATAGCGCTTGACGATTGCACCGGCTGCAACATGGTCAGGGTGCGTCGCGTACGCCGCAAGACCCTCAGCGTCGTCAAAATCAGCGATGAGGGTGATATCAAAGTTGTCACCGTCGAACAGCTCGTTGCGATACACGTTGATCTTGCGCAGCGAAGGCACCAGATCAATGAGCGGCTCGAGCGCAGCAATGATCTCTGCTGCCTGCGCATTGCGCTCTTCGAGGGTATCGCCGCCGAGCTTCCAGTTCACGATGTGCTTGAGGGTCATGAGTTCTCCTTGGGTGAGCGGCGGCCGACCGGCCACCAGGATTTTGCCGCCTTTTCGATGCCGGCCGTGAACCGCGCAGGATCCACACGCCAGATCGCGTGACGCTTACCGTTGATGAGCACGACAGGAATGTTCTCCGAGTGCTTCCTCGCAAGCGCAGCGTCATCGAGAATGTTGAGTTCTTCAAACGACGTATCAAGGCCGTTCTCGGCGAAGTCGGCACGCACACCGGCAATCACCTCGCGAGCATCGTCGCAGAGGTGGCAACCGGGCTTACCGATCAGAGTGATCGAAACAGACACACAGTAATTCTATGCGGGGCCGGGTGATCCGCGGCCCGACTGCGCCCGGTCAGGTGGGCGCGGATCGTTCCAAGCCGCCCCCGCCAGCCGCGACCCGCGGCCTGCAGCCCAGAAACGCCAAGGGCGGCGCGGACCGAAGTCCTGCGCCGCCCCGAGCGGTACTGCGGTACTCGTGCTTACTTGTACGAGTCGCGGAGGAGCTGGCCGAGGCCCGCGTCCACGTTGGTCCAGTACTGGAAGAACCGCTCACGAATGTCATCAATCGTGATGGCCTGAGCCTGGCCCTTCAGGGTTGCCTGGATGCTTGCGCGATCCTCGTCCGAGAACACGTCACGGTACAGGATCGTTGCCTGGCCGAAATCGCTGTCGTCAGCGCGCAGGGTTGCTGCTGCGCGAACGAGCTCGCCGTCCGACTCCCAGCTGCCCTCAACGCCTGCAGCTGCATCAACTGCGGGACCGCCTGCTGCGCCGAACGAGTTCGGGTGGTAGACGCGCTGCGATGCGGGCGGGAAGTGGTACTGCATGTTGCCCTGGTGCATGTAGTTGTTCGCCTCGGTTGCGCGGGGCTGGTTCACCGGAAGCTGGTTGTAGTTCGTGCCGACGCGGTAACGCTGTGCATCGGGGTACGAGAATACGCGAGCCATGAGCATCTTGTCGGGCGAGATGCCGGTGCCAGGAACCTGGTTGCCGGGCGAGAACGCTGCCTGCTCGATCTCCGCGAAGAAGTTCTGCGGGTTACGGTTCAGGGTGAAGGTACCCACCTTGATACGCGGGTAGTCAGCCTTCGGCCAGGTCTTGGTGAGGTCGAACGGGTTGATGCGGTAGGTCTTCGCATCTTCGTACGGCATGACCTGAACGTAGACGTCCCACTTCGGGAAGTCACCCTCAGCGATGGCGTTGAAGAGGTCGCGACGGTAGTAATCAGCGTCGGTGCCCGCGATGCGATCTGCCTCTTCGGGGCTCATGTGCTCGACGCCCTGCTGCGAGAGGAAGTGGTACTGCACCCAGAAGCGCTCACCCTCAGCGTTGATCCACTGGTAGGTGTGCGATCCGTAGCCGTTCAGGTGACGCCACGACTTCGAGAGACCACGGGGGCCCATGAGGTAGGTGACCTGGTGTGCCGACTCGGGCGAGAGGGTCCAGAAGTCCCACTGCATGTCAGCGTCGCGCAGACCTGAGTCAGCGAGGCGCTTCTGCGAGTGGATGAAGTCAGGGAACTTGATGCCATCACGCAGGAAGAAGGTCGGGGTGTTGTTACCCACGATGTCGAGGTTGCCCTCGGTCGTGTAGAAACGCAGCGAGAAGCCGCGCACGTCACGCCAAGTATCGGGCGAACCCTGCTCGCCTGCAACCGACGAGAAACGAAGGAGCGTCTCGCTCTTCGCACCCTTCTGGAATACGGCCGCGCGGGTGTACTTCGAAACGTCCTCGGTGACTTCGAATTCACCGAAAGCGCCGCCGCCCTTTGCGTGCGGGTTACGCTCGGGGACACGCTCGCGGTTGAACGCAGCGAGCTTCTCTACGAGGTAGCGGTCATGAAGAACGGTGGGGCCGTCAGCACCAACGGTGAGCGAGTGCTCATCGCTAGCAATGGGGGTACCGGTCTGGGTAGTCGTGATCTTCTGCAAGGTCACACCTTTCAATTCGCGGTGGATTAAATGGTTCGTGAAGATTGTGTGTGGTCGTGGCGCGGCGCGGCGCGTGCGCCGAGACCCGGTCATGCTGCGGTCTGACGCGCCTCATGCGCCTGGCCTGCTTGAAGTGCCTCATGCGCTTGGTTCGCTTGGCACTCGCCGCAGATACCGCGGTAAGTCACCTCGGCGGTGCGGATCGCGAAACCAAAGTCGTCCTCAGCACTGAGGCATGGCGCCGCACCCACGACACAGGGCACGTCACGAATCGCGCCGCACTCTGTGCACACCAGGTGATGATGGTTGTCGTGATGTGAATACTCGTAGTGTGCCGGGTGGCCAGGAAGCTCGATCTTGCGGGCGAGACCAACCTCTTCGAGCGCTGAAAGCACGCCGTACACGGCCTGCAACGAAGTTCCCTCGAGGTCTTTACTCACCGCATCAAACACGTCACTGGCATTCCAGTGGTCGCCGCGGGCGAGCACAGCGAGCACGGCCCTGCGGGGGCCGGTCGAACGCAAACCGGCATCTTTCAGGCGCGCACCGAGCTCGGTGTCGCTGAGGATGATGGCTGCGTGGTTCACGCTTCTATTCTACCTCAGTTTTGAATTATTCAAAAGAGAACAGTTTGTGGCGCGGCGGTTACCGTGCTCGGGCCGCTTGGGGTGGTTGCCCGCTCGGCAGCAACCCCACATCTTGAAAACAGCCGTAGACCAGACGAAACTCCCCAGAATCGTCTGGTCTACGGCCGATTTCGAGGTGTGGGGTTGGAGGGCTCCGGCGCAAGGTCGCGAGGTCGCGCGACGACGGGCAAGCCGGGCATCCAGATCAGTGTGGTGAGTCGACGGGCCGGGCAGACCAGTCAGCGTGGTGGACCAGAAGCCACTGCGCCGAAAAGGGGCCGTTCTCTCGAAAGAGGCCCTTTCATGCGCATGAAACACCTGTTTTGGAGAGAACGTCCCCTTTTCAGCGAGGTACGGTCACCGCAGGGTGGGGTCGCCGCAGGTTGGCACCACCGCACCACCGCAGCACACCACCGCACCACCAACCCCTAGTTCAGCTCGGTCGCCCCAGCTGCGGCGAGGCGGCGACGCACCTCATCGATGGGAATCTCATAGCCTGCCCGCCCAGTCGGTCCAAACGCGGTCGTCGCACGCAAGATCGAGTTGATGAGCGCTTCCTCGACGGCAAGCATGGTCGCGTGGAACATCGGCGAGAGCTCGGAGTCGTTCGGCGCGATCGCCGGATCCGCCACCGAGAAAGCAATCGCATAGTCACCGCTGCCCTGGTCATAGTCGGCACCAACTCCGCGCATCGCATACGCAGCACGGCGCGCAAGCCGCTCGAGCTGGCGAGATTCGAGGGGCGCATCGGTCGCGACAACGATCATGCACGAGTTACCGATCGTGTCGGCGGTCGTCCCCTCGAGCATTTCGGCGGCAGGCATCGGAACGCCAGCGATACGCAGTATGCCGGTGAAGTTGCTCTGCACGATCGCGCCAACGGTGTATTCCTGGCCAGATTCAGCGTTGCCCACAGTCACACGGCGCGATGAGGTGCCGATGCCGCCTTTGAATCCAAGCGCGGTCGTACCGGTTCCTGCACCGACGCAGCCCTCGGCAACCGGCCCAGTGACCGCGCCCGCAAGCGCTTCGGCGACGTGTTCTGGGCCGACAGGACGATCGCGGATCGCCGAAAGCGCACCATCGTTCGTCTCGCCAACGACCGGGTTCAACGTGGTCGTCTTCTCGTGCGCGGGAGTTGTGAGCAACTCTGCGACGAGCGCGTCAGCGACGCGGAACGCAGACAGCGTGCTCGTCAGCAGAATCGGCGTCTCGATCGCGCCGAGTTCCTGCAGCTGTGTCGCTCCGACGAGCTTGCCGTAACCGTTGCCCACAGCGAGGGCTGCGGGCAGATGCCGCCGCTCGGCGGTGAGCTGATCCGGGACGATTGCCGTCACTCCGGTGTTGTACTTCTCGCTGATGAGCGTCGACTGACCGATGCGCACGCCGGGCACATCGGTGATCGCGTTGAGCGGTCCGCGAGCATACTTGCCAGCCCCGATGCCAAGCTCTTCCAGGCGAGGACGCGAGTTCTCTACAGGCTCCATGCGCGCTGCTCCTTCGTAAGTTCGGGAGTCGGGCCTCCGCTGAAGGCCCAGTCCACGACGGCGTGCGCGAGCACGTCCGTTGAATCAATGATGGGCACCGCAAGGTGCTCACTTGTCGCTAGCGCGACGGGAATCTCGGTGCAGCCGGCGATGACGACGCCAGCACCCTCCGCCGAAAGCTCGGCGACCGCGGCTTCAAGCAGGCGGGTGGCTTCGGGGTCTTGCGGCTGCTTTTTCACGAGGCGGATCGCGTCCATGACGTCTTCCTGCAGCCGCGCATCGGGGGTCATCACCGTCACGCCGCGTTCAGCGAACGCCTGCTCGTACAGGCGGGCGCGGATCGTGCCGTGCGTTGCTAACAGGCCAACGTGCATGCCTGGCTGCACCATGCCAAGTGCCCGGTCACGCGTCGCGAGGATCATGTCGAGCACTGGCACATCCACGGCAGCGCGGATCTCGGGGAGGAACGCGTGTGCGGTGTTGCACGGCACGGCGATGACGTGAGCTCCGGAGTCTGCGAGGATCCGCGCCCCGTCAGCGAGCTGTCGACCCGGGTGCGGCCCGCGGTCAACGAGTGCGCCAGTGCGATCGGGGATGGTGGGATCGGACCAGATGAGGGTGCGGAGGTGATCTTGGTCACGCTCAGCCGGGGTGATCTGCACGATCTTGCCGTAGAAGTCAGCGGTCGCCGCTGGCCCCATGCCACCGAGCACGCCGACCACGCGGCGCCCGCCCTCTGGATCGAATGCGGGTGTCATCGCACGCGCTCCAAGAATCCACGAATGCGATGCGAATCAGTCGAGGTGAGCACACTCTCAGGGGTGCCGCTTTCCAGCACGCGCCCCTCGTCGAAGAAGCTCAGGGTGTCGCCAACTTCGCGGGCGAAGCCAATCTCGTGCGTGACGACAATCATCGTCATGCCCTCACGCGCGAGCTGCTTCATGATCTCAAGCACCTCGTCGACGAGCTCGGGGTCGAGCGCCGAGGTGGGCTCATCAAAGAGAATGAGCTCTGGGTCCATCGCGAGGGCACGTGCGATCGCCACGCGCTGCTGCTGACCGCCCGAGAGCTGGTGTGGGCGCTTGTGCATGTGCTCTGCCAGCCCAACGCGCGCAAGCTCACGCTCTGCTCGCGCGTTCGCTGCGGCTTTGGGCATCCGCTTCACGTGGATCAGGCTTGCCGCAACGTTCTCAACCGCGTCGTAGTGGTTGTAGAGGTTGAAGCGCTGGAACACCATGCCGATGTGCGAGCGGAAGTTCGCGAGTTCCTTGTCGGACCACTCGTGGTACTTGCCGTCGCGCAGCTCGTAGCCGACCTGGTCGCCGCGCACGAGCAAGCTGCCACCATCAATGGTTTCGAGTGCGTTAATGGTGCGCAAGAAGGTGGACTTGCCAGACCCAGACGGGCCGATGATGCAGCTCACCTCACCACGGCGAACGGTGAAATCTACGCCACGAAGTACTTCGTGCTGGCCGTACGACTTACGTACGCCAGTTGCTTCTACGAGGATGTCATTCATGGTCAGACCTCCGTCAGTTCTTTGTTCTTCTTGCCGTTGCGCGGGAGCATAATCGCGCCGGTCGCGACCTTGAGGAGTCGCTGGCTGAAGCCAGGACCGCGCACAAGGTGCACACGTTCTTCACCGAAGCGCTTCTCAAGTCGCGACTGCAGGTATGTGGCGACCGCGGTCATGAGCATGTACCAGAGGCTCGCAACGATGAGCAGCTCAATGATGAGGTTGTTCTGCTTGTAGATACGGCTTGCATTCGTCATGAGGTCGTTGCCTGCGACGACCACGATGAGTGAGGTGGTCTTCAGCATCGAGATGAACTCGTTGCCCGTCGGCGGGATGATGATGCGCAGCGCCTGCGGCAGCACGATGAGCCGCATGGTCTGGCGATGCGTCATGCCACCGGCGAGCGCAGCTTCGCGCTGGCCGCGATCGACAGCCTGAATACCTGCACGCACAGTCTCGGCGAAGTATGCCGCGAGGTTCAGGCCGAGGCCGAGCAGCGCGGCAACCGATCCACTGATGAGCTGATTCGTGTCCCAGCGCATACCGATCTGAGTGAACGGGATCTGCAGCGTGATGTAGGGCAGCAGGAAGGCGAGATTAAACCAGAAGATGAGCTGCACCAGCACCGGAGTGCCGCGGAAGAACCAGATGTAGCCCTCCGCAATCCAGCGCAGCACTGGATTCTTCGACAGCTTCATCACTGCCAAGATCACACCGAGCACGAGGCCAACAATGGTGGCGGCGATACTCACCCAAATGGTGACGAGCACGCCATCGAGGATCGTCTTCGAGAAGAGGTATTCCCACACGCGGTTCCAACGAATGTTTTCGTTGAACACCACGATCGACACGGCCCACAGCACCGCTGCAACGGCGATGAGACCGACGATCCACCGACTCACATGGAGTCGTGGCGCGATCTGGATCTGCGCGCCGTTTGGCCCTGGGAAGGGCGCTGTACGAGTCCCACTCATGGTTGGGTCCTCTCTGATTGTTGGGTGTCGTGCTCGGTGTGATGCGGGGCGCTTACGCGCCGCCGTTGATCAGCGCTTCGTCGACTGCCATGCCTTCAACGTTCCACGCCTTGAGGATTTCGACGTAGGTGCCGTTATCGATGAGCTCCTGGAGCGCCGCCTGGACAGCCTTCGCGAGTTCCGGGTTGCCGTTATCGATGCCGAGGCCCCAGAGGCTCTCGCCGCCTTCAATTGCGACGGCATCCATCTTGTTCTCGGGATCAGCCGCACGCGCCGCAGCTACCGGGTAGTCAGTGATCGTCGCTACTGCGCGGCCGCTCTGCACTGCGAGGTTTGCTGCCGAGTCGCCGTCGAAGGCGAGGATCTCGTAGGGTGCCTTGCCCGCGCTCTCACACGCGGTTGAGAACTCACCGGCGAGGACCGCAGACGAACCCGAGTCAACAACTGCAACGATCTTGCCGCAGAGATCTTCGGGCTTCGCGATCTTCTCTGGGTTGCCGGTTGCGACGAGGAACGCGTTGCCAGCGCTCACATAGTCAACGAAGGTGGTCGTCTCGCGGCGCTCCTCGTTATCAGTCATCGAGCTGACGAGCACGTCGTAGCGCTTCGAGATGAGGCCAGGAATCATCGAGTTGAATTCCTGATCTTCCATCTTCATCGAGACGCCGAGCGTGCGTGACACTGCGTGTGCGATCGCGGGGTCAACACCGATGATGCCGACGTTGTCGCTTGCCCACTCCTCCATGGGCGGGTAGCCGACCGAGGTGACCCAGGTCAGGCCCTTCTGCTTGAACTCATCGGGAAGCAGTGCAGCAGCCTCAGCCGACGGCTCGATGCCCTCGATGATGTCCTTCGCCTTTTCTTCGTCGTGAACCGCCATAAACTCGGCAGCTGCGCCGTCAGAGCCTGCGCCCTTATCGGCGTCTGCCAGCGACTGGCCACCGCACGCTGTGAGGCTCAGCATTGCGAGGCTTGCGGTCAGCACTCCTGCTGCCTGCAGAAATCGGGTGCTTTTCTTCATGGTGTTTCTCCTTTGAACACTGGGTGTGTTGGCGAGCCAGCAGTTAGCGGGACTCGTGGACGATACGACCGTCAACAACGACGGTGCGCACCTGCAAGTGAGGGATTTCGCTCGGTTCTACGGCGAAGATGTCGCGATCCAAGACGATGAAGTCAGCGAGCTGACCTGGCGCCAAGCGGCCGACCTGGTGATCGAGCTGAGCTGCCTCTGCGCCTGCTGCGGTGAACCGCTGCAGCGCTTCGAGCAGACTGACTCGCTGTTCTGGTTCGCGCCCGCCTGCCGGTTCACCCGCGCGGTTTTCGCGGGTGACTGCGGCGTGCACGCCGAACAGTGGGTTGGCTGGCTCAACGGGTGCATCTGAGCCGAACGCGACGAGCGCATCTGCGTCAATGAGCGAGCGCCAGGGGTAGTGCGCGATATCGCGATCACCGATGAGCTCATGGCTCAGCGGGTAGTCAGTCGTGCAGTGAATCGGCTGCAGCGAAGCAACGACGTTGAGCGCCGCGAAGCGGTCGATGTCTGCCCACTGCAGATGCTGTGAGTGCTCGACGCGGTTGCGCAGCCCGTGCTCTGCGGCGAGCGCTGCGACTCGTTCGTATGCGTCGAGCACGTTTGTGTTCGCGAGGTCACCGATGGCGTGGGTCGCGACGGCAATACCGTTGCTCACAGCGAGTTCGACCTGTGCACAGAGTTCTTCGAAGGGCACGATCGCGATGCCGTGGTTGCCTGGTTCGCCGACGAAGTCTTCGTGCATGTACGCAGTGTGTGAGCCGAGCGCCCCGTCAGAGTAGAGCTTCACGGGCCCCTCGGTGATCCACTCGTCACCGTCACCGGTGCGGCGGCCAGCTGCGATTGTCTGCTCAAGATCGGCTGCCGCGCTGCCGAGGTGGGCGCGGATCCGCAAGCGGCCTTCGGCCTGCAGCCGCAGCATTCCTTGGCGCACGTCATCGCCGTCGAAGTTCGTGATGTGGGTGATACCGACGGCGAGCAGTTCGCGCTGGGCGAGGTCGAGACTCTCATGCAGCGTGCTGATGAGTGCGGCCTCTGACAGGTCGCGGATCTCATCCATCGCTGACTCGAAGAGCCAGCCCGTTGGTTCTCCCGCTTCGTCACGGTCGATGCGACCGCCGACGGGATCTGGGGTGTTGCGGTCAATCCCGACCGCCCGCAGGCCAGCTGAGTTCGCCCACACGGAATGACCATCGACGCTCGGCAGCGCGACGGGGCGCTCGCCAAACACGCGGTCGAGGTGGCTGCGGTGCGGGGTCTCGCCGTCGGTCCACTGGTTCTGGTTCCAGCGGCCGCCGAGCACCCAGGTGTCACCGGGGTGAGCGACCTTCCAGCTGCGGAGCAGATCCAGCGTCTCGGTCAGCGAGTTTGCCTCGCGCAGGTCTGGCGCTTCAAGTTCACGCGCGAGGTTTCCGATGTGGAAGTGCGCGTCGTGGAATCCAGGGAGCACGACACCGCCGTCAAGCTCAACGGTCTCGGTGCCTTCGGGGCACTGCTCGCGCAGGTCTGCTTCGGCGCCGAGGGCAACGATCCGCCCATCGGTGACGAGCATCGCACTGAACGTGCTCGTGTCGACGTCAAGGGCGTGGATCGCAGGATGCAAGAAAAGCGTCGACACCATAAGTATCACTTACCCTTTCGAAGTCACCGGTGAGTTCGTTGTTTGCCTCAGCGTAAGGCAATAATCAGGGCGAATGCCAGCTGAGGACTCAGAGAATTTTCCGCGCTGAGCATCAGTTCTGCTTATGCTTATCTTGAGTTGCGGGACATTCACGCCCGCAATCGCTCTCGTTCGCTCATTCGTTCACTGAAGATCGGAGGCCCACCGTGCTCAACCCGGTACACCTGCGCACCCTGCTCGAGGTCGTCAGGCTCGGTTCATTTGCCGCAGCCGCGAACCGGCTCGGTTACACCCCATCCGCCGTCTCGCAGCAGATGACCGCGCTCGAAAGCGACTCTGGCATTCAGCTGTTTGATCGCGGCGCCCGCAGCGCGCACCCTACCCGCGCGGCCGAGGTGATGGCTGAGCACGCTGTCGCGGTACTTGGCGAGCTCGACGCGCTCATCGAAGCTGCGGCGGGCGTGGATCGCGAGACGAGCGGCGAGCTGCGGATGAGCACCTATGCAAGCCTTGCGCACCAAATCTTCCCAACGCTTCTCGCCGAGCAGCTTGCCGACGAGCCATCACTCGCGATCCGCCTCACCGTGCGCGACCCCTCACCCGCGGTACAGGCGCTGCGCAATGGCGAAGACATCGACGTTTCGCTCGTCTACCGCGTCGGTGAGAGCGGTTTGTCGTGGCCAGACTCCGTGAGCGCGGTGTACCTCGGCGAAGATCGGTACCGCGTGCTTGCTCCCACCAGTTGGAAGCTCCACGAATACGACATCGTCACCCTTGAGCAGCTCGTCGGACGTCCGTGGATCATGCACCACAGCGGCAACAGCGACAGCGACGAGATCGAGACACTCTTCGCCGCGCAGTCGCTTCGGCCTCGTGTGGTGGCGCGCTGCGACGACTTCGCGGTTTCTGCGAAGCTCGTCGCGAGCGGATACGCCGCCGCGTTCATCCCCGAAGCCGCACTGCGTAACCTCCCCGACAACGTCAGCGTGCTGCAAGTTCCTGAGCTCATGCTCGTGCGTCACGTCTGGGCGCTCTGCACGCAGCGCGGCATGCAGCAGCCTGCGCAGCGACTCCTCCAGCGCCTGCGCGAGACGCTCGCCGCGACCACGCTCGGGTAAGCGCCCGGGTAGCGCTATGCCAGCTCAGGCAGCACCGGAGCGAGCCCAGCCTCCTCAAGCGCCAATCCGAGGGCAAGCACGTCGCCCTCAGTGAGTCCGGTGATGAGCAGGTTGCCAATCGCAAGCGAGGCCAAGTTCAGCGCAGAGGCGGGGATCGTGTATAGCCCAAGCAGATTGCGATATTCGACCTCGTCATCGGTCACCCGCGGCACCGGCAGCCCCAAGACCGGGCTGACCACCGAGGTGACGCCATGCATCTTGCACGCAACGAGTACACGCTCGCGGATCGCACTGAGCGCAGTCATACTCCGCTCGTACTCAGCAGTCGAGACACCCTGGGTGTTCTGCATCTTGGCTGCGACATTCGGATCATACGCGTCTGCCAGCCGCGGATAGGTGGCTGCGTGCGTCCGCGCAATCTCAGCGCGGAACGGCGGCCAGAACTCGTCCTCGATCTCTTCGAGTGGGAGCTCCAGTTGCACCAGCTCAACGCCAAGCTCGGTGAGCAGCTCGAGCGCACGCGCATCTGGTTCGCCGTAATAGCCCACACGCTCCGGCAAGCTCCGCTCTGCGCTTCCCGTTGCGGCGTCAGCTCCGTGCCGGGCCGCGGATCTGCCGTTTGCCCCCGATCCGCCAGCCCGCATCGCCTGCCACGCCACATCGACCAACTGCACGGTTGCGGCCATCGGTCCGACCGTGTCGAAGGACGGGCACAGCGGGAAGACTCCGCTGAGATCGAGCACGCCATTGCGCGGGCGCAGCCCAACCGTCGCCGTGCACGCCGCGGGGATGCGGATCGACCCAGCCGTATCCGTGCCAAGCGCCACGTCACTGACACCACCGGCAATCGCCGCCGCGCTGCCGCCAGACGAGCCGCCTGGAACGTGCTCAGGGAAGCGCGGGTTCGGGGTTCTGCCAAACCAGGGGTTGTCGCTGCTCACGCCGTACGCAAACTCGTGCATGTTCACCTTCGCGTTCACCCGTGCACCGGCCGCCTCAAGCGAGCTGACGACAGGTGCCGTGCGCAGGGCGTCCTCGTGGCCGAGCAGTTGTGAGCCTGCGGTCGTTGGGACGCCAGCAACATCGATGTTGTCCTTCACCGCGAGCGTGAGGCCTGCGAGGGGCGTGCTGTTTTCGGGGCATTCGATGCCATCTGCGATGACGTCGAGTGCTGTGATTACGATGCCGCCATTGGCATTCTGAGCAGTCATGCGGAATACGTTATCTGTTTCGGCGGTTCTGCCATAGCCCTGAATCAGAACGGGGTCGGCGGCACGGGGTCGGCGGGCTTGGCCGCGGTCATCATGTGCGAGAGATCTTCAGACCAGGTCGTGGCCGCGAGTACTAAGTCACGGTCACCTGGGCGCGCAGGATCAAGCCAATCGTCGTGCATTTCTGGCGGAATCACGAGCGGCATCCTGTCGTGCACACCCGCAGCTTCACCTACGGCATTGCGCGTCACGAGCGAGTAGGTGACGAGGTCTGCACCGTCAGCGTCTTGCACCGTCGAGGTGATCGCCGCGATACCGAATGTGCCGCCCGTTGGATGCTCAAACCGCACACCCTTTTCGACGTACCAACTTGCTGGAATGAGCGCTCGCTGCTGAAACTCGCTCGACCACGACTGCAGCAGCCTGTCGCTGCGCGAGTTGAACGCGGAGAATTTCGCTGGGCCGCTGCTGTTCTTCCAGATCCACCACCAGGCGAACTGCAGTTCGCGGGCCAGCGGCGTCGGTGCAAGGTCTGCGCCTGGGCCCTCCGCGCCCGCGCCCTCTGCGCCCACGCTCGCGCCACCTGCGCCGCCCGCGCTCAACACCGCGCGAATAATCGGGTTGAGGTTGCGCGCATTCTTCCCGGTGATCTTCGCGTTGCCGTGCTGCGAATCCCACCAACCGGCAAGCTCAAGCGTTTCTTCCCTGCCATCAAGCGGCGTGAATGGCTGGCCATCGATTCCGATCGCGGATCCGCCATGCCGTAACCCCGTTGATGCGCACATGCCCTTAGGGTACGTCGCCTCTCCTTCGAGATCGACCCTTTCCGCCGAAACCGCCCCGTTCAGCGGGCAGAAACACCCCGTCTCGGCGGAAACACCCCGTTTCATCGAGCTGGGCCGGCGCCGCACATACCGACACCGGCCCAAGCCGCTTACTCGCAGCCGATCCCGTCACCGTCGCGGTCGAGCTTGCGGCTGTAGCCCGGATCACCCACGTAGATGGGAGCCGCGCCTGCCGCACGAACCGCATCGCAGTTTTGGTAGAACACGTCCCACGACTGCTCAGGAGCCGGAGCCGGAGCTGGCTCTGGCACGTATTCAGGCTCTGGCACGTACTCGGGTGCGGGCTCATGCGCCGGTTCAGGTGTTGGCTCAGGAACCGGTTCTGGAGCTGGCGCCGGGGCCGGTTTTGGTTTCGGCTCGGCAACAAACGTCGAGACCGGAGCGGGCTCGTTCGGGCAGGTGCTCAGCACCTGTTTCATCGCGTCTTTCTCAGCCCGCGTCACCCACAGACCGTAGGTTGCCTTGACTGAGACCTGCCTGGCCACGTACTCGCAACGGAACTCCTTGTTTGCTGGCAACCACGTCGCGGCGTCGCCATCGCCCTTCGAAGAGTTCGCTGCGCCATCGACTGCAAGCAGATTCAGCGGATCGTTTGCAAACGTCACACGCTGCTCTTGGGTGAGCTGCTGCGCTCCCTTTTGCCAAGCGTCTGAGAGCGCAACAACATGATCGATCTGCACCAGTGATGAGGTCTTGTTTCCGCGCACAAAATCAATCTGTTTGCCGGTGTACTGATCCGCCAGCAGGCCAGTCATGACCTTGCATTTGCCCTGCAATGTCACCCCGGTGAGATCCCGCTGCAGCACGTCATTTCGGGTGTCGCAGCCGTTGCGATCCACGTCGGTCCACGGTGAACCAAACTTTGCCTTGCGGTCGTACCCGGTCTTTGGCGAACGGCCTTTGACTTGCAGGTCTTCAAGCAGCATCAGCGCAGGCTTCGCGATAGCTTCGCTATCTGGAATCGCGACGCTCGGATCAGCCTCCAGCGTGGTGATCGTTGCCGGATCGAGCGGTGGCGTGTCGGCAACGTCGTCTACCGCCTCAACCTTCGCAGCGGGGTCTTCAGTCGCAAGGTTCGCGTCTTCGCTGGGTGGCAGTAACGCGCCACCAGCGATCATCGCGACGACGCCAGCGCCCGCGACAATTGCTCCCGCTTTGCGGCTCGACAGCTTCGCCCATGACGGCCGATTCCCAATCAGCGTGTACAAGCCGGTCGCAATCGCGAAGATGCTCGTCATCACCAGGAACCCAGCAAACCCATTGGTTGCTGCCCCCGAGATGGCAAAGATCAGCCACGCTGCCCCAACGATTCCGGTTGAGAGCGTAAATTTGCGCTTCCCAGCGTTCGATTGCTTTGCCTCTGGCCCCACTCCAGAAAACTCATCATTCATACCGACATGATCCCATATTTAGAGATAGTTATTTCACAGCTGTCGCCTAAAGCTGGTGGTGTTGGTCTGCCCGAAACGCAGTGCACGAGCAGCCCGCGACCGCCCCGCGACCGCTGAAGTCACCCAACCCCGCGAAAACGCCCGCTTCTGCCCAAACGGGGCCTTTCATGCGCAAAGAACGCCGTGTTTCGCAGGCAACACCCCGTCTCGACGGGTCGGGCTCCGCGCAACACGCACCGAGCAACACCAACGCCAACGCGCGTCGCGCAATGCACCGCACAAAGCGCGTCACAACGCGCAACACCAACACACAAAGACCCCACACATAGAAGAAGGTCCCGAGCTCGAAAGCTCGGGACCTCACATCGATCGCGCCTGCGGCGCGTCGACTACTTCTTGTTGCGACGCTGGTGACGCGTCTTACGAAGCAGCTTGCGGTGCTTCTTCTTCGACATGCGCTTACGACGCTTCTTGATGACTGAACCCATCGGTTACCTCACAAAAATTGAATTATCGTGCGGGACCGACAGCGGCCCACAAAACACTAATCTTATATCGCGCAAAGCGCTTGCGCGAATTGGAAACTCTCAGCCGCGCAACTTGAACCGCGCAACGAGCTCTTTCACTCGGTGCTCGGCTTTGGCTGCAGCACGGCCAATCCGTTCGGCAGCGGCAGCTGCCTCTTCGGGGAGCACCTCTTCACCGAGCCCCTCGGGGTCAGCGAGAAGTGAGCCCTCTTCATCGCGGTATTCGACGGTAACTTCAGTCTCAAAACCGGCAGACAGGAAGGGGATGACGAAGTCTTCGATCATCTCCAGAGGCTCCGGCTGCAGCGAGTAGAATCTGTGTTGACCCTCTTCGCGCACGGTGACGAGTTCTGCGTCACGTAGAACTTTCAGGTGCTTTGAAACTGTTGGCTGGCTGATCTCAAGCTGGCTCACAATTTCGGACACACTGATTTCGCTATCCCGGAGGTGCCGCTCAAGCAGCACCTGCAGGATATCCCGCCGTGTCGCGTCAGCGATGACTCCAAAAATATCAGGCATAAACCCTAGGGTATCCCGCTTGATGTGTACCATGACAACATCGTTTGGAAACTATGAGTGTCGATTGACCAGGCAGCTCCATGAAAGAAGGAATGTTGAGCGCACGTACGGTGCGGCTGAAGCAGACCAAGCCTCAGTCCGGCCAGGGGTGGTTCCGCGCAATGGCGCACACCTCACCAGCACGGTTCGCGATCATGGTGTTCGCGGGGCTGACCCTTACCTGGACAGCGATCCTCGCGCTTCCCATATCAAGCGCAACTCGCACAATCACTCCTCTCGCTGACGCACTCTTCACGGCTGTGTCGGCGATTTGCGTGACGGGCCTGTCGACTGTCGACATGGCGACACACTGGTCGCTCTTTGGCGAGATCATGATCTTGATTGGTCTCCAGATTGGCGGCGTGGGCGTCCTCACGATCGCAAGCCTCTTGGGGCTCACGGTAACTCGCCGCCTTGGTCTGCGTCAGCGCTTGCTTGCCGCGAGTGATACCAATCCGCTGCGCACCGGCCGCGGCGCCTCTGAGAGCCAGGCCATCAGCCTCGGCGATATTGGCGGCCTGCTGCGAGCCGTAGCGGTGAGCCTGCTGCTTATCGAGGCAGCACTGACACTCCTCATCACGCCTCGTCTTATCGCAGCGGGTTTCGACTTCTGGTCTGGCCTCTGGAACGGCTTCTACCTCGCGGCGTCCTCATTCACGAACACCGGTTTCGTGCCGCTGGCTGACGGTCTCGACCCGTTCCTCGACGACTACTACCTGCTGAGCGTACTTGCCATTGGTGTCTTCCTTGGCAGCATCGGCTTCCCGGTCATTTTCGCGCTGTACCACTACCTCACTGATCGGGGCTGGCGATCCCACAAGCGCCTCGGGCTGCATACGAAGCTCACGCTCACTGCGACCCTGGTCTTCATCATCCTTGGCTGGATCCTCATTGGCAGCCTGGAAGCGGCGAACCCTCGCACCCTCGGCTCAGATGGCTTCGGCCATTCGGCGTTCACGACGCTGTATATGTCGATCATGACCCGCTCCGGCGGTCTCGGCATCATCGACCCGATGGAGATGGAGGGCTCAACGCGGCTCGTCATCGACATGCTCATGTTTGTGGGTGGCGGATCCGCATCTACCGCCGGCGGCATCAAGGTCACGACCCTCGCCGTGCTATTTATTGCGGCCTACGCTGAAGCCCGCGGATACAACGACATGCAAGCCTTCGGGCGCCGCATCCCGAACGAGGTGCTGCGTGTCTCGGTTTCGGTCCTGATTTGGGGTGCGACGATCGTGCTCATCTCGACGATCTCGCTCATGCACATCACGAAGATGCCGCAAGACCAGGTGATGTTCGAGGTTATTTCTGCGTTCGGCACCTGTGGGTTGAGTACCGGTCTGTCTGAAAACCTGCCAGACTCAGGAAAATACATCCTCTCGGCGACCATGTGGGCAGGCCGAGTTGGCACCGTGACCCTTGCCGCGGCTGTCGCTGCCACAAGCAGCCCCCGATTCTTCCGCTACCCCGAGGAAAGGCCAATCGTTGGTTGATATTCGAAATGACGCCCCCGTTCTGGTGATCGGGCTCGGCCGCTTTGGCGCCGCAACCGCGGGTCAGCTCGACCGTCAGGACCGCGAAGTGCTCGTGGTTGATACCGATCCGACCCTCGTGCAGAAGTGGTCGGACCGTGTCACCCACGCGGTGCAGGCTGATGCACGTTCGATGGAGGCGCTACGCCAGATTGGCGCGGACGAGTTTCAGATCGCAGTCGTCGCAACCGGCGCTTCGATCGAATCGAGTGTACTTATTGCGGCGAACCTTGTTGATCTCGGCATCCCCCAGATCTGGGCGAAGGCTATCTCTGCCTCACACGGCAAGATTCTTGAGCGCATTGGCGTGAATCACGTCATCTACCCTGAGCGTGAGGCTGGCGAACGCGTCGCGCACCTACTCAGCGGCAAGATGCTCGACTTCATTCAGATCGATGACAACTACGTCATCGCGAAGATGTACCCGCCGCGCTCGATCCGCGGTATGTCGCTCGAAGCCAGCGGTGTGCGCACCCGCTACCGCGTGACGGTGGTCGGTGTGAAGACGCCGGGTCAGCCGTTCACGCACGCAACGCAGGACACCGTCGTGTCGCCCCGCGATCTCATCATCGTGTCGGGGTCTGCGAGCGATGTCGAGCGTTTCGCAGCTATCGCTTAGCGGGGCGCGGATCACGGTCGGCCGCTCCACGCGACCGACCGCCCTGCTGCGCTAGCCCTGCTCAAGTTCGACTGAGCGTGCCGCGTTTGCGGCGAGCGCTCGGTCGAACACGTCGTCCCAGCCAGCGGCCTGGAAGACCTCGATCGCGCGCTCGGTCGTGCCCTTTGGGCTCGTGACGCGTCGACGCAGCTCTGCCGCGTCTTCGCCGCTGTGCTTGAGCAGCGCTGCAGCACCGATGACCGTTTCGTATGCCAGCGTGCGTGCGTCTGCGTCGCCAAAGCCGCGACGACGTGCGGCTGCCTCAAGCATTTCGGTGAAGTAGAACAGGTATGCGGGGCCTGAGCCAGACACCGCAGCGACGTCATTGATCTTCGACTCGTCGACGATCACTACCGAGCCAACGGTCTCAAACAGTCGCGCGACCGCAGTCACCTCTGCGTCGGTTGCGCGGCTACCAGCCGCAATGCCTGCAACGCCGAGACCGATGGTCGACGGAGTGTTGGGCATCACGCGAACAACCGAGACGGTGTCTGGCAGCTGTGCCTCGATGCGCTCGGCAGTGACACCAGCGGCAACGCTCACAATGATCGCGCCGGGCTTCACCGCACCAGCGATTTCACCTGCGAGTTCAACGATCAACCACGGCTTCACACCGAGCACGACGATGTCGGCATCAGCGACCGCGAGACGGTTGGCCTCTGCATTGTCGTCGAGTGCGACTGCGTGCACTCGGGCGTTCGCCAGAGCCGCTGCGCTCGCTGCACTGCGGGTCGTGACCTCAATAGGGGTCGCGACGCCGGACTCGGGGTTCTGCAGCCCCGCAAGGATCGCACCGCCCATGGAGCCCGACCCGAGCATTGCGACACGAACTGCTGACGATGAAACTTCGGTGGCTGCACTCATGCAATCAGTTTAGGACTGACCACCGACACTGGTCGGTAGTGCGAGGTTTCCGATACCGCTCGACACGATCCGCTCAAGCCCGTGCCAGTCTGCGGCCTGCTGCAGGAGCTCGGCAGCAACTTCGGCCGTATGCACCGGAGCGCCAGGCTCTTGCCAGGCCGCCTGTACGAGGAGGTTCTTCGCTGCACGATCCGCTTTCAGGTCTATGCGACCTGCGAGCTGCCCAGAGACCATGAGCGGGAGGCAATAGTAGCCGTACTTTCGCTTCTCTTTTGGGGTGTAAATCTCGATTCGGTAGTGGAAGTCGAACATTCGCTCTGCTCGCGGCCTGAACCATACCATCGGGTCGAAGGGGGTGAGTAGCGCGTGTGGCGCAAGCCGTGAGGGGATGCGGGCGTCGCGGTGCAGCCACGCGGCCTGCGGCTTACAGGCGTTGTCGACCCAGCCCTCGACGGTGACTGGCAGGAGCTCACCTGCGTCTTCAAGCGCGCGCACCGCATGCGCGGCGTCCTTCGGTTTGAGCCGATAGTAGTCACCGAGATCAGCGAGCGTACCGATGCCCAGCGCACGCCCGGCACGACTCACCAGTTCACGCTGTGCATCTTCACGTGTGCAGTCTTCGAGCGCATGGCCGGGGAGCACATGCTCTGCAAGCGCATAACGACGCTGGAACCCCTCGCGGGTTGCCGCAACAACCTCGCCTGCAGCAAAGAGGATATCCACGGCCTGTTTCGTGTCGCTCCAATCCCACCACGGGCCACGCTTCTCACGCGGGCCTGACTCGAGCTCACGCACGAGCTGCGGACCCTCAGCGGCAAGTTGATCTCTCACCAGGTCGATAGTGCGCGCGAGCGGCACAGCCCGCTCGCGATGCTTTGCCTCGAACTCACGCATACGCCACTGAAACAGCGGCCGGTCTGCGATCGGAATGAGCGCAGCCTCGTGCGCCCAGTACTCGGTGAACTCGCCACTGCCCCACAGGTGCCCATCAAATGCATCCCGGTCATACCCACCGTGCCGCGAAAACATCGGCATGTAATGGCTACGCGAGAAGACATTTACCGAGTCGATCTGCAACACCCCGAGATGCGCGAGCGCAGCATCAAAGGGGCGCCGCTTCTTCAGCCTGGGCGCACCACTGAACCCTTGTGCGGCGAGCGCGATGCGACGAGCCTGCGCAGACGAAAAATCAGCCATGCCCCAACCCTAAGGCTGACCACCGACATCTCGGTTGACGGGGTGCTTCGGACCTTGCAGCTGTGGCAAGCACAACCACCGCTGTTTCTGACTAGCGCACCAGTCTTCACCCCGTACTCCCGAAAGTGCATCCCGCGCGCGTAGACTTATCGGCACACGTGTCACGGACACCAAGGAGGAATCTGGTGAGTGCTTCCCACGGCAACAAGGCGATCATTGCGGCTTTTCTTGCGAACCTCGGTATCGCGATCACGAAGCTTGTCGCTTGGATTTTCTCGGGTTCATCAGCAATGCTCGCTGAAGGCGTGCACTCCCTAGCCGACTCCGGCAACCAGCTCCTCCTCCTAATCGGTGGCAAGCGCGCTGCAAAGCCCGCAGATGACGAACATCCCTTCGGCTACGGTCGCGTGCGATACGTATACGCCTTCGTCGTCGCGATCATCCTGTTCTCAATCGGTGGCGTGTTCTCAATCGTTGAGGGCGTATCGAAGATCCGCGACCCACACCCACTCGAAATGTGGTGGCTGCCACTCGCCGTCTTGGGTATCGCGATCATTCTTGAGTCGTTCTCCATGCGCACGGCAGTTCGCGAAAGCCGTCCACTGAAGGGCAAGCAGAGCTGGGTCAGTTTCATTCGTAAGTCCAAGGCTCCTGAGCTGCCTGTCGTGCTGCTCGAGGACTTCGCAGCCCTCATCGGCCTCGTCATTGCATTCCTCGGTGTTGGCCTGACAGTCATCACCGAAAACAGCATCTTCGATGGCATTTCAACGATCTTCATCGGTGTGCTGCTCGTCGCCGTTGCCGTGGTACTTGGCGTAGAAATCAAGGGCCTGCTTGTTGGTGAGGGCGCCAGCTCCGAAGATGTCCAGAAGATTGAAGAAGCGCTGCTAGCTTCGAGCGATGTCGAGCGCATCATCCACATGAAGACGCTGTACGTCGATCCCGACCGCTTCCTCGTGGCAGCAAAGATCAGTGTGGCGCCTGAAATCACCGCGCGTGAGATCTCGGTCATTGTGAATCTTGCAGAGCGGCGGATCCGCGCAGCAGTCCCCGCCGCCCACACGATCTATATCGAGCCCGACGTGTGGCTCGATCCCAACGCGACCGCACCGACCACGAGCTCGGTCGTCATGCTTTCGAGCGACTAACCGCCCGCGGGTTCACCGCGAGGTTAGCGCCGCGCTGCGAAGAAGGCTTCGAGCAGCGCAGCGCACTCGTCTGCACGTACGCCCGCAACAACCTCGGGCACGGGATGCGGCAATCGCCCATCACGCAGCAAGTCGTATGCACTGCCAACGGCTCCGGCCTTCTCGTCCCACGCCCCAAAGACGACTCGGGGGATCCGCGCCGCCAAAATCACCCCTGCGCACATCACGCATGGTTCAAGCGTCACGACGAGCGTGCACCCGGTGAGCATGCGATCTCCGAGCTGCTTCGCAGCGGCGCGGATCGCCACCACCTCAGCATGCCCGGTCGGGTCGAGACTTGCCTCGCGATCGTTGCGTCCGGTGCCAAGTACCTCTCCGTTTGGGCCAAGCACAATCGCGCCAATAGGGATCTCCCCTGCTGCCCCAGCCTCACGTGCAGCCTCAAGCGCAAGCTGCATCGCAGCAGATTCATCTGCCGATGCCGGAATCTGTGAGGTCTGAATCGCAGTCACACGTTTAGAATAGGCGTATGCGCATTATCGTTGCAGATCACCCGCTCGTCTCGCACAAACTCACTGTGCTGCGACAGGAGCAGACGCCTCAGCCGACCTTCCGACTTCTCATCGAAGAGCTCATGACGCTCCTCGCGTATGAAGCGACCCGTGACGTTCGTGTCGACCCCATGGAAATTCAGACCCCGGTCGCACAGACCACGGGCGTTCGCCTGAGCGAGCCGCTGCCGCTGATCGTCCCTATTCTGCGCGCTGGTCTCGGCATGCTGGAGGGCATGGTCAAGCTGGTCCCAACCGCAGAGGTCGGTTTCCTTGGCATGGCTCGCGACGAAGAAACGCTTGAGCCAGTGACCTACGCAGAGCGCCTTCCCGATTCGCTTGAGGGACGTCAGTGCTTCGTGCTCGACCCCATGCTTGCCACCGGTGGATCGCTTGCCGCAGCAATTGAGTTCTTGTTCGACCGCGGTGCAGACGATGTCACCGCAATCTGCGTACTTGGCACTCCCGAGGGCGTAGAGAAGATCAAGGAGGTCGCTGGCGACCGCAACGTGACCCTCGTGCTTGCTTCGCTCGACGAGGGCCTTGACGAGAACGCATTCATCGTCCCTGGTCTTGGCGATGCTGGCGACCGCCTGTACGGCACCGCGTAAGCACGACAAGCCTTCAGCCCTCGGCTGACGAACGGCGATATCACGCAGAATTTGCGGGGTATCGCCGTTTTCTATGTTCCGCCCGTCACACCGCAAGAAGATTACTACTTGTGTCAACCGCCGAAGTTTGCTTATACTTTGGCTTATGCATGACATCACCAGTTCCGTATCCGCCTGCGAGGTAATCCTCGGGCGTCGCGGCATGATGATGGCTGGCGTCATGCGTTGTCGAATGTGCAGCTAAGACTTTTTCTTACTTTTAGCGCGCACTCTGCGAACCCGATGTTCATTCCGGGTCGCTCCCTTTATTCTCGACATCTTCTCGCCGTTTCGGCACCCTTTAAGGACTCAGCATCATCATGGCTACCATCAGCAACGCAGCTCCCACCACCCTCCGCACCGCTCGCCCCGACCTTGCAGCAAACATCGCGCCGCAGCCGACGCGTTCGCTCCCAGAGGGCACCGAGGTTCGAGGCTTCGCACTCTACGTCGGTCTTTCGGAGGACAAGCTCAACTCCAACGATCCGCAGATCAGCGACATCGTCAACCAAATCAAGCACCTCGTGAATCGTCTCGCTCCGGCAGCAGACACCTACGCAGCAGTGGCACTCGCTCCCGAGGGCACCGGTGGCCGCGACGTTGACGTCGTTCGCTTCGCACTTGGAGATCCATCAGCGAAGGCTCGTCGCCAGCAGGCTGCTGCCGCAGAACAGGACCGCGCGAAGAGCGGCGTCATCCTCGATTTCTCGCGCGGACGTGTACTGCTCGACAACACCCCCGCAACTCTCACCTTCCGTGAGTTCGAGCTTCTGCAGTTCCTCGTACTGCGCGAGGGTCGTACCGTGAGCCGCGACGAGATCATCGAGGGACTTTGGGCTGACGCTCCCGCCGAAGAGGTTCCGAGCGAGCGCACGATTGACGTGCATGTCCGTCGTCTCCGTGTGAAGCTTGCCCAGTACCAGGACATCGTCCGCACCGTGCGTGGAATTGGCTACCGGTTCGACCGTCACGCAGACGTTTCGATCCTGCACGCAGCTGGTCCCAGCCCCGACCGCTTCTAAGCAGGGGCATGGCCGCGCACGACGTACAGCGTCGTCGTGCGCTTGAGGCTACGGCGTCGATCCGCGCACACGCGGGTCGGCTACGCGGCCTGACTGTGCCCCGACGCGCCCGATGCGCCCCGTGCGCTCTGTCGATTACGATCACGCTGGGCACGGCGTTCCGCGCGCTTGGCACTGCGGGCACGCTTGATGATCTTGCCGCGTTCCCAAATGCGCGTGAGTTTCTGTCGCAGCCACAGCAGAAGTGTGCGCGACCACTTGAACTCTGAGCCCAATACCGCGAGGCCCATGAAGATGGTGAGCCAGCCCGGTCCAGGGGTAATGAGCATGATGAGACCCGCCAGTATGAGCACGCCACCGACCAACCCGACGAGCAGGCGGTAGAAGAAGCCGAGCACCGGTCGCGAGTGAATGCGGGTGCGCAACGACGTGAGTTTCTTCAGAAACGGGTGGCCCATTCGCTGGGCGCGCTCTGCGTCGTGCGAATACGGGTTGCTCATGCTCGCTAGCATACGAAACAAAGCTGCGCGTCACCGCATTTTGCGCAGAGTTCCCAGCGCATTCATGGAAGCGCCTTCGGTGGCGGCGCCTCACCCTGTCCGCTCGCGGGCCTCCGGGCAATGAGACGAGCCCCTGGCCTTCGTCACTCGAGAGTGGGAAGGCCAGGGGCTCGGTCGGTTACCGCGCTATCCGCTTATGCTTCTCGCGCACGTCGCTTGCGAACAATCACGACACCCAGTCCGACGAGGATCAGCGCCAGCGCCGCACCAATTGGTAGTGCAATGCCACCCGTATTCACGAGTCCTTCAGTCTTCTTGTAACTGTTCGTGACCTCGACCTGCGTGGGAACCACGTTGTCGTTCGCGTCAGGTTCAGCGAGCTTCACGAGCGCAGCCTCGGTCTCTACCGCCTGGTTCTCAACACCAGCAGTCAGCGATGCGTAGGTGGTCTTCTCGGCACCGTAAGCGTACGGTTCCGTCACCTCACACTGTGAGCCAGCCGGCAGCTGAGTCACGCTGAGCGGTGCACCCGGCGTGAGTGCCAACACTGCGTCATGGTCGGTCACGGTGACCTGCTCACCCTGAACCGTGAGGTCACGAGTACAGGTTGCGCGGACATCGAACTTGCCGGGCACTCGGCTCTCCTTGGCGCCCGCACCAGCGAGTTCCTTGGTGACCTCAAGCGTCGCCGGGGTGAACACGTTGAGCATCTCAACGAATACCTCGTCCTGCTGCAGGATGGTGACCGTACGGTCAGGGGCTGGCACATTCGCGCCACCGGCGTCGGTCTCACTCACGGTGCACTCAGCGCCGGTCGGGATGCCCTTGATCGTAAACGCCTTCTCAGTTTCCCCTGCACCGAAGCTCAGGGTCTTCGTAGCGTCATCACCAAGCTCGAGCTCGTGACCACCGAGTACACAGCTCGTCACGAGTGTTGCGTCACCCGCAGCAAGACCCGACTTCGGCAGTTCGATCTTCTTCGTGACGGTAAGGTCACCACCAGCGTTGAAGGTGTTCAAGAAGTCAACCGTGTGGTTGCCCTGCTCGATCGTGACAACCTTGGCGGTGCGGTTCGCATCGAGCGCGGTGTCTGCACCGTCGTACTTCGCCGTGACCGGCTCAGCACCACGAGCATCCGTCTCAGTAACCGAGCAGTTTGCACCGACCGGCAGCCCCTCAACCTGCTTCGTCTCGCCAGCCTTGATCATGAGCGAATCGAACTTCTTCGTCGTGTCACCGAAGTCACACGTCACATCGACCTTGAACTCATCATCTGGGCGGATCACGTTGGTTGCGTCGCCCGCAAGCTCCACACCAACCGTGAGCGAAGACTCCACGAAGGTGTTCGTCACGCCAATGACGTTTTCCTTCGGGGTCGGTGCTTGCGCATCGTCTGACTCGAACGGAACCAACGTGATCGGATCCTGCGGATCCGTCGCGTAGTCGAAGCCGGTCTTTGCGTCATCCAATGTCGAACGCTTACCGTACTGATCCGCCGCCGTGGTGGCGTTGGGTTCGTACGTTTCGTCAGTCACCGCACAGGTACCGCCAATTGGCAGGCCGGTGATGGTCTTGCTGACCTTGCCATCAAGCGTTGGAATTCCATCGAACTGGACGTTGATTGGCGCCAACGCCGTGCCATCAGGCGCAACACATGCGAGTTCAACGTCGAAGCCTGTGGCCTTCAGGTGCCACTTCGAGACCTCGTCAGCGGTGAGCTGCTTGGTAAGCGTCATCGCGGTGTCCTTCGTGCGAAGACCAGACTGGAACGACTCACTCGCTGGCAGCCAGGTGCTGCCGTTGTTCTGGCGACCAGTCAGTGCAGCAGAGCTGAACGCGAGCTTATTGGTGTTGCTCGTCGCGGGCACGGTGACCTTGAACTCGATGATGACGTACTCGCCACCCTTGAGTGGCTTGTCAGCAGGGAACGTCAGGTCGCCACCGAATGCGCGCACCGGGCCACCTGCTGCCGAGTCATCAGCGGTCCAGGTTCCTTGTGCACAGTCAAGCGTCTTCATGCTGCCAAATGCGTCAGGATCCAGGAAACACGGCTTGTCTGCCGAGGTGTAGCGGAACGAACCGTTCGCAATCTGAGCGTCGCTTCGAGCACCAGCGCCACCGAGCTCCGCACCTGTGACTACCGAAACGGAGCCAGGAACGAGTGTCGGAGCCCACTTCGAATCGCGTGTCGAGTTCAGCACAACGCCCTGATCGCCCACGAACGGCAAACCGTTCACGAAACGCATCTCAGTCAACGCAATGTTGCCGGAGTTGATGAGTTTCAGACGGTAGGTGTCAGTGTTACCGACTGTCGTCAGGACCTCCCAAGGCGACTGCAGCCAGTTGCTTGGGCAGTGCACTGCAGGGTCGAACTCTGCCGGATCCGCTGGTGCAGGCTTGCACACGGTTCCGTCGGGCTCTTCCGCACCACTTGCCGAAGCATCAAGGTACGACTCGACACGCACTCGGTCGGTACGCAGTGAGGTCACTGTCGCAGTCGACGTACATGAGCTGTGTGGTGCACCCGCCGATGGAACACATGCACCTGGGCTCAGTGCACCCTCGATACCGGTGCCCTGTACGTAGGCTTTGTTGCTCACTCGGTCACCCGCGGGGAGACCATCAGTGACCATGAGCGGCACCTTCACGACGATGCTCTCACCCGGCTTCAGTACTTCGCCATTCGTCCACGTTGCCTTGATCCGCCCATCCGCGATGTCCATCTTCGGAGTGTTGAATCCAGGTCGTGACGGCGCCGAGACCACACGCGCTTCGTAGTTCGGAGCGCTTGGGTTGTAACGCAGCTGCGACGGGAACTCATCGACGATCGCGAGATCGTAGAGGTTACTCGTTGCACCAGTGGCATTCGTGATTCGGATGTGGAAGTCAACCCAGGTACCGGGGTAAGCGACGATCGAAGTCGCGGTACTCACGGCGGGGTTGTTCACGAACTTCTCCGACTTCGGTGAAGGCGTGCCAGCGCGAACGGTGATGAACTCGTCTGCCTTGGCGTATGGTCCACCAGTGCCCGGCTTGGCACCGACATGTGAGGTGCCTGCGACCGAGCCTGGAACTTCCCAGCCGTCCTTACCAGTCGGAAGGTCAGTCGCTGGCGCCTTTTCGTTCGCGTCCGATCGCAGCGTCTGTCGCAGCTGCGAATCGAGCACGAGCTCGCCTGAGTCACCGTTGAGTGCACGGTCGATACGCTGACGCTTAGACTCGTCACCGTCGAACTGGACGCGGAAGCCAATGACCTCTCCCCAAGCCTTCGGACCGTCACCAGTCATCGGCAAGGTGAGGGCGGTGAGACCGTTTGGCGACGGTGTCACCGAGGTAACCTCCATTGCGTCGGTCCACTTCCCGTCTTCGCCAAGTGCCCATGCGGTCGCAGTGACTGCACCACGGGGCAGGCTGAGATACGCGGCGGTGACATCGAACGCATCAAACGCGGATCCTGGCTTCACCTGGTATCCGGCAGGAGTGCCCTGCGGCCACAGCGAACGGTCGGGACCGGTTGCGCAGTCTGGCGCGCTTGACAGCAGCTCACAGTCGGTGGCAAGCCAGAGACTCGACACCGAGACGTTGCTCTGGTTGAGGACTTCTACCGACCAGCGGGCATTCTGTGTGCCAGCAAGGTCACGGTAGATCCGCTGGTTTGTCGGAACCGAAGCGGCAACACTCACTGAGTGGGTCTCCGGATCGATACCGATGCGGTTACTCACAACGGTCTCTTCCTTCGAAGGAACGCCAGTCAGTTCGAGCTTCACCTTGCTGTCGAATGTCGCCTTCTGTGGAACGGTCTGATCTCCGTTATCCATCGCACCATCGATGCTCTCACCCGAGACGAGCGTCTTCGGATCGCCCACCTCGAACTCGTAATCGAATCCGTCGTGCACGTAATCGAGCAGATCTGAACGGAACGCGAGACGTGCGTGGTTTGCAATATTCGGTCGGTCAATACCGATGAACTTGCCAGCTTCGTGCCAAGTAGCCGAAACGCCAACGACGTCTGGCCATTTGCTCTCGTCTGGGTTGAGATCAGCGATGTCTGCGCCCACAGGTGCATCAATCGTCTCGGTCGTGCCATCAGCGAAGGTGTACGTGATCTTCGCAGCCACACGATCCGCCGGGGTCGGCGACACCGCAGATGCGCCGTCACGGTAAGGCCAACGGATCTCAGTGATACCCATGAAGTCAGTGATCGCGAACGGGTTGCGCCCGTCTGCGGCCGCTCCATTGGCGGTCACAGTCAGCGATTCTGCACCCACGCCGACGCTACCGGTTGCTTCCCACTGGTTTTCGGGATCAACGTTCGCAACGCCAACTGCGGTGCGGTTCGACGCGTCAAGCACGAGCTGCGAAGGCGTCTGGTTCTTCGCGACGAGGTAACGATAGGTGGGATTCACATCCGTCCAGGTCGCAACCGAATTGCCAAAGAGTTCAGTGGTCGCAAAGACCTTGAACTTTTGGCGGCTCTCACGCTCATCCGACCAGGTTCCCCCGGCGCTTCGCGTGTTTGTCTTTGCGTAGTTGTAATAGTCAACACCGGAGGGGTTGCCGACGATCTCAGTTGACGGATCGGTGAGGTAGTGCGATCGCAGCTGCATGTCGAGCACGATTGACGCTGCACCGTACTCCTGCAGTTCCACAGCCGGATCCGCGCGCTTCACACGCACGTCGACGCCAGCAACCTTTGCCATCTCGCCATCGGTCCACTCACGGTCCCAGGTAATTTCTCGTTCAACCTTCTGGAATGCGAGGTAATCAGGGTTCTGTGAGTTCTCAATTGCTTCTGGTGTGAGTTGCACACCCTCAAGTTCAGTGCTGGCCTCAACCTTGCCCTCAGGGCCAATAGGGGCACCTGCGCTATCGGTGAAGCGGATCGTCATCTGCTGGTCTGGACCAACTCGCGCATCACGTACCTTCGTGAGAGCGAATACATCGAGACCCTGCTTCGCGCCGTTCACGGCAGATGAGAAGTCCTGCATGCGAAGTTCGACTGGGTTATCACCCTGCGGAACTGCCGAAATCACAAACCCAGTCGGGCTGTTCTGGCCCTGCACGCCGTACGCCTTCGCGTCTTTTGCGTAGTGCTTGTACATGGTCGCGTATACAAGGTCAACGAGGAACAACGAGTCAGCACCTGTTGCTGTCTTCGTGTTCTTGCCGGTTCCAAGCGTCGCACCGTTACCCTGAGCCAAAAGACCAGGGGTCTCTGCCGCGCCAATGGTCGACGGCGACACCATCATCTTGTCATTGACACGATTCAGGCGGAACTTCACAGTCGTGTCATCGCCCGCTTCACAGCGAACGGCAACAGGCAATCGCTCGGCACCGTCTGCAGGAGTCACGCGAATGTTCAAACCAACCACACGCTCAAAGTCAGCAGCCGTAATATCGGCAAGTGCGACCTGCGTGACAGACCCGGGGTTCGCCAGTTCATCAAGCAGCCAAACTGTCTGAGTCGTCGTCGTCGGAACCACCGTTCCCTGCGCATCAGGTGTGCGGCAGACCACCGGAGTCGGATCGATCGCGGTGAACTTCATCACGTTGAACGGGGTATCCTTCAGATTCGCCACGGTCGGGGCGGTGCTGGGGTCAGAAATGACAAGTTCCTTTGCGCCCTGAGTTTCAGTCGCCTGTTCGCTCGTCTTTGTCTGCATGACAAACTTCATTTTGTGATCTCGGAAGACCTGCTCGTCCTGCGGCTTCGTGTTGTCATAGAAGTCGCCAGCACTCGCTACACCGGTGAGCGGGTAGACGGTCGTGTCAGTTCCATCACCAAAGCGCTTTGACAGGCTCACATCAAACTGCGGCTTAATAAGCGTCAGTGTCGCGTTCTGCGACGTGTAAGTCGTCGAAGTCTGCGTCGTTGACTGAGCCTGAATCAGTGCGTTCACGCGCACATTTGTCTCACCGGGGTTCGCAGCGGGTGCCTCAATTGCAGCGCCTGTGGAGCGAAGGGTGTTCCGAAGCTTACCTGGCAGCTCAATCTTGCCTGCGCCTGGCTCCCCAACCTTGATGCCGCCGTCCATGCCAGCGGTCGCAGCGGTGAACACGACACGTACACCGGTGATTTCACCCAGGGTGCGTGGAGTTACTCCGTCTTCTGCCAAGTCCATGTCTGGTCCAGGTACAGTCCCGTTCGGAGCAAAATCGTGGATCGCGCCCTGGCCAGCGGCCCCATAGGTGTACTGAATTTTGGCACCGGTTGCACCCTTAGGGAACGTGATGTTCGGTACGGCAGTGAGATCGGTGTAATCAAAGTAGTTGACGTTTCCGGTGGGAATCGTAATCAGCAACTGCTCGAGCAGCGGAGTTCCCTCGTTTGCAAACTCAACGTTGACGGTCGAAGCTTCGCCGGACTCATAGACACTCGTGCTGTCGCCCGAGTCGGTCGTCCAAGTCACCTTTGAGGTGACCTGTGGCAGGAGCGCAGTGACATCGGTGCTTGCCTGCGCGGTGCGGAGATCAGTGGCACTCTTGCCAGGCTCTGCATCGGCAACCTTGTCGACAACGTCGATTGAGGCGTAAACCGCTCGCTTACCCGTCGTCGGGTCTACGATACGTGCGTTGTCGGTGCGCGTCTTGTCACGCAGTTTGTAGTGGCCAGTGACGGTCACCGTGCGCTTTGCTGCTTCGGGAGCAGTCGCACGTGACGGAATCTCTGCGACACGCACGGTGTAGCCCACGACGTCTGCTGGCGCATCGACGGTTGTCTGTCCTGCCGCAAGCGTCTGAACAGGAAGAATCGTTCCGTCAGCAAGTGTGAAGTAGACCTCTGCGCCAGCGGGGTTCTGGCTCAGTTCGATCTTCGACAGGTCGAACGCTTCCGACACTGCGATCGCGTTCGAGGGAATGGTCGCACCGTTGGGCAGGATGAAACTCAATTCGCTCGGTGCGTTCGCGTCTGTGCGAGCGGTCATGACGAGCTTGCCGTCAGCACGCGTACCTTCTTCAAAAGGCGCACCCTCCCAGGTCACCTTCTGCGCAGCCACCAAGGGCACACCATAGACACGGAGGTCAACCGTGAACTCTTGATCGATCTTTGCTTCGTCAGCGGCGAGCGACGCAATGGCCGTGTGCTTTGAGCCGTTCAGGCTCGCATCAAGATCAGCATCAAACTTCGCAGGGACATACACGATGTCAGTGCCGCCAAGGTTTGGCCAGGTCACGCTGAGCGTGCCACCCTTACCGTTGACTGCACCCGTAAAGGTTTTCTCAGCGCCCTGAGGAGTAACGAATCCGCTCTCGTCGAAGCGCACTTCGTCAGGGAATTCAAACGTCATCGTGGTCGGACCACAACCAGCAGGATCAGGGCAGCCAACGCTTCCCATGTAGGTGAATGATGCCCCAGCTTCCACCTCTGTCACCGGCCAGCCGGTGTTGAGGTCGATCGCCGATACCGTAAAGGTAATCGGCGGCTCCGCAGCGTATGCGGGCACGATGCTGCCCATTCCCAGCCCGATCGTCAGCAACGCGGTCAGCGCGCCCACAATCTTGGCTCGGAATTTCTTGACCTTTGGTGATGCCATGGAACTCCCCGTCCACTTTCCTTCGTGTGGCCTGGGAATTCGGCAATATCTCAGGCTCTTCCCTGATTGTTTTCAGGGCACACACGGCCCAAAGTAACACCCGTCGCTCAATATGAACAGGTTATGTAATGAATATGTGACTTTCATCAGCCGGAATTCGACACGCACGGGATTCATGTTGTAGTTGTTCCACGGAAGCCAACATTGGCTCCAGTCTGTATATGGAGCCAGAGGTGCATTCGAGCGCTCAACTCGCCAAGACGTGACGTTCTCGCGCGCCCAAACCGGGTGCTGCAGATTACGCCTTCGCGCAGAGAGGCTGCGCGAAGGCTTCGCAGTGCCGGCTCAGAGCGGCAGCTGCGTGAGCCGCAAACTACAGCAGTAGACCCACAGTGAGAGTGGGCACGAACCCACCGAAGGACCCAGAATTCGTCACCGGGGTCTGCGAAAGCAGCAGCACCCCGCCGACGCCAACCAGTAACGCAAGCACGATAACCACGACTGCCGCAACGATGCGGCTTCGGGTTGCTGCCTGCTTTCCGCCACCGACCGGAAGCGGGCGACCATGCCGATCTAACGACTGCTCGCTACCAGCACGAGATTTCTGTCCCTCTGCCACGATCACTCACATTCGCATTACCGCATATGATCCTTGCCCGTTGGCAAATATGCGCCGACCTCAAACATCTCCCAGCCTACCCGAGAGCACGGCCAGGGCCCACGCGTCCCGCTAGAGGGGGCGGATCGTTACCGGCACCCCAAGATCATAGAACTGCTGACTGTAGGTCTCAGCGTTTCCGCCAAACGCCACGGTCGCCTGCACTCCAACCGGCGTCCAGTCTTGAGCAAACCAGAGAATAGCCTCACTCACCGGAAAACCGTTCCAGGTGAATTCATCAGCGCTCGTGATGCGGTACGCGTTAATGTCGCTGCCATCAGGAAGCGAAACAAGCGCCTGTTCGGCGTCGGTCTGCCACGCGGGCTGGGCTGCAATGAGCCCCTCAGTTTGCTTGGGGTCGGAGTAGTAGCGGTACATCTGAGCGGCCGCCCCGATGAGTTGCTGCTGCGGATCGTCTGATTCAAGGTCTCCCTTAATCGGCCCCGCACCAGCGTCGATCCACATCTCACCATCTTGGAAGACCAACTTGGTGCTCTCGCCAGCGCCCTCAAGCGTGGCCTGGAAACTGTATTCGGGGTCGTACGTGAATTCGACAACACCGTAAGAGTCGGCAGTGAGCTGCATCTTGCCAGAGCCGAAGCTTGCGAGCGAGTCCGCAACACACACACCGAGGTCGCCGCCAGTGAACTGCGCGTTCGGCTGCAATTCAAGCGCAGAGCAGCTGTCTGGGATCTCTCGGATAGCCGATGCTTCTTTCGCGCTAGCCTCCTGCGACAATTCTGGTGCTGCCGACACGTCAGATTTGGGCTGTTCCGAAGCTGCGCAACCGCTCAGTCCGATTGCCGCGACGATGACTGCGGCACCGACGAGCATTGAACGTCGATGTTGCTTCACTTCGGACTCCTCACGTTGAACGCACCATCAGCCTGAGGGCACCTAGCAATAGTATGCGACCTTCGATTGAACTCAGATGCGCGCTGACTTGTTGCCTCGGACACATTGCGCTCCGAGGTTCATTGGAAATTGAAAGTGTATTAGTGTGAGAGCCCAAGCAAATGAGGGAGTCATCACGAACGGGATACATACCTTCGCAGTCCCTGGCATTGAGCTTCTGCCTGGAGTGAAGTCATGAGCGGGGCCGCAAACGAAACGTCCCAGATCGCGTCACCCCCAATGGGCGAGCGCGCGTGGGAAGGTCTCAGCAGATGGGGCATGTGCTGGCGTACCGCGGTCACCTGCTTCGGTGTCGGGATGGCCGGCATGACGCTGCTCAGCCTGCTGTCAACGCTCGCCCTGGGCCAGGGAGGCCAGTTCGTCGGACCGATCGGCCTGGTGTTTACGACTGTTCCAGTTCCGATTTTTGCGCTGCTGATCACTTTGTTCGGACCGGCGCTCAGCACAAGGCACTCAACTTCGCAGGCATTCCTATTTGGGCTGATGGGTGTCGTCAGCTGCGGCGCATTCTTCTTCATCCTCGGCTTTATTGACCGTGCTTCTTCCCCGTGCGCGCCAGCGAGCGTGTGCGATTCGCCCCTCACTACAGCTTTTCTCATGATGTTTTTCGCGAGCATTCCGCTCTTCATCATGTCTTCAGTGGGTCTCGGCATGGCGATCCACATCTCAGGCAAGAGGGATCTGGAGCGCGCCACGCTCATCATGGTGGCGCTTTTCGCTCTCGTATTCTTGCCACTTCAGGTGTTCGGGGCACTCCAATCGCCGCTCGGCGGAACAGTTGGGGACCCTCCCAGATCAAGCTGCGGCGCGTTTGCCCCTGATGGGTCACACATCGAAGTGCCCTGCGGCAACGACTGACGCCTTGGCCTGGGTACGCCTCGGTGAAAGCAACCAAGGAGAAAGCGTGTTGTCTTTCATGAACTCCAAGCCTGCTGAAATTCGTGCGGTAGCTGTCCGTACTTTCATTGGAGAGAAGTAGAAGTCACGTGGAACGAACCAAGCGCAGCTGGAAAGCCTACCTGCAGGGCAACACGTTCTTGCAGAACGTCTTGACGCTCATGTCTGGCACCGCGCTCGCACAGGTCATCGCTCTTGCCACGCTGCCAGTTCTCACTCGTTTTTATACGGATGCGGACTGGGGTCTCGTCGGGGCTTTTTCTTCCGTGGTCGCAATCATCGTAGCGATCGCAACGTTGAAGTACGACATGGCGATCATGCTGCCTGAGCGCGATGACGCCGCAAAGTCGCTGGCGAGGTTGGCGCGCTGGGTTTCTTTCGTGCTTTGCATGGTCGCCACGGTTGTTATCATCTTGATCTCACCGTGGATCGCAAAGCTGATCAATGCGCCAATGATCGCTCCTTGGCTCACATTGGCCGGAGTTTCAGCATTCACCCTGACCGAGATCAGCATCTTGGGCTACTGGCTCAACAGAAAGCGTCAGTACAAAGCAATCGCAACGAATCGCGTATTGCAGAGTGGCACGACTGCTGCATCGCAGCTGGCACTCGGCTTTGTGAAGCCGCTTGGTTTTGGTGGCCTTATTCTCGGAACGTTGCTGGGCCAAGTGGTTTCAGTGTTTGCCCTGCACAGAAAGACCCCTGAACTGCGTGGGGGGCCCAAGCCCTCACGCAACGATCATGCGAGGCTCATGCGCCGATACCGAAACATGGCCCTCTTTAACGCGCCCACTGCGCTCATCGACACCTTGCGAATGAGTGGCATCACTCTTCTCATTTCGGCGATTTCGCTGTCTGCAAATGGCCAGTTCACGGTGGCTTGGAGACTCGTAGAAGTCCCAGCTGCCTTGATTAGTGCAGCGCTGGCACAGGTCTTCTTCCAACGATTCTCTGTCGTAGAGCGCGGCAGCATGCTGAAGTTGGTGCGGTCAAGCGTCCAAAAGTCTGCCCTGTTCGGTGTGCTCCCGTTTACGCTCGTTTGGGTGCTGTCACCGTGGCTGTTCCCACTTCTGCTCGGCAACAATTGGGGCGATGCTGGCTACTTTGCGCGGGCGCTCGTGCCGTGGCTCTTCATGAACCTCATTACTTCGCCGATCTCGACGGTCTTTGTTGTAACTGAGCGCCAGCACATCTCACTGATCTTCTCGATGCTCTACATGGCCGTGCCGTTCGCCGTCATCCTGCTGCTGCGTGACTCGATCATGACCGCAGTCTTCGTCATGGGTGGTGCGATGGCGGTCATGCTGTGCATCTACATCGTGGTCGCGATTGTGGTCGCACGACGCTTTGATCAACAGCCCGGACCGAAGGACGCCTAACCGCGGGACCCTCGCCTCAAAGGCCTGAGATTGAGCCTCCCCGTCTCCAATGGGATCACCTTGGATGAGGCGTATTGAGCAGCTAACCCGGTCATCTCACGCGATCGTTGTTGTGTTTTTCTAGCCTGCTTGTGTACCGCAATTGAGCTCAAGTAAGTGAGGTGTATACACATGAAAACCGCTCCCACCTCGAAGCCCCGTGGTCACAGGTACGCGCTGAGCATTGCCACTCTGATATTTGGTGCAGTAATGGGGTGTTTCGGAGCCAATCGGGCGGAACACGGGCCCGTCGCGTACATCATATTGGTATCGGCGCTTGTTCTACTGGGAGGTGCAGTTTTCTACGCTGTCAGATGGGTTCGTGAATCAAGAACTAAACAAGACTAGGCCTCGTGAGGCTCGACCAAAGAGTTTCTAGATCCCAGAATGCGGTGTATGGGTGATGTCGCCCGTACACCGCATTTTTCTTTGTCGGTTTTCATCAGAACCTGCAACCAGCGCCGCTCGGAGCAGTCTGGATCGATGCTGGTTACTTGTTCTGTCGGGTCTCATCCTGAACAGAACAAGCAAGTACCGGCACGAAATCTTGGCTACTTTCTAGGGGACCCATTGCTGGTCTGGCGAGTTCATGAGCGCAGACAAAAAAATTCCCCCTGATTGTTGACGAATCAACGATCAGGGGGAATTTCTGCTATCCAGCTATGGCGGAGACGGGGGGATTTGAACCCCCGGTTCCCTTTAACAAGAACCCTTCATTAGCAGTGAAGTCCGTTCGGCCGCTCCGGCACGTCTCCATGCGTGGACAGCTCTCTAATCCTACTGGGTGAATCCCCGGATAGAGAAATCAGACGCGCTAATAACCACTACCGCCGGAACAGACTTGTTTGTCTGGTTTCACTCCGGTGATGGATTCTGGCAGCTGAACAGGGCCTGAAGGTGTTGTCGCTGCGGTGCCGTCGCCAGCAGAAGATTCAGAAGAGTCTTCTGCTGCGGGAGCGTCAGCGGGCGTTTCTTCTGCAGGGGCCTCCTCTGCAGGAGGAGCGTCAGTCTCACCTTCAACCTGCGCAACGAGGCCCTTACCGGTCACATCGAACGGCTGGCCACTCTTGATGGTTTCGAAGAGCACATCTGCAAGCTCGTAGTTTGGCGTCAAGCGCCCCGACTCGTATGGGTGGTCAAGCGAGGGGTACTGCACGAAGTTCATGCGCTCAAGGTCGATGTCCTTCACCGTTCCAGCCATCGCCTGAATGAAGTTCACCGAGGCCATGTTGCTCGAGAGCGTGAGGTTCTCAACGCCAGCCTTCGCGAGGCCGTATACCTTCAGCGGATCCGAGAGCGTGTCTGAGCTCTTGAGTTCACGCATGAGCGCAGACATGAAGACCTGCTGGTTGTTGATGCGGCCAAGATCGCCACCGTCGCCAACACCGTGGCGGGTGCGGAGGAACTGCAGCGCTTCGTCACCCTGCAGCGTATTCATACCCGCTGGCAGATCGAGACCTGTGTTCTCGACGTCTTCAAGCGGTGCAGTGAGGCAGACGTCAACGCCGCCCACTGCGTTCGAAATCGCAATAACACCGTCGAAGGTGACAATCCCCGCGTAAGGGATGTCCATGCCAGTGAGTTCTTCAATCGTCAGAACTGTGCACGGCAAACCACCGTAGCCAAGCGTTGAGTTCAGCTGTTGCTCGCTCATCGCCGAGTAGTAGTCGGGTTCGCCGTCAGGTCCGGGGCAGCTGGGAATCGGCAACATGAGGTCACGCGGGAAGCTGACAACTGTCGCGTTCTGGTGATCCGCCGAGACATGCAACAGCAGGTTCACGTCGTTGAGCTCGCCGGTCTCACCGTCGTCGTAGGCCTGCCCCTCGCGGGTATCAGAGCCGACGAGCAACATCGTGATTTCGCCATCGATCGACTGGTCTCCGGCACCGACGGCATCCTTTGACTTCAGGTCAACAGTCTGCAGGCCTGATGCAACATTGAGCAGCGCGTACGAGACTGTCGCGATGCCGCTCAGAGCGACCACAACGACAAGGCCCGTAATCGAGCGGAGCACATTGACCCAGGTGCGTGAACGGCGCAGCGAGCCGTGGCGGACGCCCGCACTCTGTGCTGCGTCTCGTTCCTTGCTGCTTGCCATAAGGCAGTTCCCTCCCACACGCCGGACGGTTGCCGGACGATATTCAAGCTTCCAATCTACCGCGAAACGCTGGAGGACTCCTGCGATCCTTTTCTCTCAAGGAAATTTTCAGGGTTGCGCCGCATTGCGGTCGGTCTTTCGTGCTGGCGTTGGCCTGGGCCGCTGGCGGGCGGGCGGCGGCGGGCCGCTGGTGGGCAGTGGGCGGATCGGCCGGCGGATCCGCGAGAAAGGGGCTTCCCGCCGAAAAGAGGTCTTTCTGCCGGCATAAAGCGGCAATCTCGAGAGAAAGTGCCAGTTTCGCGGGGCTGAGCGCCAAAGCCGCGGGGTTGGGCGCCGGTGTCGCGGGGTTGAGCACCAAAACCACGGTGTTACGCACCCACCACCAGAATCAGCCCTGCGCACCCACCGCAAAAGCCCCCGACTCAAGTAGCGAACTACGAGTCGGGGGCTTTCAGTGGCGGAGGGTAGGAGATTTGAACTCCTGAGACGGGATCACCGCCTGCTTGTTTTCAAGACAAGTTCCTTCGGCCGCTCGGACAACCCTCCGCGAAAGAGCTTAGCAAAACTTTTTAGCCAAGGAGAACCGGGAAACGCTCACGAAGCGCCAAAAGCAGTCCGTCATCGAAGACTGACGCGGTCGTGCGCGACGCGGCGGCCTGTACCTCAGGGCTTGCCTGACCCATCGCAACGCCATCGCCAAGTCGCGAAGCCCAGCGCAGCATTTCAATGTCGTTTCGACCGTCACCGGCCGCAAATACGTGTGCCTGACTGACATCCATGCGCGAACGCACGACCTCAAGCGCGCTCGCTTTGGTGACACCTGCTGGCGCGATGTCGAGCCACGAGGTCGTTCCGACAACGTACGAGACGTGCGTAAGGCCGAGCGATTCGACGGTCTCAAAGAATTTTTCGACATTCGCGTTTGGCGACACGACGACAACGCGCGAGGCATTGACGTGCAGCAGCTCCTCGAACGTCACCTGCTTCTGCTCTGACGGCAGCGTGCCAGCAGGAATCTGCTGCGTGTAGAGGAAGCCGCCATCAGCAAGCTCGACCGCGTAGCGGGCGTTGAAGAGGTGGGGTCGGATCCGCAACAGCGCTTCAGTCGGATCAAACGCCTCAACGATCTCGCGGCGGTACGCACGCGTCGCAAGCGGATCGCGCTTCAGCGTCACCGCACCATTTGCCGCAATGACCCACTCTGCTGCGATGCCAAGGCGCTCGACGATCGGCAGCGTGGCGTCCACCGAGCGCCCGGTCGCGACAACGACCAGGTGCCCGGCGTTATGGAGGGCGCGGATCGCCTCGATCAGTTCCTCCGAGATGTGACCTTCTGATGGGTCATCATCTGCACCTGGCATCTCGTGACCGAGTACGGTGCCATCGAGATCGAGCGCAATGAGGTGTCGTTCGTCTGCGCGAAGCGATGCCGCCAAAGATTCCTCCTAGTTGGTGTCTCCCGAGGTTGCTGCGCCTGCGATGGGCTCGAACACTTCGAGTCCACCGAGGTACGGGCGAAGCACCTCAGGTACCGTCACGCTGCCGTCAGCGCGCTGGTGAGTTTCAAGAATTGCGACAAGCCAGCGAGTGGTCGCGAGCGTGCCGTTCAAAGTCGCAACGTGAGCGGTCTTGCCGGTCTCCGTGCGGTAGCGGGTCGACAGGCGACGGGCCTGGTAGCTCGTGCAGTTACTCGTCGAGGTGAGTTCGCGGTAGGTGCCCTGGGTTGGGATCCACGCCTCAATGTCGAACTTGCGTGCCGCGCTCGAACCGAGGTCGCCCGCAGCAACGTCGATCACGCGGTACGAGAGACCGAGCGACTGCAGCATCTCTTCCTGCCACGCGACGAGACGGTCGTGCTCTGCCTCTGCGTCCTTCGGGTCGATGTATACGAACATCTCAAGCTTGTTGAACTGGTGCACGCGCAGAATGCCACGGGTGTCTTTACCGTGTGAGCCTGCCTCGCTGCGGTAGCAGGTTGACCAACCGGCGTAACGCAGTGGGCCACCTTCGAGGTCAATGATCTCGTCTGAGTGGTAGCCAGCGAGCGCAACCTCGCTCGTGCCGGTCAGGTACAGGTCCTGATTCGGTAGGTGGTAGACCTCGTCAGCGTGCTCGCCAAGGAAGCCGGTGCCCTGCATGATCTGCGGCTTGACCAGCGTCGGAGTGATGAGCGGCGTGAAACCGTGCGAAAGTGCGCGGTCGAGCGCGAGGTTCATGAGCGCGAGCTCGAGACGGGCACCGACGCCACGCAAGAAGTAGAAGCGAGCGCCAGACACCTTCGCACCGCGCTGCATGTCGATCGCACCGAGCATCTCACCGAGCTCGAGGTGGTCACGGGGTTCGAAGTCGAACGAGGGAATCTCGCCAACCGTGCGCAGTGTCACGAAGTTCTCTTCGCCACCCTCAGGCACACCGTCAATCACCAGGTTTTCAATTGCCATCGCGGCTGCTTCGAAAACCTCTGCGGCCTCCTTCGAGCGAGCATCAGCGGCCTTGACCTTGGTGGCGAATTCTTTCGCCTCGGCAGCAGCGGCAGGCTTGTCTTCCTTTGCTGCAGTCTTGACCTTGGCACTGACATCTTTCTGAGCAGCGCGGAGGCTCTCAAACTCTGCCAGTGCGGCACGACGTGCAATATCTGCCTCGATGGCACGATCAACCACCGATTCGTCGTTGCCACGCGCTCGCTGGGAACGCTTAACGGTCTCGGGATCGTTGCGGAGAAGTACGGGATCGATCACACCCCAAGCTTAGAGCCTGCAGCCGGGCGTCCGCTTGAAAGATGCACAACCTACTACTCTTGTAGCCATGTCGAGCGAGAAGAGCGAGCCTGTCCCTCACGCAGCAGTGGTGTACCAGCCGTTCAAAACCGACGTCGACGCACTACGAATTGCGGTGTCGATCGCAGAGACCGACGCTGGCTGGGGCCCGACCCGGTGGTACGAGACCGAAGAGGCTGACGCGGGAACCGGTGCTGCCCGGCGCGCGGTCGACGAGGGCGCTGCCGTGGTGATTGGTGCTGGCGGTGACGGCACGATCCGCGCCCTGGCAGAGGGGATGCGCGGCACCGAAGTTCCGCTCACGATCGTGCCACAGGGCACGGGAAATCTGCTCGCACGCAATCTCGGTGCGCCACTCGATGACATGCAGAATGTGGTGCGCGCTGCGTTCCAGGGCGTGGATCGCCCCATCGACCTCGGGCTGCTCACCATTGTGCGCCCCGACGAGTCAGAAGAGGAGCATGTCTTCCTCGTGCTCGCGGGCATGGGACTCGATGCGCGCACGATCTCAATCACGAACCCTGACCTAAAGAAGAAGGTTGGCTGGCTCGCGTACGTCGACGCTGGCGTGCGCACGATGGTCAAGGAGAAGCCACTCGAGGTGCACTACTCGCTTGATCAGGGCGCGGTGAAGTCACTTCGCGTGTTCACCGTCATGATCGGCAATTGCGGTCTGCTCCCAGGCGGCGTGCACCTCATTCCCGATGCGAAGCTTGACGACGGCATGCTCGACGTGATCGTGATGAAGCCACTCGGCCCCTTCAGCTGGCTGAGCATTTGGCGCAAGATCGGCCTGGAAAACGGCGTGCTCTCCAAGAGCCGGTTTGGCCGTCGCATCATCGACCTTGGCCGCGGTCGTCGCGCAGTCACCTATTCGCTTGCTCGAAAGTATGCGCTGTCGGTTCCGCACCCCGAGCCCGTGCAGCTCGATGGCGATGACTTCGGCCTTGCCGTACAGGTGAGCGGATCGGTCGACCCGCGCTCACTCGTGCTGCGCGTTGACCCCGCTTGGGTTGCCGAGGGCTAACGCTGGGCGCTGATTCCTCAGCCCCGCGCAGGTCAAGCCACGCATCGTGACGCGCAAGGTTACGCGCGCGACCCCTCAACGACATCGCTCAGCCACTCGCGTGCTGCTCGGAACGAGTCATCACTGTGCCCAGCAGCGTATGACGCTGGCAGTCGATCTGCGCGCGGGTATGAGCCGAGGAACACGACGCGGGGGCTGAAACGCTTCACACCGAGGATCGCGTCTGCGACTCGCTCATCTTTCACGTGGCCCTCTGCGTCGATGACAAAGCGGTAGCGTCCCATGCGATCGCCGACAGGCCGTGAGGCGAGCAGCGTGAGGTTGATGCCGCGCGTCGCGAACTGTTCAAGCAGCAGCAACAGCGCACCCGACTTGTCTTCTGGCAGCTCGACGATGAGTGACGTCTTGTCAGTGCCGGTGGGTTCAGCGACGGGCAGCACACTGCTCACCAGCACAAAGCGGGTCTGCGCATCGGGATTCTCGGCAAGGCCCGAGGCAAGCACCGAAACGTCGTAGTGGTCTTCGATACCGGGAGGCGCGATGGCAGCGTCGATGTTGGCGTTCGACTCGAAGAGGTCAACGACCGCCTGCACGTTTGACGGCGCTGGGATGTGCTGGTGTGCTGGCACCTGCTCGTCGAGCCACGCGCGGCACTGCCCGTACGCAACCGGGTGGCCGCTGATAACGCGCACATCTTCGAGCTTGGTACCGGGCCGCACGACGAGCACGAAGTTCACTGAGACCAGGTACTCGCCAATGATGCGGAGTCCGGGAATCGTCGCGAGCGCATCTTGCGCAACGGTGACGCCACCGTCGATCGAGTTCTCGATCGCGATCATGGCCGCGTCACTCTCGCCACTCACGACGTCTTGCAGCGCCTCACCCAGGTTGGCAACTGGATTCCAGTGCTGACCAACTGCCTCTGGCACCTGCTTGAGCGCAGCCTCGGTAAACGTACCGGCCGGGCCGAGGTACGAGTAACGACGAAGGGGCGCGGTGGTGTTCGAGGACATGCCCACCAGCTTATTGCCCCAGGGCGTTATTCCCCCAGCACTCGACCTACGAGTGCCTGTGCTGCCTGCTGCACCTCTGCGAGGTGTGCTGCGCCGCGGAACGACTCAGCGTAGATCTTCATGACGTCTTCCGTGCCAGACGGGCGCGCTGCGAACCACGCATGCTCGGTCTGCACCTTCAGGCCGCCGATGCTCGCGCCATTGCCCGGCGCCTCTGTGAGTACTGCGACGATGGGGTCGCCAGCGAGCTCAGTTGCGGTGACATCGTCTGCGCTGAGCTTCGCAAGCTTGGCCTTCTGCGCAGGGGTTGCTGCCGCGTCGATGCGCGCGTACGCAGGGGAACCAAAGCGTGCCTCGAGATCACGGTAGTGCTCAGAGGGCGACTTAACGGTGACCGCCTGAATCTCAGCCGCGAGAAGCGCGAGCAAGATGCCATCTTTGTCAGTGCTCCAAGGAGTGCCGTCAAAGCGCAAGAATGATGCGCCAGCGCTCTCTTCACCACCAAATACGACGGTGCCGTCTGACAGGCCAGGTACAAACCACTTGAATCCGACGGGCACCTCGAGCAGTGTGCGCTCATGCGCCGCGACAACGCGGTCGATCATCGCAGAAGAGACCAGGGTCTTGCCGATGCCAGCGCTAGCAGACCACTCAGGACGGTGCCCGAGCAGGTATTCAATGGCAACCGCGAGGAAGTGGTTTGGATTCATAAGACCGGCGTCACGCGTCACGATGCCATGTCGATCGGCGTCGGCATCGTTGCCGGTCACGAGCGCAAAGTCATCACGGAACGCTTCGACCGTTGACATGACGTGCGCTGATGATGGATCCATGCGGATCTTGCCGTCCCAATCAAGGTGCAAGAAGCCCCACTGCGGATCGACCCCTGGGCCAAGCACGGTGAGATCAAGTTCGTAGCGCTCGGCAATCGCGCCCCAGTAGGCCTGGCTCGCTCCACCAAGCGGATGCGCAGCAAACTGCACTCCAGCGTCACGAATAGCCGCCATGTTGATCGCTTCGCCGAGGCTCTCGACGTATGCGCCAAGGAAGTCATAGCGGTCGACGGCATCGGCGTCGCCGCGCGCAATCTCAGCACCCGATTCGAGAAGTGCATTCGCACGAGCTGCGATCCACCCGGTGGCGTCGGTGTCGGCCGGGCCACCGTGCGGCGGGTTGTACTTGAAACCACCGTCAGCAGGCGGGTTGTGGCTCGGCGTCACCACAATGCCGTCAGCGCGCGCGGGGTCATCGACCGCGAGGTCACGATTGTGTGTGAGGATCGCATGACTCAACGCCGGGGTCGGGACGAACACTGCATCGCCCTCACCCGCCGACGCGATCACGTGTACCCCAGCAGCAACGAGCACCTCACGCGCGGTCGTCTCTGCGACAGCCGAGAGTGCGTGCGTGTCAGCGCCGATGTAGAGCGGCCCGGTAATGCCCTGCTCCGCTCGGTATTCTGCGATCGCGAGGCTGATCGCAGCAATGTGAGCATCGTTGAACGAGGCTTTGAGCGCCGAGCCGCGATGACCAGAGGTGCCAAATGCCACCCGCTGCGACGCGACTGCGGGGTCAGGCGTCACCTCAGCGTAGGCGCTCAGCAGCGCCTCAACTTCAATGAGATCAGCTGCGATGGGGGCTTTGCCAGCTCGTGCATGCATACGGCTAGTCTGCCAGCCCCCGCTGACATCGAAGTTCACATGCCCGGCGAGGCGAGCACCCGCGAAGTGAACACCCGCGAGAACGAGCACCCGTGAGACGAGCGCCCACAAAGCGCACACCGTGGCCGTTTGCCATTCGTTCATCTTTCCGGCGTAATGTAAACACTATGAACACGCAGGCAACGCACCGCGAGAACATCGAATGCTGGCTGACTGACATGGACGGCGTGCTCGTACACGAACAAGCCGCGATTCCCGGCGCTGCAGAGCTGCTGCAGCACTGGCGCGACACTGAGCAGCCGTACCTGGTGCTCACCAACAACTCAATCTTCACCGCGCGTGACCTCTCGGCCCGCCTCGCGGCTTCTGGCATCGATGTTCCAGAAGATCGCATCTGGACGAGCGCGCTCGCAACCGCGGCCTTCCTCAAGCAGCAGAAGCCTGGCGGATCGGCCTTCGTCATCGGCGAGGCAGGAATCCTGACTGCGCTCCACGACGCTGGCTACATCATGACCGAAACTGATCCCGATTTTGTGGTGGTTGGCGAGACGCGCAACTACTCATTTGACGCAATCACGAAGGCGATCCGCCTCATCAATAGCGGAGCGCGGTTCATCGCAACCAACCCCGATGCAACCGGGCCGAGTCCCGAGGGGCCACTGCCAGCAACGGGCGCGATCACGGCACTCATCACCAAGGCCACCGGCAAGGAGCCATACATCGTTGGCAAGCCGAACCCGATGATGTTCCGATCCGCGCTCAACAAGATTGGCGCGCACTCGCACAACACCGCAATGATCGGTGACCGCATGGATACTGACATCGTCGCGGGCATGGAAGCCGGGCTGCACACGGTCTTGGTGATGACCGGCATCTCGGATCCAGCTGAGATTGAAAAGTTCCCGTTCCGCCCAGATGAGGTGCTGAATTCGGTGGCGGATCTTCTAGTCCGCTGAGTGCACCCTGATATCGAGCGAAGCAGCGAGCGTCACCAGCCGGAAGAAGCTCGCGGTCGGGACGACATACAGGTGGTAGCAGTCGCTTTCAGTATCGAGGATCGCAAGCTTCAGGTCTGACTCTTCGAGGTGCCGCGCGATCAATACGAGCGCTTCCCAGGTGTGCTCGTTCTCGAGATTGAGGCTTGAGGTATCAACCGGGTATCCGAGGTTTTTCAGTACGACGTCGAGTTGCGCGGTGATTTCCTCCGGGGCTTCCTTCCAGTCAATGTAGGCGCCAAACCCAAACGGAGTTTCGTACCCGGCAAGCCGGTAGGCGAAGGTATCGCGAACTTCCACATCGCTGAACGCCACATGTTCCTCATAACCGAAGTCGTTCAACCAGCTCCGATGCCGAACGCTGAATGCGTCTGGGTCAGTCACCAGGAGCGAGATGTCAGCAACCGCAGCTGCATCCCCGTTACTGATAATCTTTGCCATCTCAATGAGTGGGGTGTAATCGATGTCAGGTGACGCCTCGATCGCAACCGGCTGTACTGGCGCCACAGCCTCAGGTGCACGTTTCTTGAAGCGGTCGAAGATTCCCATGTGGTGACACTAACTCACGTTTCGCCAGAAGTAGTGCGTTGGGCGACCGTCCATTCCCCATCGCCACCGGCATCTGCGTGAAAACTACGTATGCCGCGGTGTCCTTTGTCACGCAAGGTGCCTCGAAGTACACACACACACACACACGAGTGGGTCCGGGCTGTCGCCCGAACCCACTCATATGCGGTTACCGTCGACCGTGTGGCCGGTAATCATTCCCACGTGACCGGTACCCTGCGAGGACGGTGATGCCACCGACCAGCAGCAGTGCGCCAACCATCGCGAGCCACATGTTGCCGTCGTCACCGGTGACGGCAAGCTGTTTCGTCTCAGCTACCGCAATCGGCTTCGGAGCCGGGGTGACCTGGACCACCGGAGTCGGTGTCACGACTCCTGGCTTGGCCGGTGGCTCTACTGGCGGATCTACAACCGGCGGCTCTTCTTGGCAGTCATTGGCGAAGAAGGCTTGCCCCTCAGCGTCCCAGTGCTGCCCAACAACAGCGACCTCTTCACCGTCAACCGTGAAGGTGAAATCGTTGAAGATCGATTGCGGATTGTCTTGCGCGTATCCGTTGGCAAATTCTTCACCGGTCACGGTGCGCTTCTCCCACCCTTCTTCGTCAGAGATAAAGTGACAGACCTGGGTCTCACCCTCATAGACAGGTGGCTCTTCCTCACAGGAGTCGAAGGTGAGCTCCATCGTGCTGACGGTCTCATTCGAGAGCAACAGCGTCAGATTGTATTCGCCAGGCGCTCCCAGCGCGAACGTTGTCGTACCGTCGCCGAGGTTGCTCAGCGTCTTTGTGAAGCCGTTCGGGCCAGTGACTTCAATGTTCACACCAGACCGTGACAGTACCTTGCTGAGCGTCACCGCAAGCATTTCCTGCGTCGAAGTATCTGCATCAAGACACTCGGGTGTCGCCGCCAGCACCATCGCTGGTGGATCTACCTCGGGTGGAACTTCCTGGCATCCGTTTGCGAGAATCGCCTGCCCCTCTGCATCCCAGTTCAAGCCCGGGTAGGTGAGGGTTTGGTGTCCTTGTGTCACAGTGAACGGCGGGATGATGTCGCGATTTCCCTGGTGGGAGGTGTGACCCTGCGAAATGATGCTGTTCGCGTTTGAGGTCAGTGGCTTCGCCCAGCCATTTTCTTGCCCGCGCCAGTGGCAATAGGTGATGTTCGCATCATTGCCACCACGCGCCGCTGGCTCTGCAGATTCCTGCGTTTTCGATGCCGCAGGCGCTGCAGTGCGTGCAGCGTTTGCCTCGTCAGCTGGAGCCGCTGGCTCGCCCGAATCTGCACCGTCAGGACCCTCAGCGTCGTCAGCAGGAGGCGCTACCGGATCAGCGGGGGCAACAGGGTCGGCGGTGGGCGCTTCCGCTGGTGCCTCGACCGCAGGCTCCGCGGGCGCAGGCTCAGCAGGTTCTTCTGCAGCAGGCTCTTCTGCCGCGGGGGCAGCTGGTTCGGGTGCGGGCTGCTCAGCTGGCGTATCCGCTGGTGTTCCACCCCCGGTGTCAGCACCGGCATCAGGTGCTGCAGCTTGCGCAGAAGGAGCCTGATCCACCCCCTCATCTACCGCGTATGCGGCGAGCGCTCCCGGCCCCAATGCCAGTGCACCGGCGCCAAGGAGAGCGATGATGCTGCGTCGCACCGTTCGCCAGACAAGTCTTCGTTCTGAGTCCCGTTCGTGTCGTCGAGCGCTCATGATCTTTCCCTCCACAAGACCGAGCGCAAGGTCTCGGTCGTGTCGGGATCCTGCGCATGATTTCGGTCATCTTGTGAAGGAGATTACGTATCAACTTGTCTCGAAAACATCGTGGAAAACCACGTAAGTTACTCACTCGTCACGACGCCACCGTTCCCTCGACGCCCAAGTGCCGAGTTCGTCGCGATTGGTAACACCCAGTTTTTGAAACACACGGGCCAGGTGGGTCTCCACCGTACGATGCGCGATGTACAGGCGATCCGCGATGAACTTGTTGGAATAGCCAAGTGACGCAAGCAGCATCACCTCCCGTTCACGTGAGGTGAGGTCAGCCGTTGGCGGCGGCGGCAAGTGCACACCAAGGCTTGCGAGGCGACGCTCTTCTGCAGAGTCAACGTGTACTGCTGCATGACCCTCAGCCGCAAAGCACCGGATGTGCGCGAGCATCGCATCACCCTTCGCGGTTGCTACGACATCGGCGAGTAGCATCGCCCGCTCCAGTTCATCGCTCGTGGCCGTGCGACGCTCGCACACTGCCACATGGAGTGCCTGCAGTTCGGTGTCTGGCAGATGCTGGTCGCGTGCCCACTCTGCCGTCTGTCGAGCGTGTTCGGCAATGAGCGGATCCCGCATCCACTGCCGCGCACGAAGCAGGAGGATCCGCCGAATTCCACCAACTGCGCGGCCGAGACCCGGCCGCGTTTGCTCTGCGAGAGCAATCGAACGCTCAGCGATGTGCTGATCACCCAGAGCTGCGGCAGCAAACGCGCGCATGGCGTGCACCACCGGGAGTACGCCATACATGTCTCGCTCGTTGATGCTGTCGATCAACCGTTCGGTTTCGCCAAGCGCGACGTCCCATCGGCCCTCTTCGATGGCGATGATCGCAGCACATCCACCGAGCAACACGAGGTACTCGCCTGACCGCAGTGCGCGCTCTTCCATTTCAGCAAGCGCCTCGTGTGCCCGCTCAACGTCACTGTGGGCGACGAGTGCGAGTACCCAAGCGAACGCAACCAACTGCGTCAATTCGGTGCGGCTAGCCTGCCCCGCACCGTGCATCACCCGTACCGCCGTTGCTTCCTCGACCGCAGCACCAGACTCACCGCGCTGGGTCAGAATCAATGCCCGAACTGCACTTCCCAACGCTCCGGCGCCAGCCGTCTCCGATCCTGCGCGTATTGCAGTAGGCTCGGTCGTTTCGAAGGCTTCCCGCAGCCTGCCGGTAGAAGCAAGCATGAGCGCCCGCATGCCCCGTACATAGTGCGACCCTTCACCGGTGGCCGCCACAGACGCCGCTTCCGCGCTGTCAAGCATGGCAAAGGCGCGGCTCGAATCAGCATGATGCATGAGCTCCCACAGTGCGAGCTCCGCGCCAATGTGGGCTGCCGTGTGTGCGGTGAGCACGGTCTCGCCACTCGCCCCACCGAGTACAGCTCCTGCCGCAGCCATCACGCTCGCATATGCTTCGACGTCGCCGACAAGACGAGCAACGCTGATCACCACAAACGTGCATTCAATGCGTTGTTCTGCCGTTGATTGCTCGCTCGCAAGCACTTCCTGCGCGATCCGCATTCTCAACATTCGTTCGCCGCTGTATCGCGTTGATTCGAACGCAGACCACAACCACGCGATTGGCACCTCGACGCCAACCGCAAGACTGAGCATCACCAGCCGCAGCATGCGCTGCGGTGATTGCAGCAGGTCGTACTTTGCATATTCCTGTTGCAAGATGTCGAGCGTCTCGCTATACACTTCGTATCTGCGCTGTGGCAGAACACCTGCGCGGATCGAGTCAGCAAGCATCGGGTGCGCCACCTCAAGCGCGTCGACGGCTTGATGGTGCGTACTCGAGGCCACAAATCCATACGTGATCAACGCTTTCAGCGATTCAGCTGGCATTCGACGCAACAGCACGACCTCTGAGACCGGTTCTAGCAGGGCAATCTGCTCGAGAAGCTCCCACTCATCTGGGGTACACACCCCAGCCACGGTTTCCCCGATGCCACGCAAAGGGGCGTTTTCTGCTTCGTTGACCCAAGCCCCATCACGGGAATAGCGCATGCGCCCCTGATACTCAGCCTCAATCGCGAGCGTCAGCAGCAGATAGGAATTACCCCTGGTCACCGCATGCCAACGCCGCAGGGTCGACGGGACAATGTGCGGCACTGAGAGCAGCTCGCTGAGCATCCGGTCAGCCTCGTCAATGGTCAGCGGCGGAACCGGTAAACGCACGAGGTTTGTGCCTGCGGTCCAGCGGGTGAGCGGACCCGTCATCCGCGAGGCCGTTGCAATGCATCGAACAAAGGGATACCGCTGGAGCAACATGAGCGTGGCGATATCCATCGGGAGATAGAAATCAACGTTCGGAGCGAGGATCAGGAGCGGCTCGCCCGCCGCGACGCGTCCGAGCTGCCGCAGGGCGTCGCCCACTCTCACCGCCCGAATGTCGGGGTCATCATCACCCAATTCAATTTCTGGAAACGCAATGCTGAACACCGACATATGACCAGCGTGTGGCGGCGGAGGGAGTTCAACGACATGCCAGGGCTCCTCGGCCTGCTGCGCGAATGCATTCGCAACCTCTTGCGCGAGCTGGAGTCGGCCACTGCCCTGTTCACCCAGCAGAAGCACGCTCGCGTTCGGTTGTGAGATCTCCTCGGTCAGGCGCTGCACCCGTTCGGGTGCAATGACAGCCGCAGGCACGATCGCCGGGAAACGACGCTCCGTCGCCCCCTTGCGATGGAAGTACTGATCACGCATTTGGCCCCTCCGAAACGCGTCTGGTGGTTCACAAGAGTGACACACAGCGCTGAAATCGCCCAGCGGAAGGACAACACCTGTCAGTTAGATCAATTCGCATGCATTGAACCGGCCTTGTCGTTGCATGCGTTCTACAGAAAAGGGGCGGGCGAGCAATCGCGATTCTTGCGATACTCGTCCGCCCCTTCACCGAATGTTCACGTGCCATTGGCGCGGTGACTGATCGGCATTCCTACTTTTTCGAGCGAATTGCCTTCACTGCCATCTGCACGATGACCAGCACCAACAGTGCCGAGAACGCAATGTTCGACCACATGGGGGTGATGTAGGTTGCCACGATTGAGCCAAGGGGCGAGCACAGGCTCGCTGCAATGCCCAGGGGAACCGCTGCCCGCAGGTCAACATTCTGGCGGCGGAAGTTACCGATCGTGCCCGAGATCGAGCCAGGAATCAGCATGATGAGCGAGGTGCCCTTTGCGACAAGGTCGTTCGCCCCAAAGAAGAACATCAGCACTGGAACCACGACGACGCCACCGCCAACACCGAGCAGACCCGACAAGATGCCGGTGCCAAACCCAACAAGGATGAGCGCGATGCCACTGATGATCGTGATCGTCACCTCAGAGTCGCGTGACGGCACAATGAACCACAGGCTCACCACAACGAGCACCAGGAAGGCCATGAAGGTCCAGCGCAGCACCCCGGTCGGGATCCGCTGCAGCAAGTAGCTGCCAACCTGCGCGCCGCCGATAATGCCGATCGCAAGCAACAGCGCCGCAACCCAGTCCACGTGTCCCTGCACGGCGTAGGTGATGCCACCCACGACCGCAGCCGGGAGAATCGTCGCCACCGAAGTACCTGCTGCAAGCTTCTGCTGGTAGCCAAGAACGAGCACGAGCAACGGGACGAGCACGATGCCGCCACCAATGCCGAACAGGCCCGAGAGCATGCCGGTGAGCGCACCCAGGAGGAGCAGGATAATTACGGGCTGCCGCTTGTGAGCGACGTCAAAGTTTGTCATTGCTTCGATCTTCTCTATATCGGTTAGGCAGAAACGACGATTGCGGATCCGTCAGAGCGCGGATCACTCGCTGCCGAGTAGCCGGTAGCAGTGCCTGCGCTGCGATCGACGCGGATCACGTTCGAGTGGCCCAAGTCTTCGTCATAGGGTCGCACCACATTGAGTGCGAAACCTGCGGCTTCGATTGCTGCACGCGCAACCAGCGGGACGTCTTCTTCAATGGTGACGCGCACGGGCGAATCACCGACAACCTCATCGACCATCCAACGCGGCGCGTGGGTGGCGGTGCTGGGATCCGCGCCCTCGATCATGCGCTGCAACAGCTGCGCATGGATCTGCGGCTGTGCTGCCCCGCCCATCGTCGCGGGAACGTACGCGATTTCCTCGCCGTCGAGCACGAGCACCGGCATGAGCGTGTGGCGTGGGCGCTTACCCGGCTCGAACGCGTTGGGAGACGCAGGATCGAGCGAGAACGACGTCCCGCGATTCTGGAAGATGATGCCGGTATCTGGCTCGAGGATGTACGAACCGAAGTCCCAGAACACCGAGTTAATGAACGAGACAGCCCAGCCATCGGAGCTGACCGCAGAGAAGCCGACCGTGTCACCACTCGCCTTCGCCTCACCGCGCAGCGGCCCAGCTGGCGCCTTGGCCGCGACGAGCTCGGCGCCGGTTGCGCCGCCGAAAGTCGGATCAGAAAGCGAAGCCGTGCGCACGAGATTGCTCTCGTAGAACGCGCGTGACAGCTCGCCAGCACCGGCACCAAGGGGATCAGCAATGCCTGCGGTGATCTCGTTCAGCGCGCGAAGGAGCATGAACCCCGAGGTGTTCGGCGGTCCAGTGAGCACACGCAGACCGTTGAACTCAGTCTCGATGGGCTCACCCCAGAACGGGCGGTACGCCGCGGCATCCTCGCGGGTGATCTTCGAGCCAAGCTTCGCGAGGCCGGTGGTCCAACGCTGCGCAAGCTCACCCTCGTAGAACTCGGCTGCACCGTTTGCAGCGAGCTGCTTGAGCGACTCAGCAAGCGCGGGTTGCGTGAGCGTCTCACCCTCGGCAAGGGGTTCGCCGTTCGGGTAGAAGATCGCGCGTGCGCCGGGATCCTTGTCGAGTGTGCCCTTCGCATCGATGAGCGCGCGGGCAACTGAGCGCGAGTTGGGGAACCCCTGTTCAGCGTGGCGGATCGCAGGCGCGAGGTGATCCGCCCACTCCCGCGTTGCGCCGAGCTCGTGCAGTGCTTCCCACCCGCGGATGCCACCGGGAACGGTGATCGTGTCGACACCGCGCAGCGGGAGCGCGTCACCGTGCTGGGCGCGGAGCGCCTCAAGCGACTGCCCGCTGGGAGCCGTGCCCGTCGCATTCAAGAACCGGACCTGCCCGTCGGGGCTACGCACGATGGCGACCAGATCGCCACCGAGTGCAACGTTGTTGGGGTACACGACGCACAGCGTTGCTGCTGCAGCGATTGCCGCGTCGATCGCATTGCCGCCAGCCTCGAGTACCGCTGCGCCAGCCTCAGTTGCGAGGTGGTGCGACGTTGAGATGGCTCCCTTAGGCATCGTCATGGTCCGTGTGTTCCTATCTGTTTATTCTTCGCGCCCTGCGAGGGCGATCTGATGCGCAATGTCGAGGACATGGTCACGTGCAGCCTGCTCTGCAGCCTCACCATTGCCCGCCTCAATCGCTTCAAAGATGAGTCGATGCGCGCGGCTTGACGCGTTGCGTCGCTCACTCGTCTGATACCGCTTTGCACGGCTCGGCGCGATCTGCTGCGCAAGCTGCTCGTTAATGAGCGCGAGCAAGGGATTGTGCGTGTACTGCGCAATCGTCTGGTGGAAGGCCCGGTCGAGCTCTGCATAGCGCTCGTTCGAGGTTTCCTTTTCCATCGCTTCAACGAGCTCACGAAGCTGCGCGACGTCTCGAGACTTTGCGCGGCCAGCAGTGAGACGCGCGATGGGCGGCTCCAGTATGGCGCGCAATTCCATGATGTCGCGGATCTCGGCCTCCGCCGCGTTCACCGCGGTGCCGATGCTTTCAGCCATGGGCGACTGCTCACCTGGACTCAGCACAATGGTGCCGCGACCGGGCTTTCGGTCAATCAAGCCACGGTTTTCGAGCTCGCGAAGCGCTTCGCGAATCGAGACGCGCGAGACGCCAAGATGCTCGGCGAGCTCGCGTTCTGGTGGCAGGCGATCCCCCGGGGCAAGCTTGCCGTCGAGGATCAATCGTTCGATATCTACCGAAAGGCGATCTGGGAGTGAGAGCGTCGTTGCTCGCGAAATATTTGTCCAGTCCATCGCCCCTCCTTCTGTTCGTGTGTGAGATTTGCCGCGGAAATGCTGCACCGTAACTCTGTCAGATATGCCATTGACTTACGCAAGAGTGACCGGGTATCTTCACAAGCCAATTGATCAGTTGGTCTGACCAAGTACCAATGATCCTAGATCCCGCAACTCACGATTTGCAAACCACACGATAGGAAAGGTGGCAAAACTCCAGATCAATTTCATATTTAAAACTTGAACGTAGCGACGCATCCGCACAACCACCAGACCCAAATTGACGCCACCGGCCCAACAGGGTACATTTCTGTAATTGTTAAGCAGTTGGTCTGACCAACTAATCATCTTTATTTCGGGCGTGAGTGTTTGGCACCCCGATCAGATAGCGAATCGCACGCAGCCGATCCGCCCAGTTCATCTCGGAGTATCAATGACGAACCCCCAGTCCGGTGGCGCCAAGGCGGCGTCGCACACGAAGGCACCAGACACCGCCACCGTAGGCGTCACTCGTGCCCTCGACGTCGTATCGCGCGACGCCAAGCCAAGCGGCCTGATGACGCTCTCGGGCGTCGAAATGTGGGAGCGCTTCAGCTTCTACGGCCTGCAGGTACTGCTCGCGTACTACCTCTACTACTCACTGAGCGACGGCGGCCTCGGCCTCCCCCAGCCCATCGCGCTCGGCATCGCTGGCTCGTACGGCGGGCTCGTCTACATTTCGCAGATCATCGGCGCCTGGGTCGCCGACCGCGTGCTCGCGCCGAAGTACGTCGTCCTCGTCGGCGGAACCGCGATCCTCGCAGGTCACATCATGCTTGCAGTGGTGCCCGGCCTCATCGGTCTCATCATTGGCCTCGTCCTCATCGTGATCGGGACCGGAGGCCTGAAGGTCAACACGACCATGATGGTCGGCGCGCTCTACCCTGACGGCGGCGCACGCCGCGACGCAGGCTACGCGATCTACTACATGGGCATCACCGTTGGCGCGTTCGCTGGCCCGCTGATCACCGGCGCGCTCCACCAGTCATGGGGCTTCCACATGGCGTTCGGCGCTGCAGCCGTTGGCATGGCATTCGGACTCGGCCAGTACATCTTCGGCATGCGCCGCCTCCCGGCGAGCACCGCCGTCGTGCCCAACCCGCTCCCCGCGGCACAGCGCGCAAAGTGGATCATCATCACCCTGATTGGCCTCGGACTCGTCGCAATTGCGGTCATGACCGGCCTGATCCGCCCCGACAACATCAGCAGCGTGGTCGCGCTGATCGTACTCGTGGCAGCAATCGGCCTCTTCACCATGCTCCTCACGAACAAGCAGGTCACCCGCAGCGAGCGCGGAGCAATCGTCACCTACGTGCCAGTGTTCCTGATGAGCCTCGTCTTCTGGACCCTGCTCTTCCAGCTCTTCACCGCATTCGCCGTGTTTGCTGACACGAAGATCAATCTCACCATTGGCTCGTACACGATGCCCCCGAGCCTCATCGTGACGCTCGAGAGCCTTGCTGTTGCAGCGGTCACTGCGCTCCTCGCTGTCATGTGGACTCGCGCCCGTTCAACCCGCATGGAACCCATCACCAAGCTCGTCGTCGGCATCGTTGCCATGGCGGCTGGTGCGGCAGCAATCGTGCCGTTCAGCTTCGGTGCAGGGCAGTCGATGCCGCTCGCAATCGCGCTCCTCGTCATGATCTTCTTCGCCTTCGGCGAGGCGCTCTTCGCCCCTTCGGCGCTCTCCTTCACCGCAGAGCTGGCGCCTAAGGCGGCGAGCTCGCAGATGACCGCACTCTACTTCCTCACCATGGCTGGCGGATCGACCCTTTCGGGGTGGATCTCACAGTCCTACCGGGAGGGCGCAGAGGCGCAGTACTTCGGCACCGTCGCGATCGTTTCACTCATCGCTGTTGCAGCGCTCGCGGTTGTCTACCGCATCATCAGCCGTTCGGTCGCAGCCCGCTAAACACGGCACAACGTAGAGGAGGGGAGCAGCTCACTGAGCTGCTCCCCTCCTCTACGTGTACGCGGTTGATACACCGGGCATCAACCGCCCCACGAAAACCTACTGCGGGTCGAGACCGAGGTCGTCGAGGCCGATCGCGTAGCGATACTCGTAGCCAGCCTCTTCGATGCGCGCCTTTGCAGGTGCCTGGCGATCCACCACGACAGCAACGCCAGCAACGATTGCGCCGACCTTCTCGAGCGCTTCGATTGCCTTGAGGGGGGATCCGCCGGTCGTCGAAGTGTCCTCAACGACGATCACGCGCTTGCCATCAAGATCAGGACCCTCAACCTGGCGGCCACGTCCGTGGTCCTTAGGCTCCTTGCGTACGACGAAGGAGTCGTACACCTTGCCGCGTGCGACGCCCTGGTGCATGATCGCCGAAGCAATCGGGTCAGCGCCCATGGTCAGGCCACCGACTGCCACAACGCCATCAACATCGTCGATGAGGTCAAGCATGACCTGGCCAATGAGCGGAGCCGCACGGTGATCAAGGCTCAGCTTGCGGAGGTCGATGTAGTACGTCGCCTTCTTGCCGCTGGTGAGCGTGAAGTCGCCGTGGAATACGGCCTCGGTCGTAATAAGTTCAATGAGCTGCTCGCGTGCGGTGGTCATACTCATAATTCTACGTTGCCTTTCGGCGAAGCATCTCGCCACACACAAAGACCGATGGCCAGGTCACTGAAGACCTGGCCATCGGTTCTGCGCACGACGCCGGGAACAGGGCGCGGATCGCGACTACTTCGCGGGCGTTTACGCCTTGGAAGCGGTGTCTGCGTCTGCGGTTTCTTCGGCGTTCGGTGTCGCGTCTGCGTTCACGGCTGCCTCGGCGTTCGCATCGACGTCGTCATTGTCGAACGCAAGCCCACGACGCGGAGCGTTGTACAGATCGAGATCGATAATGCCCTCGCGCTTCGCGACCACGGCAGGAACCAGTGCCTGACCAGCAACGTTGAGCGCGGTGCGACCCATGTCGATAATCGGATCAACAGCGAGCAGCAGGCCGACACCCTCAAGCGGCAGACCAAGCGTCGACAGGGTCAGCGTGAGCATGACGGTCGCGCCAGTGGTGCCAGCGGTCGCTGCCGAACCGACGACCGAGACAAGCACGATGAGCAGGTACTGCACAATGGTGAGCTCAATTCCGAAGAACTGCGCGATGAAGATTGCCGCAACAGCAGGGTAGATTGCCGCGCAACCGTCCATCTTTGTCGTCGCGCCGAGGGGGACTGCGAACGACGCGTAGCCGCGGGGAACACCAAGGTTTCGCTCGGTCACACGCTGGGTCAGCGGCAGGGTGCCAATCGATGAGCGGCTCACGAAGCCAAGCTGAACTGCGGGCCAGACACCCGAAAGGTACTGCTTGATCGAAAGACCATTTGCCTTGATGATCGCGGGGTACACCACAAACATCACGAGCAGTAGGCCGAGGTACAGCACCGCCACGAACGAGGTGAGCGAACCCATCTTGTCCCAGCCGTACACTGCAACTGCGTTACCAATCAGGCCGAGGGTGCCGATGGGTGCGATGCGAATGATCCACCACAGGACCTTCTGAATAATTGCGAGTGCCGACTCAGTGAACCGAATGAACGGTTCAGCCTGCGCGCCAAGCTTGAGGGCAGCAATACCGACAACGACCGAGATCACAATGATCTGCAGCACGTTGAACGATGGGCTTGCAGCAACCGCGCCTGCATCAGCATCGAACGATGCGTTGACTGACAAGCCAAGGAAGTTCGAGGGCACGAGACCGATGAGGAAGTTCCACCAGGTGCCAACCGCGTAGGGGTCGCCGGTCTCAAGCGTCTGCGATGCTGAAGCGCCAGGCTTCAACACGACGCCAAGCACGATACCGATCGTCACCGAAATGAGTGCAGTGATTGCAAACCAGAGCAGGGTCTGACCTGCAAGTCGCGCAGCGTTCGTGACCTTACGCAGGCCCACGATGCTCGACACGATCGCGGTGAAGATGAGCGGCACAACCGCCGCCTTCAGCAGCGACACATAGCTGCTGCCGATGACTGACAGAGTCGCCTGGAGACCGTTGGGGTTGCCCTCAACATCCGGCCCGAGCGACCGAGCGAGGCCGCCAAGCACGAGACCCACGACGAGTGCCGCGAGAATCTGCCATCCAAAGGAAGTAACCCACTTCGGGAGCTTCCGCTTCTTCACTGCTGCATCTGCAGACATGTTTTCCTCTCAATCCCGCCGCTGGCCAGTAGCTGCCTGGCTCAGGTTCAGGCTCAGGCAGCGTTTCCACTGATTCTGGGCTTAGGCCTGGGCGCGAGGCCGGGCCTCGGCGCCTTGGGGCCAGGGCGGGCGTGCCCTACATTGTGTGTTCCCGACGCGGCTCCCCCGGAGCCGATCGCGCTGCCCGTGCCGTCCCTGCGTATTAACGCAGAAGTCGGGCCAACAAGGAGAAACACTAGCACCTATTCACTTCGCTTATTTCTCACATTACAAAAAGTTGCAACAGTGACGCCTAGCGCCTCGCTGCGCAGCCCTCTCCGCACCTTCACCTTGAAATCGGCCGTCGTCCAGACGTTTTCGGCGCAATTCGTCCTAACGACGGCCGATTTCCAGAAGAAGGCTTGCGATCTCGCAAACAGAATGGCGGACTAGCAGGCAAGCGCCTGGATCGCGTCGCACAGCACGCACGCATACCCGCCCCAACACGGACCCACGCGCCCACATCAAGCGCCAAGCACGAAACGCAAAACCGGCCCCCGACCCACGAAACCACTCAGTTTCACGGGTCGAAGGCCGGCGCTCCAAGCAACGGGGCTAGGCGCGCGCATCCTCCTGGTAAGGAATTGTCGGCATCGTCTCAGTCGCGGCGCCATCAATGTTGAGGGCAAGCGGGCCTCCACGCTGCTTTCGACGCAGAACATAGACGGCGACACCCACGGCAAGCCACGCTCCACCAAGCACGTAGGTGAAGGGCGCGAGCGAGGTCCATAGCCAGACGATCGACGCGAAGCCGAGGAGCGGCATGACGAGGTGACGCAGGGCGCCCCAGCCTCGGCGCAGCTTGAGGTCAAGGTACAGCACCTTCACCGTCGCGAGGTTTACCAAGGCAAACGCAACGAGCGCACCAAAGTTGATCATATAGACGGCCTGGTCGAGCGTAATAAAGAGTGCGACGAGTGACACGGCAGAGACCACGAGCGCTGAGACATACGGGGTGCGGAAGCGCGGGTGCAACTTTGCAAACACCGAGGGCAGGATCTTGTCGCGGCCCATCGCGAAGAGCACGCGACTTACGCTCATCTGCGCGGCGGCGCCACAGGTGATGAGGCCAGCAAGGTTAATGATGACGAACGCTGCCATGAACCAGTCTCCGCCAGCCTGCTGCATGAGTTCGGTGCCAGCAGCATCGAGGTTCTCGATCTTGGTCCAGTCGGGCATGATGAGGCTGCCAGCGATTGCAAATGCCAGGTACCCGAGACCAGCAACGAGTGTCGCGAGCACAATGCCACGGGGAACCGTGCGGCGGGGGTTCTTTGTTTCTTCTGACAGCGTTGCCACACCATCAAAGCCAAGGAACACAAACGACAACAGCGCAGCTGCTGACAGGATCGGCACGATGCCAGCATCGCCAATCGACAGCGGAGTAACAACCGCCTCGATGCTCACCTCTGGCGCGTTCATGATTGCCAGCACCAGGAACCCCAGAACGAGCAGAATCGACGCGGTGATCACCACTGAGTTCAGGCGGCGGATCCACGAGACGCCGACCACACTCAGCACTGCGACGACAACGATACAGATCAGGGTTCCAAGCCAGGCAGGAACTCCGCCGAACATGCTATTGAAGTAGAGACCAAACAACAGGAAGTTCACCATCGGCAGGAAGAGGTAGTCAAGCATCATGACCCAGCCGGTGAGAAAGCCCGTCACCGAACCAAAGCCACGGGTGACGTAGGCATACGCGCCACCAGTGATCGGCACGTGCGCGGCCATACGACCGTAGCTGTGCGCAGTGAAGAGCATGATGATGATTGCCGCGATATAGGAGGCAGGCAGATGGCCATCACTGATGGCAGAGGCGGGCCCGTAGACCGAGACCACCGAGAGCACACCCATGGAGGTCAGGCCATAGAGCACCAGTGCCGGAAGCCCCAACTCTCGCTTCATAGTTCGTGGACGCTGTGCTTCTTCGCTGCGTGAGGTTACGGGGGTGGTCATACTCAGACTCCTTTGTGCGCTGTGACTGCCCGGGCCCAGTTTCGCACCAAGCCCCGTCAGATTGTATGCCAAATGCCCCCATCTGACGCAAATCGAGACACGTTTATCGGAAAGTTTCACCAATTTGGAATACCAAGTGGATCCAGATCGTGCTTTCGGGCATGATTAATTGTTGGCTCTTCGAACACTCGCGAGCCCCTCAGAACGGACTGGTGCACCTTGGCGATTGACCGCATGCTCGATAGCGATACAGCCGAGCCGGGCACCCCATCCTCACCGAGCCGCGGCGAGATCGTCTACGAGTGGGTTCGTGAGCGGATCATTGACGGCAGATTCCCTACCGGCAGCCGCATCCGAGAGCGTGATCTTGCAGAAGAGATTCAGGTCTCGCGCATTCCGATCCGCGAGGCATTCCCACGGCTTGAAGCCGAAGGCTATATCCGAACCATCCCGCGCCGCGGGGCAGTTGTTGCCCCAATGGGTCTCCCCGAGGTGAACGAGGTGTTCGACGTCCGAGCCTCACTCGAGGTGCTCGCAGCGCGTCTCGCAGCACAGCGGTGCGCTGACGGCGCAGACAGCACAGTAGTAACCGAGGCACTCGCGCAGGCAGAGCGGGCAGTTGCGAGTGGAGTCGTCAAAGACATTGCGTTTGCAACAGCGCAGCTCCACGGCTCCATCGTGGAACTCGCCGGCAGCGCCCTGCTTTCGGACCTTATGGTCCCTGTGCAGGGCCGCGTGGCCCGATTGTTTAATCTCACACACGATCGCGACGCGCTCGATCTCCATCGTGAACACTACGACCTGTGTGACGCAATCTTGAAGGGACAGGTCACGCGCGCCTGCGCCCTCGCGCTTGCGCACGTCGAGCACAGCCGCGCTGACACTGTCCCATTGTTTGAGCGGGCGGATCCGCGGTTTGAAGAGGCGGATCCGCGCCCCTAACTACCGCGCGGGAAGAGCGGCGGGAACAACTCCCCCAGGTGCGACTTCCCCTGTAGTGCATCGCGCCCAGCATAAGCAGCACGGAGCTTCTCGAAGATCCGCTGCCCCTCGCTGCGTAGCGCTGTGAGGTCGACGCCTGGCAGGTTCCCATCACGCATCACCACGCGACCGTTCACCATGCTGAAATTCGCATCTCGCCCGGTGCCGGACAACGTAAGAGTTCGCAGCGGGTCGTCGATGGCACCCATCCGGAAGTCGGCGAGCGAAAAGGCCACGAGGTCGGCAGTGCGCCCGGCGCCGATGCGCCCCAGATCGGGTCGCTGCAGGGCACGCGCGCCACCGAGGGTTGCCGCCTCGACGTATTCCGCGAGCATGCCCATACCGAGGTCATTGTGCTGCACTTTTGAGAGCTGCACGCCAGTATCGATAGCTCGAATGAGGTCTGGCGGGAACGAGTCTGTCCCAAGCGCAACGGTGACACCAGCTTCAAGATACTGCGAGATTTTTTCGAGCAGGAACGCGTACCGCGCGTTCGTCACCGGGCAGTGGACGATGCTCACTCCAGCCTCAGCAAGCGTTGCGAGATCACCGCGGTCCTCACCGTGCACGTCGGGATGCACGTCGATATACACTCCGTGCGCGAGGATGAGTCGATCGTTCAGCAGTCCCACGCGCTGCAACAGGCCGAGTGGCGTTGCACCGCGTTCTTCGCGCAGAATGTCGATTTCTGATGCAAGTCCCTGCGTCGCATGCACACGCACGAGCGTGCCTCGTTCTGCCGAGAGCTTCGCTGTTGCTTGCAGCACCTCGTCGGTGACTGTCTCCACCCGGCACGGCACGAGCACACCTGTGATGAGCGGATCGGCAAGCGCTTCGACGGTATCCAAGAAGCGGGCGGCGTCAGCGAATCCAGCGCGACCCTTCTCCTCATCCCAAAAGATGCTCGGTGTGCCATCCGCGCGCGTGACGTGCACGCCAGAGCGGTACGAGGGGCCCAAGAACACACGGATCCCGAGTTCACTCGCAGTGCGGGCGGTGTCGAGCATGTCATCGTGTGTCTCGGCCCAAGCACCGTGCACCTCGGTGGAGATCGGCATCGCCGACGTAATGCCATGCAGCAGCAACTGCACCAGCCCGTACCGACGCAGGGTACTGCGTTCATCGCTGGTCAGCACCGCGTCAGGGTCGCGTGCATACGCTTCTGACCACTCGAGTCGAGCCTCATGTTCTCCAGACCACCAGGAGTCGAGCTGCAGATGGTCAATATCTACCAGGCCTTCGAGGTCAATGAGCCCTGGCATAAGCACGCTCTCGCCGAGATCGATGACTTCTGCGGCACGGGCAGCGAGCGCGTCACCCGCAGCACCTGTGGCCACGTCGACGATCCGATCACCGTCGACGAGCACAACTGCGTCGCGCAGCTCTAGAAACGGTGCAACGGCCGCAGCGCCCGTAGCGCTGACAGTAACAGCGCCAGGTGCCTTCGCTCTGTCGCCACTATTGAAACCAGCACCGGAACCGGCGTTGGTGCCGGTCCAGACGATACCCCCGGGCCCCTGGCCTTCCGCGATCACATACGCGGCGCGGATCGCCTTCACGACGCCAACTGCTCTCGTCGGGTGGGCTTCCAGCCGGGGCCCGGCACCGCTGCGCGCAGTGCACGCGTGTACGGGTGCGTCGGGTTTGCGAGCAGCTCGGCCGTGTCTCCTTGGTCGACGACCTTGCCGTTTTCCATAACAAGCATGCGCTCCGAGATCTGGTTCACCACGGCAAGATCGTGCGAGATGAAGAGGTAGCTCACCTCACGCTGCTGTCGAATGTCGGCAAGGAGGTTCAGGATCTGGGCCTGAATCGACACGTCGAGCGCTGCGACGGCTTCGTCGAGCACGATCACCTTCGGCTCGGCGGCGAGCGCGCGGGCGATCGCGACGCGCTGTCGCTGCCCCCGGAGAGCTCGCGCGGATACCTGTCAAAGAATCGTTCAGGTAGCCCAACGGCATCAAGGATCTCTTGTGCTTGAGCCTGCGCGCTACGCGATTTGTCGCGTGAATGCAGTTTCACATTTGACGCGATGACGTCACCGATCCGCTGACGTCCGTTGAGTGAGGAATACGGATCTTGGAATACGTACTGAATTTCGCGTGCCCGCTCACGACGGGATGCGAGGCTGCGAGGCGCAGCCGTCACATCTTTGCCACCGAGAAGCACTTCGCCGCTCGTCACCGTCTCAAGCCCGACGATCATGCGCGCAACGGTGGTCTTGCCGGATCCTGACTCGCCCACAATCGCGAGGCACTCATTCGGCATGAGCGCGAAGGAGACACCATCGACAGCTGTCACCCCATCACGATTCTTGCTCCCACGGGCTGCGGGAAACACCTTGCGCAGATCGGTGGCCTGCACGAGCGGTGCCGCAGGATCGTTCCCGGCGGCGCCGCTTGAGTGACCGACGCCATCGAAAGCAGCGTCTGCGTGCGACAGTTGAGCGCTCATGAGGCGGTCCTCTCTTTCAGTTCCTTGTGTAGCTCAGCGTTGTATTCGAGCACCGGAAGTCGGTCACGCCGTTCATCGATACTTGGACGCGCGCCCAGCAGCTCAATCGTGTACGGGTGCGTCGGCGCCGAGTACACGTGTGCTCCCTGTTCGACGATCTCACCCGCGTACATGACTGCGAGCCTGTCGCAGCACGCGTTCGCGAGTTCAAGATCGTGTGTGATGAAGAGCAGCGACAAGTCGCGCGCACGACGTTGTTCGTCGAGGATTGCCATGACGTCAGACTGTGCGGTTACGTCAAGCGCGGTCGTCGGTTCATCGGCGAGGATCAACCGCGGCTCCGCAAGCAACACACTCGCGATCATGACGCGCTGCAGTAGACCACCAGAAAGTTCGTGCGGGTACTGTCGCAATCGCTGCTCCGGATGTCGCACACCAACCTCATCAAGCAGCTGCACCGCACGTCGTTCGGCTTCTGCACGCTGGATTCCCCGGTCGCGCACGAGCGCCTCCGTGAGGAAGTCACCAACCGTGTGCACCGGGTTCACGTGGGCGCGCGGATCTTGGAAGATCATTCCCACGTCTGCCGCGCGGTACTGACGAAGCCGTTCGCGGCCCATGTCGAGCACGTTCTCGCCATCAAAAATCACTTCGCCTCGCGTGGTGAAGCCAGGCGCGAGCATGCGCATGATCGCTCGCGTGGTCAGTGACTTGCCTGATCCTGACTCACCAACCAGGCCAAGTGCTTCGCCTCGGTTGAGCGAGAAACTCACGCCGTTGAGCAGGTGTAGCTTGCGATCTCTCGTATTGAGGTTCGCGTGCAGTGAGTGTACTTCGAGCAGGGCATCGCTCATCGCATTCTCCTGTTGTTCGAGGCGAGGCGATCACCGAGCACGGTGATGCTCCACACAATGAGCACAATTGTCAGGCCAGCGCTGATTGCTTCCATGCTCTGGCCGCGCAGGAGCGAATCGAAGCCGCTCTTCACCATGAGACCGAGATCCGCAGTTGGTGGCTGCACGCCGAGCCCCAAGAAGGAGACTGCCGCGAGGTCGATGACTGCAAAACCAAGCGATGACACTGCCTGCGCCACAATGATCGGCTGCACGTTCGGCAGAATCTGCGTGAGGCTGATGCCAACGCCAGATTGCCCCTGCAGCCACGCGGCCTGCACGTACGGCATGCCCCGCTCACGCAGCGCCGCACCGCGTACAACGCGGGCGACATACGGGATGTACCCGATTGAGAGACCCACGACCACGGTCGGCAGGTTCGGGCCGAAGATTGCAACCGCAATGAGCGCGAACACGATGCCAGGCACCGAGAACAACACATCAAGGACCCACGAAATGACGGTGTCAACACGGCCACGATTCCACGCGGCAATGAGCGCAAGCGTCGTGCCAACGACCGTAGCGATGAGGATCACGAATGTCGGGCCAACCAGGGTGATCCGCGCACCGTACATGAGCCGCGAGAGCAAGTCACGGCCAAGCGCATCAGCCCCGAGTAGGTGAGCGCTGCTTGGCCCGGAGAGTGCGGCAAGCAGATCCGGGTAGTCGGGATCATACGGCGCAAGCCACGGCGCAAGCAGGGCAAGCAAGGCGATGATCGTGAGGACCGCGGCCGCGATAACACCCGTGACACCGAGCAAGCGGTATGCGCGCGTGATCGGGCCAGGACCCTCGTTTGCCACGCGCCGAAGCGCGATCTGAGTCGTGCTGAGTGTCGTCACTGCTTACTCCCCAATTGAATGCGCGGATCGATGATCGTGTACAGGAAGTCAACGATCGCGTTGATGATGACAAACGCGACCACCAGCACGAGGATCACCGCCTGCACGACCGCAAAGTCGCGCTGCAGGATCGCGCGGACCAGGAGCGACCCCAGACCGTCGAGCGCGAACACGTTCTCCACGACGACAGCGCCAGCGATGAGCGTCGCAACAGTCAGGCCGAGGACCGTCGTAATGGGGATGAGTGCGTTGCGCAGAATATGGCGACGCACGATGAGCCCCGGGCGGAGACCGCGAGCAACAGCAGTCTGCACGTGCTCGCGACCTTCCTCCTCGAACACCGAAGCACGCGTAATACGCGTCTGGTAGGCGGCACTCGCAACCGCGAGCGCGATGGCGGGCAGGGTGAGGTGGACGAGCGTGTCCACCCCACCTGATCCACTGCCGTTCGTTGGGAACCAACCAAGACCAACCGCAAAGACACTGATGAGTGCGACACCAATAACAAATGCGGGGGTTGCGAGCCCGAGCGTCGCAACCGTCGTGACGATCTGATCCACCCAGCCGCCCTTCAACGCGCCGAGCAGGCCAAGGCCGACACCGATGACCGCGATGATGAGCGTAGCAAGTGCGATGAGCGCCACCGTCGTACCGATGCGGCTGCCCATCAGGTCAAGCACCGGCTGGCGGTAGACAACTGAGTCGCCAAGGTTGCCTTGGAACAGGTCGCCAATCCAGGAGAAATACCGCACGAGGAACGGATCATCGAAGTGGTACTGCTCCGTGAGACGAGCGACCTGTTCTGGCGTACCGCCGCGCGGCCCGAGAACGAAGCTCAGCGGGCTGCCCGGTGCGAGGTACATCATGCCAAACACCGCGAACGATGTGACAAACAGCACCAGCAGCAAGCTGCCTGCCCGCTTCAGCAGGAATAAGGGGAGTGACACGGTTACTCAACACCGCCGATGGTGGCGGCCCAGGGGTAACCGAGGTACGCCGACGATGCCGTCGCACCCGAGATCGCCTTGTTCTGCACGAGGATCACGGGAAGATCACCCATCGGCAACCAGGGCAGATCCGTCGTGATCTTCTCCTGCGCTGCGATGGTGTACTCCGCGCGCTTGACCGGATCGAGTTCTGCACGTGCGGCCTTCAGCTCTGCTGCCGCGCCGTCGTACTGGATGAAGTTGTTCGTACTCTCTGGCGTGAACGTGGTGTACACATCAAGCGGATCACTGACGTTGCCGTAGTAGGTCGTGAAGAAGCCATCGAGACCCTCACGCGCTTTCTCATCGAAGTACAGGTTGCCGAACTGCTCGACCGGGATCACCTTGGTCTCGATCGTGAGACCAATCGCCTGACCCGCAGCCTGAATGAGGTTTGCAGTCTGCTCGTGAACGGCTGAGGACCCCTGCACGCCGAGGACAATCGGTGCGCTCGTGTCGACGCCAGAGTCTGCGAGGATCTTCTTTGCTGCCTCGATATCGGGCTTCACCGCAAAGCTCTGAAATGCTTCCTCATACATCTTCGCTGATTCGCCCTCGCCGAAGTATGCCGGACCAGTCAGCACGGCCGACGGAATCGCGGCACCTTGGAAAACAACGTCGGAGATCGCTTCGCTGTCAATCGCTGCGAGCAGTGCCTCACGCACCTCCGGGTGAGAGAAGGTGCCGGTCTGCTGGATCGCACGCAACGACCAGAAGATGTAGGACTCACCAAACGCGATCGACGCGTCGCTGTCTTGAAGCTGTCCGAGACCAGCTGGCGGCAGGTAGAAGAACTGGCCGTCTACATCACCAGAGCGAAGCGCATTGATAGCAGTCGACTCGTCAGCGATAAAGCTGAATGACAGCTTTTCGACCTTGGGGATGAGGTTCTTATCCCAGTAATCCGCATTCTTCACCAGGGTGATCGCCTTACCTGGCTCCCAGCTCTCAAGCTTGAACGGACCGGTGCACATCATGCCGCCCTGCGGAGTACCGAAGCTCTCCCCCGCAGCCTCAGCCGCCGCCTTCTGCACGATTGCGCCAGCGGCACTCGACATGCCCTGCTCGAATAGTGCGTCAGGCTGCCCCAGACGCACGGTGACTTCTCGATCACCGGTCTTCTCAACCGAAGTGACATTCATGAAGTAGTCACCCCAGTAGGTGCTCGACTCGGGGCCAACCTGACGACCGAGCGAGTAGACGACATCGTCAGCGGTGAGCGGGGTGCCATCCCAGAACTTCACATCGTCACGGATCGTATACACGTAGGTTCGGTCGTCGGGTGCGGTCACCGACTCCGCAAGAGCATTCTCGATTGAGAGATCAGGCGTGATGCGAGTAAGCCCCTCACACGTGTTTGCATCAACCGTGTTCTCCGCGTAGTTGAACGACAGCATCGGATCAAGTGACATCGGCTCGTACGGCAAGTTCCACGTGATTGCATCAACAGGCTGCGTACCAGCGGGCGTTGTGGTGACAAGGTCAGCCGAACTGACATCGAACAGGGGCTTTCCTGCGGCATCGCCGCCACCAGCACCGTTCGAGCAACCGGTCACTGCGACGGCAGTAACCGCAACAGCTCCCAGAAAGGCGAGAGATCGTTTCGACACAAGGACTCCTTTGTTCCAGTGATCAAGCAATACATCTGTATGGGTGGAGCAACCATTGCTCCACCCAGGAGGTCACGTCGCGACGGTGTGACGTGACCTCACGCTCAGTGAGCGGGTGAACTAGAGGTGTGCGGGCACCCCCACCCCGTGACGCACAACGCGCGTTGGCGCTGGGCGGTCAACCACGAGCTGCGCCACAGACGGAACAGCAAACTCGAGGAAGCTTTCAGCAGATCCGCCGCGTGCGATGTCAGAAATTCCGAGCATCTCGCCGCCCGCAACGGTGGCAAGCGCAAACGCGCGTTCGAGCTCGGCATCTGTGATTGCGCCGGTTCGGTACGCAAGCAGGTGCGCACGATCGAGCATGCTGCCGTTCCCGAACGGACTCCACGAATCACGCACGCCATCAGAACCTGCGGCGAGACGAACGCCGTGCTGCTCGAAGCGGTCGATATTCGGCACTGGGTCGGGGCCTAGGGCGCAGGTCGCAATCCAGATGCCAGCGTCAGCGACAGCATCGAGGGTTTCGCCGAGGCTTGGCAGCGACTCGTCACACAGGGCGAAGGCGTGACCAATCGTGACGCGACCCTGGCGGCCGCCTGCGACGGTGCGCCTGGCGATCTCGCGGATCTCCGCGAGACCTTCCTCGCCACCATCATGCAAGTGGATATCAAGGTCGCGACCGGCCCGGTCAGCAAGGCCAAAGATCGCGTCAAGGTGCCCGTGCAGGTCTCCCTCGACTCCAATCGGGTCGATGCCACCGACAAGATCCGCGCCCGCACTCAGCGAGGCTTCCATCACCTCGAGCGCGCCCGGGTCAGTGAGAAGACCGAACTGTGGGAACGCGACGATCTGCACGTCCAAGAACGACGAAAGCCGCTCAGCCGCCGCTCGAACGCCCTCGACGTTACGCACCCCCAGCGCTGTTGACACGTCAACGTGCGCGCGCATGGCAAACGTTCCCTGCGATACCGCGTTCGAGAGAAGCGCGAATGCGCGTTCTTCAACGCTCTGCTCAAACGCAAACTGGGTTGCGCGATCATTCTCAATCAGGTCAGCGAGGGTCGCTGCCGGCCGGCGCGACATCCAAGGACCACCCCATGACGTCTTGTCTGGGTGGATGTGCGCGTCGACGCAGCCCGAAGTACGGAGCATATCTGCTGGGGGATTCACCGTCATTGGGGACCCTTTCGTGTGAATTGAGTGGGTTTTGTCGCAATCGAGATAGCGGAAAGCCACTTGTCAGACATATGATAACCATATAACTTAACCGATCTGCAAGGATGAATCCGTGAGACCAATACAACGACGCTCTCTCGTCGACACTGTTGTCACTGAGATCGAGCAAGAAATCCGCGACGGCCGCTGGGTAATCGGCGACCGCCTCCCCTCTGAAGCCGAGCTCACCGCAACGCTCGGAGTCAGCCGCCCCTCAGTGCGCGAAGCGATCCGCTCGCTTGTACAGACCGGCCTGCTCGAAACCAGACAGGGCGACGGCACCTATGTCATCGCAACCGACCCGACCGCGGTCGCGCTGCGTCGCGCGTTAGACTCCGCAGACAGCCGGGAAGTGATCCGCGTCCGTCGTGCGCTCGACGCGCTTGCCGCGCGTGAAGCAGCCATTGCGCGTACGCAGGAAGAGATCGATGAGCTCACGACCCTGCTCGAGTCTCGGCGCGCCGCCATCAAGGCAGGCGACCCCGACGCGTTTGCCGAGGCTGACGTCGCATTCCATCTCGGTATTGCTGAAGCGTCGGGCAACCGACTTCTCGCGGGAATCTACGCGAGCTTCGACGGCTCGCTTCGCGAATCAGTGACGGATGCCTCCTGTCTCACCGAGGGTGCAGACCCAGACAAAGCAGACATGCACATTGCTCTCCTGCAAGCAATCATCAACGCCGACCCCGAAGCGGCACAGGCCGCGGCAATGGGAGTCCTTGAACAGCAGGAGCAACTCCTCGATGAACGCCCCTAGCCGCCTGAGCCGTCGACAAGGAGTCGCGGCCGGCGTCGTGGTCATCGCTCTCGGACTCAGCGTCCGGTTCCCGATTACGTCAGTTTCCCCACTGCTCGCCGACATCGGCGCGCACTACAACCTCTCGCACACGGGGCTCGCTGCGCTGAGCGCGATCCCCGTGTTGCTGTTCGGTCTCGCTTCACCCCTCGCTCCATGGCTCGTCTCGCGACTCGGCCTCGAACGCACGCTTGTCGTGCTTCTCGCTGCGCTCACGGCAGCAACCGCATTCCGGCCGCTCAGCACGCCGACCCTCTTTCTCGGAACGGTCATCATCGGCGCAGCGATAGCGCTCGTCGGTATCGTCACTCCACAGGTGATTCGCCAGTCATTCCCGAAGCGTGGCGGCTTCTGGACTGGCGTTTACACGACCTCATTCGGTATCAGCGCCGCATCCGGCGCTGCACTCGCCGTACCGGTGTACAACATGCTCGGCGAGAACATCGCCTACGCGCTCGCCAGCTGGACCGTGCCGCTCCTCATTGCGTTCGCACTCGTGTTGAGCCTCGCTCCGCGTGGCGGCGCTGGCGCTGGCGCTGGCGTGGCACCGACGCATGCCTCCGCACTTGCACGCACGGAACCGGGCGCGGATCAGCCTCGCGCCTCCATCTTCCGCGCCAAAGGCCTGTGGCCAGTAACTGGCTTCTTCGCGTGTCAGGCACTCATTTACTTCTCGTTGACGGCATGGCTCCCGACGATTGCCGCGGCGCGTGGCATCGATCCAACTCAGGCTGGTCTGTTGCTCGCGTGGCTGAGCGTCGCAGGGCTTCCCGCGTCACTGCTCGCACCAACAATCGCATCAAAGGCCTCGTTCCGCACTGCCCTCGTCGTGATCATTGCTTCACTGTCGGCAACAGGTCTCATCGGTCTCGCCCTCGCCCCCATCGCACTCGCGCCACTCATGATCGCCGTCCTCGGCATCGCGCAAAGCGCCGCCTTCGGACTGTCAATTGCACTCATCGTGTTCACGGCCCCCAGTGCCGCGGCGACGGCATCGTTCTCCGCAGTGAGCCAGGGCATCGGCTACCTCATCGCCGCCGTTGGCCCGCTCGGTCTCGGCCTGCTCGCTGACACCGGCATCACCTGGACTGCGATCCTGCTCATGCTCGTCGCTGCATCAATCGGCAAGCTCGTCTTTGGCGTACTGAGCACGCGCGCCTCACGCCAGGTCGCCCAGGGGTAACCCCCGCCCCCCGCTCCGCGAACCTGCCGCGATTCAGCGCAGACAGGCGAAAGGGGCTGCGGGAGGGCTGCATCATACGGGCAGAGGTTCAGGCGGTTGAATGTTCGCCCCTCATCTGGAAATCTGCCGTCGTCCAGACGCTTTTGGCGCAATTCGTCTTAACAACGGCCGATTTCCAGACGAAGGCAAAGCCCAACTCGAAATTCAACCCCAGCCCCAGACCCAGGCCACCCCAACCAAGCTCCGGGCGTGGGGCAACTCTGCAAGGGCAAGGTTGGGCACAAGCCCAACCGCGGCAGCACCGTCAAGAAGCCCGCCGCCCGCCAAGGCCCCACTCGCTGCCGCCACCACTGCCGACCGCTGCCGACCGCTGCCGCGGGCGATCATTGCTCGCCCTTGCCATGAGCTGTTGCCGCACTCAGAACCGGCCCAACCAAGTCCAGTCAAAATTTGCCGCAGACATGCGATCGGCCTTCAATATGCGAAATACGAGTGATTTCACCATATTGAAGGCCGATGACATATGGGCGGAAAGCTTAGGAGCAAGCCAGCTCAGCAAGCCTAGATCCCTGAGCCCCTACTTCACGCTTTCCAAGAAGTTGCGAGTGCGCTGACGCTGCGGGTTCCCGAGCACTTCCTCAGGCGGGCCCGCTTCAACGACGACGCCGCCATCCATGAAGACCACCTGATCCGCCACGTTGCGCGCGAACCCAATCTCGTGCGTGACCACGATCATCGTCATGCCGTCGCGTGCGAGTTCTCGCATGACATCGAGCACATCACCGACCAACTCGGGGTCGAGTGCAGATGTTGGCTCGTCAAAGAGCATCAGTTTGGGTTCCATAGCGAGCGCACGGGCGATCGCCACTCGCTGCTGCTGGCCACCTGACAGCTGTGCCGGGAAGTGCTGAGCGAAGTCAGCGAGTCCAACACGGTCGAGCAGTTCGAGCGCGCGGGCCTTTGCCTGGGCGCGGCTCTTACCGCCGACGCCAACGGGTGCTTCCATGATGTTTTCCAGCGCCGTCATGTGCGGAAACAGGTTGAACTTCTGGAACACCATGCCAATATGGCGACGCTGCTGCGCGATCTGGCGCGGGGTCATTTCATGGTTTCGCTCGCCCGAACGGCGGTATCCGATGAGGTCATCATCGACGATGATTCGGCCACCGTCGATGGTCTCGAGGTGGTTGACGCAGCGCAGCAGCGTCGACTTGCCAGAGCCTGACGGTCCAAGCAGTACGGTCACGGTGCCAGCTGGCACTGCGAGCGAGACGTCACGCAGTACCTGGTGCGCACCGTAGCTCTTACGCACGCGACGAATCTGCACGAGTGGATCCGCTGCCTGCGCACGCGCGCCCGTGGTGCGGGCGGCTGTGGTGCGCGGATCCGCCTCGAGGGTCTCCTTGCTGGTCATAGTCCGACCACCTCCGTTACCTGGGTTGGGGGTGCGGGCTCTGGGCCCGGCTTGCGTGAATTGAATGCTGCCTTGATCCGCTGAATTGGGGTGGGTGGCAGGTTGCGGGTCGATCCGCGCCCGAAGTGACGCTCAAGGTAGTACTGCGGGATCGAGAGCAAGCTGGTCATGAAGAGGTACCAAATACTTACGACGATCAGCAGTTCGACCTGCTTGAGGTTCGACGACGAGATGATCGATGCCTGCGTGTAGAGCTCAAGTACCGCGATGACTGACAATAGCGAGGTGCTCTTGAGCATCGAGATGAGCTCGTTGCCCATGGGCGGGATGATCACGCGCATCGCCTGTGGCAGCAGCACCCGACGGAACGTGTACAGCGGCGACATTCCCAGCGAGTATGCCGACTCGCGCTGTCCCTCATCGACCGACATCATGCCGGCTCGAACGATCTCAGAGGAGTACGCTGCCTGGTTCAGGGTGAGCGCAAGCAGACCGGCAATGAGTGGCGTGACGAGAGTGTTGGTGTCAATCGACCAGAACACGATGTCTGTGAGCGGAACGCCCAGGCGGATCTGATCGAACAAGAGTCCGAGGTAGCCCCACAGCACAATCTGCACGAGCACCGGGGTGCCACGGAACGCCCACACGTAGAACCACGCCACCGAGGTGAGGACGGGGTTCGATGAGAGGCGCATCGCTGCAATGACGATCGAGAGCAGGGTCGAGACGAGCATCGAGACGACAGTGATGAAGATCGTGAGTCCGACGCCTTCGAGAATGCGCGGATCAAACAGGAACTCACCCACCGCTGCAAAGTCGAGGTTGGGGTTTGTCGCCACAACGTACACGAACCAAGCAACGAGTGCGATTACGACGATGGCGCTGATCCAGCGCCAGGGGCGGCGGAGTGGGACGGCGTCGACGTCGTCCTCGGTGGAGAGCGGGGCCATCGATTCGACGGAACGCTCAGTGAGTGTTGCGCTCATTAGGCGTCCTTACCCTGGTTGATCTCTGCTGATTCGACGGCGTATGCACCGATGTTGTTACGGTCGAGGACCTCCTGGTAGGTGCCCTCTTCGATGAGCGCCTGCAGCGCCTGCTTGACGGCTTCAGCCAGCTCGGTTTCGTTCTTCAGCATGCCGATTCCGCTGTAGACGGGGTTGAAGCCAGCAGGGTTCTCGGGATCACGCACGATTTCGAAGGCCTTGCCGTCGTCTGTTGTTGCGACAACGTACTCGGCGACAACTGCGTCGGCGGTGTAGGCCTGGCTCTTGCCGGCTCGCAGCGCAGTCTGTGCGTCGAGGTCGCTCGGCAGTTCCATGACGTTGATGCCGCAGTCCATTGCGCGCAACAGGTCACCCTGGATGGTTGCCTTCTGCACCGAGACGGTCTTACCGCAGAGATCCTTGACTCCGGTGATGCCCTCGGGGTTGCCAGCCTTTACCGCGACAGCGAACCCGCCGTAGCTGTAGTCAACGAACGAGAGCACCTTCTGACGCTCGGTCGTATCGTTCATGCCGCTCATGATGAGGTCGTTCTTGCCTGCCTGCAGCGACGGGATCACCGAATCGAACGCCTGCTTGTTCAGGCTCACGTCGACACCGAGCTTCTGTCCGAGCAGACGTCCCAGCTCAGGGTCGAAGCCAATAGCGCGGTTGTTCTCGTCGTACATTGCCATCGGTGGGAATGGAATGTCGACCGCAATGTTGATCACTCCCTTGTCGACGATGCGCTCGGGAAGCAGCGCGGTGAGATCCTTATCGACGGTCGTCGAGATCTCATCGCCAACCGGCAGGTCGCTGCCGCCCTTCGCTGCGCCAGAGTCGGCGGATCCGCCACCCGAGCAACCTGTCAGCGCGAGCGCGATCGCAGCCGATGCCGCAAGCAGGGTGAGGGTTTTCTTCTGGGTCTTCATTGGGTGTTCCTTACGTCGTTGTAGGGGGAAGATTCTTGGTCTGGGTCTTGGTCTTGGTCTTGGTCTTGGTCTGGTGGGGTCAAGCGAGCTTCGGAAGGGTCGCTCGATTTGCCCTCGGCTGGTAATCGGCCGTCGTTATGCCAAAAAGGTTGCAAAACATGATGACGAAGGCCGATTACCAGGCGAAGGGAAGCACGTGCGCTGGGTGCTGGGTGCTGGGCGCTGGGCGCTCGTGAGCTAGAGGCTGGGAGGCAGCGCCGACTAGTCGATTGCCGGAGCGTGCAACGCGAGCAAGTCAGCGTAGGTCTCGCGCCGTGCAACGAGGCGGGCCTCGCCGTCACGCACGAACACGATTGCCGGGCGGAGCGCGCCGTTGTAGTTATTTGCCAACGTGTACGAGTACGCACCCGTCGTCGCCATCGCGACGAGGTCGCCAACCTGCGGCGCTGGCATGGGGAGGCCGTCAATGAGGAGGTCGCCAGACTCGCACTGACGCCCGACGAGCTGCACGGTGTCGGTCCAGGGCTCAGACATGCGATTCGCGAGCACGCCCTCGTAACGCTGCAGTGTGAGTGCAACGTCGAGCTGATCCGCCATACCGCCGTCGATCGCAACGAACACATCGCCCGTACGCTTGACCGTCACCACGCGGTAGAGCGTGACGCCAGCACGAGCAACGACGGAACGGCCTGGCTCGATCATGATCCGCGCCCCTGCAGGAAGATGCTCGCGTGCCGCAGCAACAATCGCGTCAAGGTACGCGCCGACCTCGGGGGCGGTTTCGTCGTAGGTGTACTTGACGCCGAGTCCGCCGCCGACGTCGTACGTCTCAAACTCACCGACGGTCGAGATCTTCTCGACGGCCTGCGCAAACTGGCGGGTGTTGAGAATCTGCGAGCCAATGTGCAGGTGAACGCCCTCGAAGTTCATGAGCGGGTGTGCCTGCATGCGGGCGATGGCAACCTTTGCCTGTTCCATAGGAAGACCGAACTTCGAGCGGTCACCACCCGTCGCCTGCGAAGCGTGAGTCTCGGCCTCGACACCGGGAATGACGCGCAGCAATAGTGACTGCGGGCGCTCGAGCAAACGCTCAAGGCGGTCGAGCTCGTCGTTGTTGTCGACGATGATGGTGCCGATGCCAGCATCAAGCGCCATCTTGAGCTCGGCGTCGGTCTTGGCATTGCCGTGGAAGTGCAAGAGCTGCGGATCGACTCCCGCGGCGAGCGCGAGCTGAAGCTCACCGCCACCGGCGATGTCGATTGCGAGACCTTCCTCTGCAGCGAGCTTGTACATTGCCACGATGGGCAGCGACTTCGAGGCGAACAGCACCTGCGAGTTAGGCCAGCGCTCTGCGAGTCCTTCTGAGAAGCGACGGGCCTGGCGGCGAAGGCCTTCCTCATCAATGATGTGGAGCGGTGTGCCAAATTCTTCGGCGAGTGCGGTGACCGAGACGCCACCGATTTCGAGGACGCCGTCTGCCGAGCACGAGGATTCTTCGGGGAAGATGCTCCAGAGCTCTTCCACTCGTGTGCCATCGAATGCTGGCTGGTTGCGTTCGGTCATCGGTGCTCCTTCGCGCCTGGTGTGGTTGTGCGCCCCTCAGCCTACGCAGCCTTTTTCGTGCCCGTGTTGGAGAAATCGGTTAGATTTATTTCATGAACACAGTGGTTTCTCCAACCGAGTCAGCACTCAGCACCCCAGAGGTGCTTGGCACAGAGGGTCCAGACACCCCATCACTCCTGCTCAGCGAACTGATTGAGCACCTCGGCAGGCACACGGTCACTCCGCTCGGGCGCGTAGATCCCACTGGTCGCGTGCTCGGCACCGAGTTCTATGACGCGCTCGATGAACTCACCGATGCCCCGAGCAGTCTCTTGATCGTTCCGTCCGGCACACACTTCGATGCCACGCATCTCGCCGAGCTCGCGGCCTCGGTCGCCGACCTTGACTACTGCGCCATCGCCATGAAGTGCCTCGATGAGCACGAGCCGATCTTGGCGGCGATTGCCGAGACCGCAGGAATCCCGATCTTGCGGGTCGCTCCGCGCGTGAGCTGGGGACTGTTCGAAGCGCTCGTCGGTCGACTGCTTGGCGAGCAGCGTCGAAGCGAAGACGCGCACTTTGATCGCGGTGCCGAACCGCTCTTCGCGCTCGCCAATTCGCTCGCGGGCCTCTTCGGCGGATCCGTCGCCATCGAAGACCTCGGACGCCGCATCATCGCGTACTCCTCCGTGCCTGGCCAGGCCATTGACTCGCTCCGCACGCGCGGCATCCTTGCGCGACGCGTTCCGGCCTCTCCATTCAATGAGGATCAGTATCGAACGGTGATCCGCTCTGAGGAGCCGATCAAGTATCCGCAGCTCGATGATGAGCTCCCCCGCGTGGCCTACGCGATCCGTGCCGGAGCCCTGCCGCTCGGCACCATCTGGGCGATCTACGACTCGGAGGTGGATCACCTCACCCCAGAGCAAATCGAGCGAGTGAAGAGCGCCGGTGCGATTGCCGCAGCACACATGCTCGACGACATTCGCGTGCGTGAGGCCGGCCAGATCCCGCGCGAAGAACGGTTTCGCACGCTCCTTTCTGGCGCAGACGTGACCGGCACCGAGTTCACCGAGCTCGGCATCCCCGATGAGCGCGGCGCCCAACTGCTCGCCTTCTCCCTCGGCGAGAACGATCACCCGGCGACCCTCGCTCAGCTGCGCTCGTCGCTGCAGCGCCAGCTGTCACTGCTGCATCCTGAATCGGTCGCGGTCGCCCGCCGCGGACGCGTCTACGCAATCATCGCCGACGCCCCGCACGAGCAGGTGCGTCGGCTCGTGGATCCGCTGGTTCCGATGTTCGACCGGCTCATCGGGCCGGGCATCACGATCGCGCTTCCTGGGCGCGCGCAGCGCCCCAATGAGATTGCGCGCCTGCGTGAGCAGGCGGACGTGCTCTTCGAAACTGCGGCGCGACTTGGCGCGGGCGGGGGTGGCGGCGCGGGTGCGGGTGGCGGTCGTGCTGGTGACGGTCGTGCTGATAGCGGCGGCGGGGCGCTCTCACGGGGCGCGGATCGCATCCTCACCGTCTCACAGCTACGCCCACAGCTGGTGCTCGATCGGGTGGCCGGACTGTTGCGGGAGGATTCAGCAACGCTCATCGATCCGCGCCTGTCAACGCTCGCCGCGGAGCATCCGCAGCTCACCGAGGCCGTCCTCCACTGGTGCCAAGCCTTTGGCAACATCACCCGCGCCGCCCGTGAGCTCGGGGTGCACGAGAACACCGTGCGCCACCGGCTGCGTCGTGCCGAGGAAATCGCTGAGCTGCCACTCGCAGACCCCGACATGTTGCTCGTGACCTGGCTGCAGTTGCGGGCGCTGCCCTAGGCGCTGGGGTTGGTCGCCGTGACTGCTCCCCACCAGCTGGCTCAGCGGCTGGTGAGGCGCGTGCCCGGGCAGTTGTCCCAGCCATTGCCCCGCGTCTGGAAATCTGCCGTCGTCCAGACGTTTTCGCCCACTTTTGTCTTGTCTACGGCCGTTTTCCAGATCTAGGCGACTGGGGAAGGCCCGGAGAGCAGGAACATCCCTCGCCCAGCCACCGCGGCTACGCTGAAGGCACCCACACCAGCACCAGCACACACGCCAACCCCCACACCCCACCAGCGCCGCACCCTAGGAGCCTTCATGCCTGCACCATTGCACGCCACCGATGACCTCATCGCGCTCGCACAGCAGCAGGCTGCACGCGGCCCACTCGTCGCACTGACTGGCGCTGGTATCAGCACAGATTCTGGGATCCCGGACTATCGTGGAGCAGGCCCCCCACCCCGCACCCCCATGAGCATCTCGCAGTTCATGGACGACGAGATGTACCGTCGCCGGTTCTGGGCAGGCGCCCGCGTGAACGCCGCGCGCATGGATCGCCTCGAACCCAACGCTGGCCACCTTGCACTTGCACAGCTCGAGGCCGCTGGCCACGCGACCGGAGTCATCACCCAGAACGTCGACAATCTCCACAGGCAGGCGGGCTCGCGGCAGGTCGCCGAGTTGCACGGCAACGGCGGAGTTATCCGCTGCCTCGACTGCGGCGAGCGCTGGACCCGCACCGAAATTCTCGCCCGTTTCGACCGCGCAAATCCCGGATACGCCGCACGCCACCGCCTCGCCGAAACCGAGATCGCACCCGACGGTGACGCACTGGTCGAGGATTTTGCCGAGGTCGTCGTGCCAGTCTGCCCGATCTGTCAGGGCACCCTGCGCCCGGATGTTGTGTACTTCGGCGAGACGGTTCCGACGCCGGTATTCGACCATGCGCTTGAGTTGCTCACAGGCGCGAGCCTCCTCCTCGTCGCCGGTACATCGCTCGCGGTCAACACGGGCATGCGCCTCGTGCACCGGGCAGAGCGCCTCGGTATCCCGCTCGCGGTCGTCAACCGCGGCAAGACCGCCATCGATGACCGCGCTTCGGTGCGGGTGCGGATCGATTCCGGCACTTCCGAGGTGCTCTCCGCCCTCGCTGCGGCGCTCTAAGGTAGCGATCTACCCAAACACCGGAGCCACCCGCAGCGCCGCACCGCCAGCCTCAAACGCGGTCGCGTATGTGAGCAACGCTGGATCGTCGTACGCCGCTCCCGCGAAGGTCAGGCCAACAGGCATCCGAATGTCGTCCATGAGTCCCATCGCGACGGTCACCGTCGGTAGCCCGAGGTGGCGCAGCGCGTAGTTGCCGTGCGAGAAGAAGACGCCGTTTGTCCAGGCGCGATCCGCCGCCCGCTCATCGGTGTCGGAATTTGCGGCCCCGACATCCGCGTTCGCAGGGAACACGATCGCATCAAAGCCGTTCTCTCGCAGCCAGGACTCCACAAGCTCTTCCCGCAGCGCGACGATCGCTCGCAGGCCGCGCGCGAAATCGGGGTGGGTGCGCGGATCAGCGAGGCCAGCACGGGCGCTCTCCACAATCCCGCGGAAGCGGTCATTATGGTCCCCCACCCGCTCGTACCGATCGGGCAGCTGGCCCGCAGGTGTCGGGTAGATCTGGGCTGAATCGACCACACCGAGATTCGGGATTGCCGGGTCGCCGTTCGCGCGCAGGAAATCGTCCCAGCCGAATGCGAGGAAGTGATTGAACTCCGTCGCCGACCAGTCAGCTGGCAGATCGCCCAGCGCGCCGAGGTACTTGGTGCCGGGACGGTCGCCCTCGTACCGCGTGATGAGCGGGAAGTCGCTTTCAACGACCTCAGCTCCGAGCGTTTCAAGGCGGGCACGGGCAGCTTCCCAGAGTCGCAACACCGAGGGCCGAACCTCGACCGGGTACGCAGGGTCGGTGCCAAGATACATGCGCGGGACAGCAAAGCGCTTGCCACGCAGCGGAGCGGCGGCGGCACTGGCCCCAGCGCCAGCGGCGGCACCGGCACCCAGCGCGATGTATGACTCGGGCCGGTGCTCGCTCGGCAGCGGCAACTCGACGACTGACTGATTTCGCCAAAAATCGCCTCGCGTCTCGGGGTCGTCCTGCACGAGCACGTCGAGCAGACGAAGCATGTCAGGCATCGAGCGCGTGTGCGGAACGACAACATCGCGCGCAGGGAACAGCGGCCAGTTTCCGCGGATCGACAAGACTCCCCACGACGGCGTATACGCGCACAGTGCGTTGTTGGAGGCGGGGCTACGCCCGGAGGACACTGTCTCCTCCCCCATGCCAAACATGGCGAAGTTCGCTGCTGTCGCGACGCCAGATCCGTTCGACGAGCCTGACGCGTACGCTGCCGCCAGATAGTTGCGATTGTACGGGCTCTCTGCGCGCCCGTAGTGGCCGCGCTGCATGCCACCATCTGCCATCGGGGGCATGTTGGTCTTGCCGATGAGGATCGCGCCAGCTTCGCGGAGGCGTTCCACCGTGAACGCGTCCCACTGCGCGACGAGGTCGGCAAACGCTGGCGAACCCGCGGCGACCGTCAGCCCCTTCGCCATGTATGAATCCTTCACCGTGTACGGAATGCCTTCGAGCGCGCGCTGCGTTCCCGCAGCCCACCGCTGGTCAGCTGCTTCCGCGTCAGCCAGCACCCGGTCGTTCATCACCACGACCGCGTTCAGACCGTCTGGTCCAGCGTCGTATCGCGCGATGCGATCCAGGTACTGCTGCACGAGTGCAACGCAGGTGATTCTCCCCGCGGCAATCGCGTCAAGCGTGTCTGCGATGTTCGCTTCGACGGGCTCGAATGGTTCGTCGTGGCTCGCCATGTATCTTCACTTTCGTCTTCGTCTTCGACGCGCAACAGTGCACGTTGGTGGCATGAATCGGATGAACTGATCCGCGCCCCACCAGGCCCCAACGCCCGGTATACGCAGTCTCGCAGTCAGTTCACCGCGGTTCCAGAGCCGAATGAAACGGTCCCCGGAAACTTCTGTGTGCAAACGCACTTAGGATGAAGGAATGGCCCAGTCACGCACCGCGCCCAATGATGTGAGCGCAACAAAAATCGTCACCGGTCCGAGCCTCGGCACAGACGCCGCCCCCACGGTCGAACCGCGTTGGCTCGAGCTGCTCGACAGACTCAACCCTGAGACGCTGACCGAAAGCTTCCTGACGCTTATCGTCGAGGTTGATGGGTATCAGGCGCCGCCAATTCCGCGGTCCGAGATCCGCCGCACCGCCGTGCTCTCGTTCATCGCGATTCTCGACGGCCTCCGTTCGGGGCAGCTCGACGAGACCGTTTCCATCTCTACCGACGTCGGAGTCTCGCGGGCCCGCGCCGGAGTCTCGCTCAGTTCACTTCTCACCGCCGTGCGCCTCGATTTCGCCGTGATGTGGGATGCACTCACCTCCGTCGCCGAGGCAGACGACGCGCAGGTGCTCGTACGTCACACACGCATGATGCTGCGTACGGTCGACGAATACGTCGCGCAGACCCAGAATGCCTACCTCGCGGAAGCACAGCGCATTCGCGAAGAATCTGCCTCACTGCGTCGCGAGCTTCTTGAGTCGCTCTTCAGCGGACTGCACACCACCACAGAACAGGTGAGCGCGCTCGCCCGCGAGCTGCAGCTCTCGGTCACCGCTCCCCTGCTGGTGGCCGCGGCCGTCGGCGAGGACGCGGTGACCCTGCGCGTCGAACTCGCCGAGCTTGAGCGGCTCGGATGCACGGTGCACACGCACTTCCTCGACGGTGCCGTCATCGCGTTCCTTCCCGCGACGAGCCAGTCGCGCACCCACGATGCCATGTGCCTCGCGCGGCTCGAATCGCTCCGCATCGGTTTCACGACCGTCGCTGACGGCCTCGCTGGCCTGCCAACAGGGGCGCGGATCGCACGCGACCTTGCACTCGTCATCGAACCGGGTGAAACCGACGCAATGACGTGGGAGCGCGGCTGGGCCCGCCTCGCGGTTCGTGAGCTCGCCGCCTCCGGTCGCCCGCTCATCGCCGACGTTGATGCGGCGCTCGCTGCGTGTAGCGACGCGAAGCGCGAACGGCTGCTTGAGTCTGTGCTCAGTTATTTGCGCACCGGAAGCATCGCCGACTCATCCGCCGAACTGTTCTGTCACCGCAACACCCTGTCGAAGAACCTGCAGCAGTTTCGCGAGATTACGGGTGTTGACCCGATGATTCCGAACCAGGCGGCACGGTTGGTGGTCGGCTGGGCGTAGGGGCTCGGCCCCAGCCCCTTCGGCCGGTCACTCGGGCAGCAGCGCTCGGCCACCCAGGTCCTCGGGCATCAGCGCTCAGGCCCTCGGGCGTCAGCGCTCAGGCGTCAGCGCTCACCAGTCACCCCGAGCGCACCTTCGTCTTGAAATCGGCCGTCGACATGATGTTTTCAGAGGTTTTCTGCATGGTGAAGGCCGATTTCAAGATGTAGGCAAACTGATCCGCCCATCATCGGCCGGTTGGGTGCAACCGCGACCGTCTCACCACAGTTGTTACTCGGTCTCAGTGCGCGTGCCGGTGCCCCAAATGCTGGAGATGAAGAGGGAGATGACGACCACGATGCACACGATGGGTCCGAGCCGGATCATCGCATGGATCACCACCCACACGACGAACACCAGGTTGTTCCAGATTGGACCCACCCGCCCGGAGTCGAAGAGCAAGTTCACGCTAGAAACCAATACGGTGCCCACGAGCAAGACGGCGAGGTCGACGACGAAGTATCCGCCGCGGGAGATGAACTTCTTCACCGTGATGGCTCGGCTCACAAAGGCAATCGCTGCGATCGCGATGATTCCAGCGATTGGACCAATTCCGAGCAAGTCCTGCGGCTGCAGGATTGTGCCCTCACCAAGGGCACTGCCGTCGAGCACGCCGTTCCCGAACTCGTTGCGGTTGAGGTTCAGGTTCACCAGCCAGATCATGGTTCCCAGCAACAACCAGGAGATCGCCGAAGCTATCGCTTCGCGCTTCCAGTTTCTATCCCGCACGGTGCCTTCTCTTCTTTGATCTGGGGTTCAGGGGTCCTGTGCTCAGGGGGCGCGGGTTCTCAGTTCTGGGGTCTTGCTTCACGCGCACGCCCACGCGCCTGCTCCCCTCCCCAGCCTATGCGTTTACCCCCACTTCCCTAGGGCATGAAAAAAGACCTTCGTCTCAACGATTTCGCAAGAATTCGTTGAGACGAAGGTCGAATCTCTAGACGAGGGAAAGCCTCGCCAGCAGCTACTGCAGCTATGCACTCACCGCGGCCAGACACGACTGGCCGCAGGCGACTACTTAGTAGCCAGCACCGCTCGGCGAAGGAGTCGCCGAGTCAATGACGAGGTGCAGCAGTGCGGGGCCGTCGAAGTCGAGTACCGACGCAACGCCTTCTGCAATGCCTTCTGCCGAGTCGAGGCGCACGCCGCGACCGCCGAACGACTCGATCCACGAGACGAAGTCGGGGTTCACCATGTCGGTGCCCGAGGGGCGTCCGGGGTAGTGACGTTGCTGGTGCTCGACGATGGTCGCAAACTTGCCGTTGTCGACCACGACGAAGAGTGCGCGCGCACCCTGTGCGACGAGGGTTGCAACCTCCTGGCCGTTCATGAGGAAGTCGCCGTCGCCACAGATTGCAACCGCGTGACGCTCGGGGAACACGAGCGCAGCGGCAACAGCTGCGGGAGCTGCCATGCCCATTGCGCCGTTGCGCGAACCGACCATGCTTGCGGGCACATTGTGGGTGAGCTGGCGGTGGCCCCAGATGGTGGCGTTACCTGCACCGTAGGTGATGACGCGATCTTCGCTGAGCTGACGCTCGAGCTCATCAAAGACGAGTTCAAGGTCGACGCCTTCAGCAACAGGTGAGTGCTCGGTCACCGCGACGAAGCGGTCCTGGCTTGCGCGAAGTTCGGCGATCCGCGCCCCGTCACGGATGCCTGCAACGTCACCGAGCTCGGTGAGTGCGGCAGCGAAGTTTGCAGGAGTCGAAGCGATGAATTGGTCAACGCGGCCCGCGTGCTGCAGGAGCTCTGCGTCGGTGCCAACGATGACCGTCTCGGTCTCGAGTCCGACGGTGTAGCCCTCGCTCATGACGTCGCTGCGCACTGCGCCAACGCCGACGAAGAGGTCCGACTCACGCAGCGCGTCAACGATGCTGTCGCGGCGGCCGTAGCCGACCCAACCGATGTATCCGGGGTGGTTGTTGGGTACGGCGTCGTAGTTGCGCCAGTCGCCTGCAACCGGGATGTGGTTTGCGAGTGCCCAGTCGACGAGCTCGCGACCGGTCTCACCGAAGAATTCGTCGCCACCTGCGAGGAGGAAGGGACGCTCAGCCTTGAGCAGGCGCTCGCGCAGCTGGTCAAGGTCGGCCTTGCTAGGTGCGGGCTGTGCAACTGCGCGCGAAGGCACTGCGGTTGCGTCAGTCATCTCGCGAAGGAGGTCCTCGGGCAGGCCAACAACGACCGGGCCGGGGCGACCCGAAACCGCGGTGTGGAATGCCTGAGCGACGATCTCAGCAGCCTGATCTGCGGTTTCGATCGTGAAGACGCGCTTGACGGTCGAGTCGAACCAGTTGTCGATGCTGAATTCCTGGAACGACTCACGGCGGCGATCCGCGAACGGCACGAGACCGATGAAGCAGACGAGCGGAGTCGCATCCTGGTACGCGCAGTGCGCGGCGATGAAGAAGTTTGCTGCACCGGGACCACGGGTCACCATTGCAACACCGGGGCGACCGGTAAGACGGCCCTCTGCGAGAGCCATGAAGCCTGCGCCGCCTTCCTGGCGGCAGACAACGTTCGTGATGTTCGAATCGTAGAGACCGTCGAGCACGTCGAGATAGCTCTCGCCGGGCACGCTGTAGACGCGGGTAACGCCCTCAGCCGCGAGTTGATCGACGATGAGATGTCCTGCCGAGCGCATACGAATTCCTCCTTGAATAACCACTGGAACGTAGAGTTCTCACTAATATTCGCAACTTATGCGGCGCACAACTACGACGAATCGCGCATGATTCTCTCGCCGCCCGTGTGCATCTGCACATTTGGGCGCGGATCGCAGATGCCCCACTCACGCCGCGTGCAGGCCTGCATACGAGGTGTGGATCATGCGCATGCAGGTGTGGATCAGCCGACGCAGCCCCAAGACCAAGCAGCCGCAGCCGATGCAGCCGATGCAGCCGCAGCCCCTACAGCGTCCGACCGGGACGATCGCTGATTTCTGACCACGCGAGCACCGCTGTCGCAGCCTCCACCGGAACGGTCACGTCGATTCCCGTGAGCTCGGTGAACTTGTTCAGCCGTTTGAGCACGGTGTTTCGGTGATAGAAGAGTGCCGTCGCGGTCTGCTGCACGCTGCCGGTCTCGAGGAAGGCGATGACCGTCTCCTGGAGCCGCTCGCGCTCGGCGTCTGGGGAGTCCCGGAGCGCATTCGCAAGCCGACCTTCAAGATCAATACCCTGTGTGAGCAACGCTCGACGGGCGAGCTGCGGGAATCCCTCCGACAAGTCGATCGTGCGCCGCACCTCGGGGTCGACGGTTTCGAGCAGCGTGGTGAGCATGGTGACCGTGCGCGGCAAGCATGCGAGACCTTCGACCTGGTCAGCGCGGGCGCACCGCAGGCCAACGAGCGCCTGCTCGATCTGTGGTGGTGTCTCATCGCTCGGCCAGAACGCGACGACGCTGCCGAGCGAGCGATAGAAGTAGAACCGAGACCGGCGAAGTGATGCGGCCAGCTCGAACAATGCGCTGCGCGTCTCCTCTTGGTCGGCGACAAGCACGGTGAACGAGGCTGCACTGTTGCAGTCCAGCTCGCTCGCGACCCATGCAACGGATGACGCACTCGGCGACCGGAAAGACAGCAGCCGCCCGATCGCAACCTGGCGGTGGTTCAAGCGATCCTGTGCGAGACGCGCCTTCTCTTCTCGGTAGTGCGTCATCGTGGAGTTCGAGAAAACCTCAACAGCACGCCAGATTGGCTCGACCTGTTGCGCGAGCATGAGCACAGTGTGCGCGCCGCCAGTGCTGTCATTGTCATCAACGTCACTTGCGAGTTCGAGGAGTCGTGACCAGATGACATTAAAGTCCGACTGCATCGCCATCGTCAGGGAGTCAGCTGGCACCTGCTGTTGCGCGCGCCGACGGCCAAGCGTCTCTGCGAGTTCCATGAGCGCCTGCGGTGTTTCACCCGTGCGAATGCTCTCGATCAGCAGGCTCAGCGACCCAGTCGCCATTGCGTGCAGATCTTCGCGCCCGACAAGCGCCCCTGGCTCGTACCCAGAAGCGCGACTCACCTGCGACAGGTAGGTCTCGGTCAGCATTGGGAGATCCGCTTCCAAGCTGTCGAGCAACGCTTCCCAAGACTCACGCTGGCTTGGCGCTGGTGTTGCACTCGGATCGCTCATACCCAGCACACTATCTGGCACGCGTCCACAAACGAAACGAGCCCGGACCGCACACAGTGCAGGTCCGGGCTCGTCGATCCGCTACTTAGTTCACAAGCGTGTGCGGCTTCTGGCCGGAAAGCACCAGGGTGACGTTCTCTGCCGGAATCGTCGCGTACTCACGCAGCGTGACCTCACTGCGGAACGCAACGTGCGGGGTCACCTGCACGAGCGGGTGCGCAACAACAGGGTTGTCCGCAGCGGGCGGCTCGACATCAAGCACATCGAGGAATGCGCCGCGCAGCTGACCCGAATTGAGGCCTTCGAGCAGAGCAGCGTCGTCGATCAGCTCGCCGCGAGCGACGTTGACGATGTATGCGCCGCGGGGCAGCTTGGCGATGTTCTCTGCGTTCAAGAAGCCGTGGGTCTCATCGGTGAGCAGCGCGTGCAGGCTCAGCACGTTCGACGCAGCAAGCAGCTCGTCAACCGAGTCAACGCGGGTCACACCCGGCTCCCACGCATCAGCGGGAACGAAGGGATCAAACGCGACGACGTCCTTGAAGAACGGCAGCGCGCGACGAGCAACCTCGCGCGAAATGCGGCCGAGGCTGAAGAGACCAAGTGTCTGCTCCGAAAGACGGTTGGGCAGGGGAAGCACCGAGTAATCCCACTCGCCACCCTTCACCTGCGCGACCGCGGGAGCGACCTCACGCAACATGCCGAGCATGCCAGCGAGCGCGTGGGTTGCGACCTCTTCGCTTGCAGCACTGAGCATGTTGCAGACGTCGATGCCGAGCTCACGCGCAACAACGGTGTCGATCTTGTTGTAGCCAACCGCCATTGTTGCAATGACCTTCAGGTTCGGCATCGCACGCAGCGTGTCAGCCGAGAGCTCGGTGAAGCTCGCGATGATGCCGTCTGCGTCTGCAGCCTCAGCAAGCAGCTTCTCAACGCTTGTGCTGTTCAACAGCACAGCCTCGTGGCCTGCGCGCTCAAGCACCTCTACTGCGGGGGTGGGGTCAAGATTTGCCCAGTCGGTAATTGCGATCTTCGCCATTGGGATGCCTTCCGTATCGGGAGCGAATGCGGGTTCGTGCGCAGCTGCGGCTGCAGGTGCCCGCGGTGAACATGGGCGCGGATCGAGGCAGCAATGCCGATCCACACATTCCGAGCCTCCCACAGCGTTTCACACCAGCCGGTGTGCGTGTGCACACTGAACTGGGTGATGCTGGCGGCAAATGGTGCCTGCGTGCAAGACGAAGACAAGACAGTATCGATGAGGAGCACGCTGCAACGCGTGCAACAGGGGCTCACTGCCACCAGTCGCTCAGCACCGACGCTTGAGCGGGCCGGCGAAAGCCCTCCCTGTTCAATCAAAGGAGACTGATCTCGACATGAGCTCAACAGCACAGTCCGCGAACGTGGATCCGCAGTCGCACGCGGCCCGCGAAACGGCGACAGTTAACGTGATCACCGAGCGTGATGCAAAGCGCGCATCATTCGGTGCACTCGTTGGCAACGTACTCGAGTGGTACGACTACTTCCTCTTCAACACCGCAGCAGCGCTGGTCTTCAACGTCCAGTTCTTCGTGAGCGACAATGCAGCAACCGCTGCGATGGCGTCGTTCGCAACGCTCGCAGTTGGCTTCCTCGTGCGCCCCCTCGGCGGCCTGCTCTTCGGCCGCCTGGGTGATCGTATCGGCCGTAAGTCGGTCCTGATGATCACGGTCATCGGTATTGGCGTCGCGACCGGCCTCATCGGCATCCTGCCCACCTACGTGTCTATTGGCATCTGGGCTCCGATCTTCCTGATCGTGCTGCGTCTCGCACAGGGCCTCTTCATTGGTGGCGAGTGGTCGGGCGCAATGACGCTCGCAGTCGAGAACGCACCGCTGAAGATGCGTGCACGCATGGCAGCACTGCCTCAGCTCGGTTCGCCGATCGCAACCCTGCTTTCGTCGGGTGGCTTCTTCCTCCTCGCACTCTTCCTCAGCAAGGACAGCTTCGACTCGTGGGGCTGGCGTATTCCGTTCCTCCTCGCAATCCCGCTGCTCGTCCTCGCTGTCTGGATCCGTAACCAAATGCACGAGTCGCCGGTCTTCAAGGATCTGCAGGACTCGGGCGACCGCGAGAAGGCACCGCTCAAGACCCTCTTCGTCACCGCTTGGAAGCAGCTCCTCGTGAGCATCGCAGCAACCCTGCTCGGCACCGCTGGCTTCTACATCATCACCACCTTCGTGATGAACTACGGCACCCGCGTGCTCGGCATCGACCGCAACACCATCCTCATGGCAACCCTCATCGGTGCAGTCTTCCAGCTCGGTTCGGTGATCCACTCGGGTCGCTTGGGTCAGAAGTACGGCGCAACCAAGGTCATCGTGTGGTCTGGTGTGCTCACCATCATCGCGGCGTTCCCCTGCTTCATGCTCATCGAGACCACCAACCCGATCCTGGTCACCATCGGTGTCATCATCGGCGTCTCGCTGCTCACCTACTCGTTCGCAGCGGTTGGTCCGGTTATCACCGGTCTCTTCCCGAGCTCGGTTCGCCTCTCTGGCGTTGCAGTTGGCTTCAACGGCGCAAACGTCATCTCGGGTCTCACCCCGCTCGTTGCAACCGCACTCGTCACCGCGACTGGTGACGCTTGGTGGCCCGCGGCGCTGCTGCTCGTAATCTTCGCTGTGCTCAGCATCGTCGGCGGCCTCCTGGCTCCGAAGCTCAGCCAGCAGTACGAAGGCTACAAGCACTAAACACCCCTGACTCCGTTGGGCGCCGATCCCACACGGCGCCCAACGGTTCACTCCCCACAAGACTTTTCAAGGAGCCACGCATGAAGCTCGACATGCTCATCACCGCAGAGACGATCCTCACGATGGATGTGTCTCGCCCCACTGCCACCGCAGTTGGTGTCATCGGCGACCGCATTGTCGGTTTCGATGACGAGGTACGCGGTCTGGAAGCAGATCGAGTACTCGACTTCGGTGCGGCATGCGTGACTCCTGGCCTCATTGATGCCCACTGCCACACGTCGTGGTGGGGTCTCGGCCTCACCGCCGTTGATCTGAGCGTCATGCGCGGACTCGACAGCCTCTACGCCGCTATCGAGGCAGAGGTTGCGCGTCTCGATGCAGCAGGCGACCAGACGGCATGGGTGCACGGCACGGGCTTCAACCAGGCACACCACGATGGCCTGTTCCCCGACATTGCGCGCCTCGACGAGATCACCGGCGATCGCGCGCTGTACCTCCGCCACACGTCAGGTCACGCGGCAATCACCAACTCGGCAACGCTTCGCCTCGTAGGCGCGTTTGACGAGGGCTTTGAAAACCCGGTCGGCGGCGCAGTGGTGCGCGATGCTGTCGGTTACCCGACTGGACTCATCGAGGAGTCCGCGCAGGGGCTCGTGCAGAGCCTGCTGCTCCCCTATGCTTCTGACCGTCTCGTTGAAGCGCTTGAGGCTGCGACCTCGCGCTACGCGGCAGAGGGCATCACCAGTTTCACCGAGGCTGGCATCGGTGGTGGCTGGATCGGCCACAGCCCAGCCGAGGTGGCCGCGTACCAGTCGGCAGCTGAACAGGGCCGACTTCACGCTCGCGCCCAGCTCATGCCAACGCTTGATGCGCTGCACCCAATCTCGGCGAACGCCGCAGACTTCCACGGCGAGGGCAACGGCACCGGCATTGACCTCGGCATTCGCTACGGCTTCGGCGATGACAACGTTCGTTTCGGCCACGTCAAGGTCTTCATGGACGGTTCGCTGCTTGGCGCAACTGCCGCAGTCACCGAAGACTTCTGCGGCCACCACAACCACGGCAACCGCGGCTACCTGCTCAACGATCCCGAGGTGTACCGCCAGCAGGTGCTTGGCGCCTACCGTGCCGGTTGGCCGCTCGCGCTGCACGCAATCGGCGACGCAGCGATCGACCTCGCGCTTGATCTCATCGAGGAAGCTCAGACCACCTACGGTCGTTTCCCGCAGCCGTGCCGCGTCGAGCACTTCGGCATCGCACGTCCCGAACAGCTCACCCGCGCTGGCGCGCTCGGTGTTGCCGTGACACCGCAGGCCGGCTTCATTAATGCGTTCGGTCAGCAGATGGCGGATCAGGTCGGCGCTGAACGTGCTGACTGGCTCTACCGTGGCCGCTCGGTCATCGACGCAGGAATCATTCTTGCTGGTTCTTCAGATCTCCCCGTCGCAGACAACAACCTGCGCCGCGGCATGCAGTCCGCGGTTGACCGCATCACCGAGGCAGGCACTGTGCTCGGCGCAACCGAGGGAATCACCCCTGAAGAGGCGCTCCGCACGCACACCGAGTGGGCGGCACAAGCTACGGGCCAGATCCACGAAAAGGGAACGCTCGAGCGCGGCAAGCTTGCTGACTTCGCGGTCTTCTCGGCATCGCCGCTGACCGCTCCCAATATTGCGCAGCTCGACGTTGTTGCCACCGTTCTCGGTGGCAAGCTCAGCTACGACGCCCGCGCGTAACCACACAGTTTTCGGTCCCGCTGACCGTTTCACATATTCCCCTGAACACCGCCGAAAGGATCTAGAAAATGACGGCGAACATCAGCTCACAGCCCCACGAAGCTTTCCTTGCAGACTGGGCAGTCCACTCACGCTTCGGTGCGGTTGAGGGCACGGGCGGCGTCGAGCGCCAGGCAGCGAGCGTCGCTGACGGCGAGCAGCGCAAGTGGTTCGCTCAGCTGCTTGAGCAGCACGGCTTCACTGTCCGTCACGATGCGATCGGCAACCAGTTCGGCTTGCTCGAGCTCGTTCCCGGCGCACCCTACGTCCTCACCGGCTCGCACATGGATTCGCAGCCGACCGCTGGCCGCTTCGACGGCGCATACGGCGTCATGGCTTCGGCCCACGCGTGCTTCCGCATCGCGGAGGAACTGCGCGCCGACCCCTCAAAGGCACGTTTCAACCTGGCAGTCGTGAACTGGTTCAACGAGGAGGGCTCGCGTTTCAAGCCTTCGATGATGGGCAGCTCGGTCTTCACCGGCAAACTCGATCTCGATACCGCGCTCGCCACGACCGACCCCCGCGGCATCACCGTGCGCGACGCACTCGGCGCAATCGATCAGCTTGGCGATGCGGCGGATCTTGCCGCCCTCGCTGAGATGACCGTCGCATCGTACGCTGAGATTCACGTGCAGCAGGGACGCAGCATGGAGGAAGACGGTGTCACCATCGGCCTCGTGAACGCGACCTGGGGTGCACGCAAGTTCGAGTTCAAGATCACCGGCGAGCAGGCGCACAGCGGATCCACCATCATGGCCGATCGTCGCGATGCGCTACTCGGTGCAGCACGTCTCATCGTGGCAGCTCGTGAGCTTGTTGACGAGTTTGAGCCGGGTATCCTGCACACCGCGTGCGGCGAGATCAATGTCTACCCGAACTCTCCTGTTGTCGTGGCAAGTGATGTGCAGTTGCTCTTCGATCTCCGCTCACCTGACGCCGACGTGCTCAACCGCGCGTACGCTCGCGTGATGGAAAAGGTCGAGGCAGTCAAGGCGCAGGATCGCGTCGACATCGAGATCGTCGCCGAGCACAGCTGGGATCAGAACCCCTACCCCGAGGACGGCCTGGCGCTCGCACGCGAGGTCGCAGAAGACCTCGGCCTCACTCACGACCGCGTGATGACTGTTGCTGGTCACGACTCGACCAACATGAAGGATGACGTTCCCACGATCATGCTCTTCGTGCCGAGCGTTGATGGCATCTCGCACAGCCTCAAGGAGTACACACGCGACGAGGACCTCGTTGCAGGTCTCGACCACCTCGCGGGCGTCATTCGCCGCCTCGCTGGCGGCGCGCTGGTGAACTAACCACCGCTTCAACGGCTTCGGCCCGGGTGTCGGCAGTGCAGCATGTAGCTCACTGCCGACACCCGGGCCGAAGTTGTTGTTGGTTGAAGTCGTTGTGGGTCGTTGCGTTGCCGCCGCGGCTTACGCTCCCGCTGCGATCGCCTGTCGCACTTCTTCCAGGCTCAACTGTTCTGGGAGTTTTGGAGATTCAGGGTCACGCCTCTCGTACGTGCCAGGTGCGTTCTCGATGTAGTCTCCCGCGAAGACTCCGACCCGCACGTATTCACCGGTTGGATCGCCAGGTGTGTTCTCAAAGTTCGACAAGAACAAGAGGAATGTTGTTCCCGGTGTCAGCGGTTCAACGGTCAAAGAGCTGTCCGCGGCAGCTGGCTCAGATGATTCTGGCGCTCCAGCGTTCACGATCGAGATGGGACCTGCAGCGTCGCCTTTCAGCACGTCAACCGGCTTCACCACGGCGTTCAGGCATTCGAAGTCACCGCAGGTTGAGGTCTTTCGTTCATCAGTCACTTCAACAACCGCAATAAGGTCGCTATCGGCGATGAGTTCGTCGAGCGTCGAGTACTCTTTCACCCGGCTCACCTCTGCCCCACCTTGCGCAGCGGTGGGTTCATTCGTCTGAGTCTCACTCGTCTGAGCCCCGCTGGTCGAAGGAGCCTGCGCGCTACACCCGGTTACGCCAGCAAGCAGCGCTGCAGCGAGCGCAACAATTGAGATTTTCTGTACGTTCATGGGATCACTTCCATTTCACGATCGGTCTTCATAGCGCGATCACTCGTATGCTACGAAGGTCTGTACACCACGAAATCCGTGGGCCGTTGAAGCCCGTAAATCTCGGGAGCCTACACACCTACGCTATTTCGACTTCAGCATGAATTGGCTTTGAATTACCTTTTTTGCAGAATTCGACTGCCCTTGATCGCACGTAGTGCCCACAGAATTGCGACCAGATCCACCACCTCTTGCAGCCAAGCGCCTGCCAGCGCGGGCAACAGACCGACCGCGGCTACGAGCATGAGACCAACGCTGATGATCATTCCTGCCCAGATGCTCTCAAGCGCGATGCGGACGGTGTCACGGCCAATCCGCACCGCGTCCGCAACGCTCGAAATGCGGTCAAAACGGTTCACGACGTCGGCAGACTCGCTCGCAGCAGTCGAGCCGCGCGCTCCCATCGCGAACCCGACATCTGCAACCGCAAGCACGGGTGCGTCATTGAGCCCATCACCCACCATGAGGAGCGGGCGCGGCTGCATCTCAGAGACAATACGCACCTTGTCGTTCGGAGTGCATTCGGCGTGGACCTCGGCGATGCCGACCTGATCCGCCATGGCACGTGCCGTCGGCTCCACATCGCCAGTAATCATCGCCGTCCGCGTGATGCCGAACTCTGCGAGGCTCGCAAGCATCGGTGCAGCATCGTCGCGCAGCTGGTCACGCATGATGAGCGCCCCCACGAAGCGATCATCGAGCGAGACATAGATCGCCAGCTCGCCTGCCTCGAGCGGGGCGCGGGTGAGCGCGGGAGCATACTGCGCAATCCAACTCGGCTTTCCGACGCGGATCACCCCAGCCTCAACCCTCGCCTCAACGCCGTTGGTCGCACGCTCTTCAGCCTCAGTCGCGGAAAGCGTTTCAAGGCCGCGCGCCTGCGCGGTCTCCACCACAGCTTCCGCGAGCACGTGCGAGGAATACACCTCGGCAGAAGCCGCGAGCTGCAGGAGCTCATCTTCGCTGAAGCCCGGCTCTGCGAGAATGCGTCGGGGTTCTGGGTGACCGGTGGTGAGCGTGCCCGTCTTGTCGAACGCCGCTGAGCGCACGCGGGCAAGCTGCTCGAGCACGCCTCCACCCTTCACGATGAGGCCTGCCTTGGCAGCACGGCTCATACCGCCAAGGAACGCGACCGGAGCCGCGATCAGCAACGGGCACGGCGTCGCAACCACCAGCACCTCGGCGAACCTGGTGGGGTCCCCACTGATCCACCACGCCACCCCCGCAATAGTCAGCGAGACGAGCGTAAACGGGATCGCATACCGGTCGGCGAGACGCACCATTGGCGACCGGCTCTCCTGCGCTTCGCGCACGAGGCTCACAATCTGCTGATACTGGCTATCTGCGGCGCTCGCCTGCGCGCGCATCACAACCGCGCTTGAGCCGTTCACCACACCACTCACGATCGTGCTGCCAGCCTCGCGCTCGACCGGCAGGCTCTCGCCCGTCACCGATGACTCGTCGAACTGCGCGGTGGTAGTCAACAGCTCGGCATCGACCGGCACCAGCTCGCCGGGTCGCACGAGCAGAACGTCCCCGATCTCGATGTCGGCGACGGGGACGGTTTCGGTGCGCTCCTCCGCGATTTCAATGTTGTCGAGGCTGTCGTGTGGCTGCGCACCGGTGATCCGCGTCGCAAGTTGCGGGGCGCGATCAAGCAGCGCCGTGAGCTCGCGCTGAGAACGGTTCTCTGCGTAGCCCTCAAGCGCCTCTCCGCCGGTAAGCATCAACACGACCACGAGCGCCGCCCACGGTTCCCCGACGAGTACTGCCGCCGTAATCGCCGTGACAGCGAGGATGTCGAGACCCGCGTTCCCCTTCAGCAGCGACCGCACCATCTCGAGGGCCTGCCACAGCGCGATCGCAAGCGCATACACGCCCACCATGCGCGGGGCGAGGTCGCGCGCCGGAGTGGCAAGCATCACGAGGCCGATCACGCCCACCAGCAGCGTGAGGATCACTGCCGGATAGCGCTTGAGGGTGCTGCGCAGGAGGTTCATAGTTTCATCCTGGTCTGTGGGTGGGTCGGGGTCAACGAGGCCGCCCGGGGAGTCATCTTTGGGGTTCGGATTCGACCTCGGGTCAACGCCGCCGCCCGCCAGTCCCCCGGTTCGCAGGCAACATGCAAATGGAAAGGCTGGGCGCCCGCCCAGCCGCGGCAGCCTCGGGTTGGCAAGGCTGGCCGCCCGTACTGAACCCCCGCACCCAGTTTTGCCCCGGGTTCCCAGCCCCGCACTGAATTTCGGCCACCGTCCAGACGAATTCATCAGGTTTCGTGCTGACGACGGCAGATTTCCAGACGAAGGCGCGCGATACGGCAGCAGCGACAGCAGCGGCTCATTCTCAACTTTTTTTCACGACTACGAAGTCATCTTCTCGTGTGTAGCCGCGCGCTTATCGCACGCATCACCGCGTCTTGCACTGCTGGCCATTCGTGAATGACTTGGGCATACCCGAACCTCAGCACTGTGTAGCCCGACGCGGCGAGCACTGCATCGTGAGCGTTGTCGGCATCGCGCTGTGCGCCGACATGTGATCCGCCATCAATTTGAACCACGAGCCGATCTCCAAGCAAGAAGTCCACGCGTCTCCCATGGAGCCAGGTTTGAGAACGTAGGGGCACTCTCAGCCACTGCATGCGAAGCCTAAAGAACGTCTCAAGGCCCGAGTCTGCAAATTCACTTGTCGCAGCGAGCACCTCTCGCGCCCGCTTTCCCAGCGACAAGGACTCAAGATAGCCACGGCCAATCAGGCGCTTATTCAGTGCCGAATCCCAGACCGACACAGCATCCTCGAACGGCTGGCACCTGGCGATATTTGACAGCACATTCCCAAGAGAGTCTTCAAGCGCGTATTTCGTTCGCACTTCCACTGATTTCCAGTAGTGAATCCGGTCATGCTGCCCACGTACCTCACACCCAGGCCGCGGCACCGCAAAATGGCGCTCGTCCGACACCCTTACCCATAGCCCCAGCCTCGTCGCTTGAGAAACACACGTCACTGTCAGCCCACTGCTCGCAGCATGTTTGAGTTGTGGGTCTGCATCCGGCGTCGCAACCCATCCTCGGACCAAGCGTTCAAGTTCACCTGCTTTCACTGCTTTGGCAATTGCGTGTTTGCTGACGCCTTTCGCCTGCAACTCGCTCGTGCGGACAATGCCCTTCTCTACGCGCATTCGTTGAACACCCATCAGCCAACGCTCGCAGAACGGGGCACATTCCGTGGTTCAGCATCCGGACATGTGGACGAATCGAATAGGTTTCGTTGTTCTTCGCTTTGTGAGCAACGTTCTCCCAGTGCGCACCGCGCCTTGCCCTGGTCGAGCGGCCCGACTCAGCTCCTTGGCTCGTCCCGTTCTGTCCCCTGTCCCCGGCCTCTGGTCTCTGGTCCCGGGTCCCGGGTCCCAGCTCTGGAAAACGGCCGTCGTCCAGACGAATACGCCGCAAAACATGCTGACGACGGCCGTTTTCCAGAGGACGGCGCAGAGGGAGCATTAAGCGCACTGGCGGCACGGGCGGCGCAAGCTGCAGGACCCAGAACACGCAAAAGGCCGGCACGAACGATGTCGTACCGACCTTTTGCGCGCTGGGGGCGCGGATCATGCCTAGGCGCTTACGCCTTGGCGGATCCGCCCCCCGCAGCAATGTGCTTATGGTGCTGAATCACCTCTGCAACCACGAAGTTGAACCACTTTTCGGCGAACTCCGGGTTGAGGTGCGAGTCGATCGCAAGCTCACGTAGGCGGCTGATCTGACGCGCTTCACGGTCGGGGTCAGATGCGGGCATCTCATGCCGAGCCTTCAGCTCACCCACCTGCTGCGTCGCTTTGAAGCGTTCAGCGAGCATGTGAATGAGGGCGGCATCGATGTTGTCGATCGTCGACCGCAGGCGGCCGAGCTGCTCGGCTGGCGTCAGTTCATCCATGGGTGTCTCTACAGGCTTAGTCGATGAGGTCGTGCAGAACCACGACTTGCTCACGCTCGGGGCCAACACCAACAGCAGAGATGCGAGCGCCACTCATAGCCTCGAGTGCCTTGATGTAGTTCTGCGCGTTGACCGGCAGATCTGCCATCGTGCGTGCACCCGAGATGTCTTCGCTCCAGCCGGGGAACTCTTCGTAGATCGGCTTCGCGTGGTGGAAGTCGGTCTGGTTCACCGGCATCTCGTCGTGGCGAACACCGTTGACGTCGTACGCGACGCACACGGGGATCGTCTCGAGGCCCGAGAGTACGTCAAGCTTGGTGAGCACGAAGTCGGTGACGCCATTGATGCGCGCTGCGTAACGAGCGATCGGTGCGTCGTACCAACCACAACGGCGGGTACGTCCGGTCGTGGTGCCGTACTCATGGCCGACGGTTGCGAGCATCTCGCCCATCTCGTCGAAGAGTTCGGTGGGGAAGGGCCCTGCGCCAACGCGGGTCGTGTACGCCTTGACGACCGAGATCACACGGTCGATGTTGTGCGGGGGCAGACCCGAACCGGTCGATGCGCCACCTGCGGTCGCGTTTGACGAGGTCACGAAGGGGTAGGTGCCGTGGTCGATGTCGAGCATCGTCGCCTGGCCAGCCTCGAAGAGTACGGTCTTGTCGGCCTGCATTGCCTCATGCAGCAGCAGACCGGTGTCGCAAACCATGGGCTCGATCATGTCGCGGAAGCTCAGCAGCTCCTCAACAACCTCATCAACGCCAATTGCGCGACGGTTGTAGATCTTGACGAGTACCTGGTTCTTGAAGTCGAGTGCCGCTTCGACCTTCTGACGCAGAATGCTCTCGTCGAAGAGGTCCTGGATGCGGATGCCGACGCGGTTGATCTTGTCAGCGTATGCCGGGCCGATGCCACGGCCGGTCGTGCCGATCTGGCGCTTGCCGAGGAAGCGCTCGGTCACCTTGTCGAGCGTACGGTGGTACGCCGTGATGACGTGTGCGTTTGCGCTGAGCTTCAGACGCGAGGTGTCGACGCCACGGCCGTTGAGCGCGTCGAGCTCCTGCTTGAGTACCGCAAGGTCGACGACGACGCCGTTCGAGATCACCGGCACAACACCCGGGGTCAGAATGCCCGAGGGAAGCAGGTGGAGCGCGTACTTTTCGTCACCAATGACGACGGTGTGCCCGGCGTTATTACCGCCATTGAACTTGACGACGTAATCGACGCGGCTACCGAGCAGATCGGTTGCGCGTCCCTTACCCTCGTCGCCCCACTGGGCACCCGTAATCAACACTGCGGGCATCTCAGCCCCTTCCTTTGCGGTCAGCAGTTACCGAGCTAGTCTACCTGCCAAGCGACTTTGGCGCGTTTGAAACGTTTTTCACGCCTGTCGAGGGCGCGGATCCATCAAATATCATCTACAAATTCATTACATCATCCAGTTAGACTCATAGAAGGTCCAATGGAGGATCCCCTCCATTGAGCACAATGCAATGTGAGCGATTTGGGGAAATGTGACGAATCACTGTGACAACGAAGCGCAACGTCAAGCTCTGACACCGCGACCAACGACATCGCGTATGAACGCACCGACACGCGCGATAACGGCCGCCACCGCTGCTGCAGCACTCACGCTCGTCGGGTTCTGGCTTCCGGTCGCCCCCGCGGCGAACGCGGCCAGTGAAGCGGGCGCAGCAGGGACAGTAGCCGCGGCAGATGCAGCAACACAACCGATCACGATCGTCGTCACGAACCCGGGCGACTACGCGGACGGCGACACCCCGATCCCCGGCACACTGCGTGCGGCGTTCGAAACCGTTACAGACGAGTCACAAACGATTCCAGGCGACTACCGCGTCGAGGTCCCAGCTTCCCTAGGCAAAATCTCAATTACTGAGGGACTGTATGTCACCCTCGGCCCCGCAGCGACATCATTCACACTGACCGGTGATGACGACAGCACCACAGTCATCGACTTTGGCGGCGCAGACGGGCTCTATCTCACTCCGGAATCCAGTCTCGAACAGGTAACCCTCAGCAACGTTGCATTCACCAACGGGTACGCCGCCGATCTCGGACACATGCAACAGCGAACCAACGTGTCGAATGTCACGATGACCGACTTCGAGTCGTTCTCCTTTGGCAGCCTCGTTTCTGATTCGATGTCAGACGTCAACATCGACGGCGCCCATATCGATATCCGCACGTTCGACGCACGCCCAGATCCTTATCGCTTTGACCTGTCCGAGAGCATGCTCCAGAACGCCCCGATGATTGTCGGGCTTACGGGGACGGCGGATCAGGCAGTCACTGTCACTCAGAGCACGCTTCGGGATAGCTCAGATAGTCCAGCACTGTCCCTCGAGCGCTCTGATGCGGCCGCCGGGGTCTCATCATTTGAGATGCGAGACACCACGGTCAGCGACAACAATGGAGGCGGTGTTGTCGGCTATTTCCTCAATCACGCGACCGTCACGGACACGATGTTCAACGGAAACCGCGGCGAAGCAGCTTTGCGTCTGCAGAGCGGCATCAACAGTAGTGAAGCATCACAGTTTGACCTGCAAGGCCTGATCGTGACGGATAACCGGACCTACTCCGCACCTGTCACGCTGCAAGGTTTAGCGAAGTCTGTCTCGATTGCCGACTCTTTCTTCTCCTATAACTCCGGTTCGGCTGCCAGCGCTGGTGGTGTCCATGCGTTCCTCGACGCAAGCGTTCCTGCCGCAGACTCCACGTTTACGATTACGAACAACACCTTTGACAACAATGCTGGCGCCGTCGGCGGCATCATGGTGGAGCGTTGGCTTCGCTCGTCCCCAGGGGCTGAACTGAGCATCGACCGCACCAGCTTCTCTAACAATGAAGGCCAGGAGGGCGCAGGCGATCTTTCAATTGACGGAATCTACGCCGGCTCCACTGCAAAAATCACCAACAGCACCTTTGAGAACGGCAGCATTACAGATATCGAGGCAGGGCGCGCGATTACATACGGGCCAGTGCTCGGCGGAACTGCGACAATCGAGAACTCGACAATCGCACTCCCTCAGAATGACAGTCCCGCAATCTACGGTGCGCGATTTGATGCGGATTCCCAGTTCGCGATCACACACACGACGCTTACTGGCGGCAGTATTGAGGTCGAGGGGGACCGTGGCCCCGACCTCGTGGGCACCGTCATCGACACTGAGAACGAGCCGCTGAGGGCCGCCGTCAATGCCGGTGAGCCCAACCGCGTTGAGTCGGTCTTCATCACCACGCCAGCAACGCTGCTCCCAACCGCAACCGTCGTCACTTCGGCAGACCTCGCCCTCGGCGACCTTGCGTACAACGGCGGATCCACGAGGACTCGATTGCCTGGCCCAGATTCCGTGCTGTTGAACGCGGTTCCGAACTCACCACTTGCGACAGACCAGCGCGGTATCTCTCGCCCGCAGGGCAGCGCCGCCGATGCGGGCGCTGTCGAGGTGCAGGGGGCGACCGTGGCACTCGTCGAGGATCTGCGCGTGACGGAAGGCGAGGATGCCGTCATTGAGGTGCGTCGCTCGGGAACGAGTGAAGCCCCCACTGTCGGCACGGCACGTGCTTCCGATGACAGCGCGACAGCTGGCGTTGATTACCAGGAGATCGACGGGAGCTTCAGGTTCGAGCCGGGCAGCGACGCAGAATCCGTGCGTCTCGTGGTCCCGACAGTCAAACGTCCCGGCAAGCAAGGGGACCGCACGTTCCTCGTGCGCATCCAGGACACTGGTGCGGCAACAACGGTGGGCGAGCCCGCGCAAATAACGGTGACCATCGTCGACACTGACTCAGGGACCGGTCCAGGCCCGAAGCCGGTCCCTGAAACGGAGCTACCGAAACCGAAGCCCAAGCCGACCACCCAGCTACCAAACACCGGTGCTGAAGCTGGCGCAGGCATCTGGTTTGCAGTCGCGTTTGCAGCGATCCTCGCAGGCGGCGGAATTCTGCTCGCGCGACGTCGCCGAAACTAAACACGCACCGGCAGGCGCACTGATGCCTCACTAACCGTAGGAAAAGCCCCAGGAACATGGCACCGCATGCCACACACCTGGGGCTTTTCCGCGTCCCCTGAGAGTCGCAAACTCCAACAGATTTTCCTGAAGTGACCAGCGCACGACCGTTAAACGCCGGGTGACATGTGATTCAGCTCACAAATGCTGGCCATTTCCTTTCGACATCGGATAGTGTGGCGCACATGGCGCGGTTTAGTCCCCTTGAGTGGCCGGTTCTCCGGCAGCTGCGCTCGAACGATAAGTTCGGGCGGGGCGACGCCGTCATGTCGCAAAAGTCCCGCGAAAAGACTCCGCGCACAGCGACCGCAGACCGCGTCGTGCAGAGCGTGTGCCCTTTCTGTGCCGTTGGTTGCGGCCAGAAAGTGTTCGTGAAAGACGAGAAGGTCATTCAGATTGAGGGCGATCCTGATTCGCCGATCTCGCGTGGCCGCCTCTGTCCGAAGGGTTCGGCGAGCGAGCAGCTCGTAAACTCCGCATCAAGGCAGACCGAAATCCTGTACCGCGCGCCTCGCTCACGTGAGTGGCAGCCACTGTCGCTCGACACTGCGATTGACATGATCGCGGATCGCTTCCTCGACGCCCGCAAGAAGTGGTGGCAAGACGTCGACGAAAAGGGGCGGGCGCTTCGCCGCACGATGGGCATTGCTGCCCTCGGTGGTGCAACCCTCGATAACGAGGAAAACTACCTCATTAAGAAGCTCTTCACCGCGGCTGGTGCGATCCAGATCGAGAACCAGGCTCGTATTTGACACTCCGCAACAGTTCCCAGTTTGGGAGCTTCGTTCGGCCGAGGCGGCGCTACACAGCCGCTGCAAGATATGGCCAATGCGGATTGCATCGTCATCCAAGGTTCCAACATGGCCGAGTGCCATCCCGTTGGCTTCCAGTGGGTGACTGAAGCGAAGGCTCGTGGCGCCAAGATCATCCATATTGATCCGCGCTTCACGCGAACGTCCGCAGTGGCTGACAAGCACGTGTCGATCCGCGCAGGATCAGACATCGTGCTCCTCGGCGCGCTCATCAACTACGTCATCGCAGGCGATCACTGGCTGCACGACTACGTTGTGGCGTACACGAACGCGGCGACGATTGTGAGCCCAGATTTCCGTGACACGGAAGATCTTGATGGCTTGTTCTCTGGCTACGACGAGACGACTGGCAAGTATGACCAGTCGACCTGGGCGTACCAGCGCACCCAGAAAAAGGGTGAGGCTGAGCTGCCTGGCGACGAGCGGTTCCTCCGTGATGAGACGCTTGAGCACCCGCACACGGTGTTCCAGATTCTCAAGCGACACTTCGCTCGGTATACCCCAGAGATGGTGCGTGAGACCTGTGGCATCTCTGAGGCAGACTTCGACTACCTCGCACGGTCCATCACCGAAAACTCTGGCCGCGACCGCACGACTTGCTTCGCGTACGCAGTCGGCTGGACGCAGCACACCATGGGTGCGCAGTTCATCCGCACCTCCGCGATCCTGCAGCTGCTGCTCGGCAATATGGGTCGTCCAGGCGGCGGCATCATGGCGCTACGTGGTCACGCGAGTATCCAGGGCTCGACCGATATTCCGACGCTGTTCAACTTGCTTCCCGGCTACCTCCCTATGCCGACCGTCGAGAAGACGTCGCTCACTGAGTACGTTGACGCGATCCGCACCCCCGATCAGGTCGGGTTCTGGAGCGAAGCCGAGGCGTACACCGTCAGCCTCATGAAGTCGTGGTGGGGCGATAAGGCCACCGCTGAGAACGACTGGGCGTATGACTATCTCCCGCGCCTCGACGGCCCCCACGGCACCTACCAGACGGTCGCGAAGATGATGGCTGACGAGATTGACGGCTACTTCATCTTTGGGCAGAATCCGGCCGTTGGTTCGGCGCACGGGCGCATGCAGCGTTTGGCGATGTCGCACCTCAAATGGCTCGTGGTCCGCGATTTTGCCCTCATCGAGTCTGCGACGTGGTGGAAGGACGGCCCAGAGATCGAATCGGGCGAGCTGCGCACCGAAGACATCGAGACCGAGGTCTTCTTCATGCCAGCCGCAAACCACGTCGAGAAGTCAGGCACATTCACGCAGACGCAGCGCATGGTGCAGTGGCGTCACCAGGCAGTTCAGCCGCCTGGGCAGGCGCAGAGCGAGCTTGATTTCTTCCATGAGTTGGGTGTGCGGATCCGCGAGCGGTTGAAAGACTCCACCGATCCGCGCGATCGTCCGCTCCTTGACCTCACCTGGGATTACCCGGCGGATGCACACGGCAACCCGGATCCCGAGGCAGTGCTCGCTGAAATTAACGGCTTCCATATCGATGGTGAGCAGGCTGGCAAGCCGCTCTCGTCGTACACCGAGATGCGCGCAGACGGCTCGACATCTGGCGGCTGCTGGATCTACACGGGCGTGTACGCAGACGGCGTGAACCATTCGGCTCTTCGCCCGCAGAAGAACGAGCAGTCACCCGACGGCGGCGACTGGGCATGGGTCTGGCCTGCAAATAGGCGAATGCTGTACAACCGTGCCTCGGCTGATCCGCAAGGTCGTCCGTGGAGCGAGCGTAAGAAGTACGTCTGGTGGGACGAAGACGCGCAGCAGTGGGTCGGTCACGATAACCCTGACTTCCCTGTTGGTCTCGCGCCCGACGCGCGCCCAGAACCTGGCGCGACCGGCGCAGCAGGCTTGGCTGGCACTGACGCATTCATCATGCAGTCTGACGGTAAGGGTTGGCTGTACGCCCCGAAGGGGCTCGCAGATGGTCCGCTTCCGGCGCACTACGAGCCGCAGGAGTCGCAGGTTGCGAACCCGGTCTATGACCGTCAACGTTCGCCGACCCGTGTCACGATGAACCGTTCTGACAACCTCAGCGCACCGAGTGACATTGAGCCTGGTGCTGACGTCTACCCGCACTCGTTCACGACGTACCGTCTCACCGAGCACCACACCGCTGGTGGCATGAGCCGCTGGCTGCCGTATCTTGCCGAGCTACAGCCAGAGATGTTCTGTGAGGTTTCACCAGAGCTCGCAGAAGAATACGGTCTCGAGCCGTACGGCTGGGCGACCCTGATCTCCCCGCGCGCCGCGATCGAGGCAAAGGTACTCGTCACCGACCGCGTGAAGGCGCTCGAGATTGGTGGCCGAACGGTGCACCAGATCGGCCTGCCCTACCACTGGGGTGTCGGCAACGACGCGGTCGTCACGGGCGACGCGGCGAACGATCTGCTCGGCATCGCGATGGATCCGAACGTACTCATCCAGGAGTCGAAGGTCGGTGCGTGCGCGATTGTGCCTGGCCGTCGACCGCGCGGCGCAGCCCTGCTCGACCTGGTTGCCGAGTATCAGCAGCGCGCAGGTATTACGGTAGAGACAGCGATCAGCCCGCACGATGATGCGGCGTACGCTGAACCGCAAGAGCCAGATGTCGAAGGGGACAGCGAATGAGTGGACACCTCACCGAGTCGCCAAACCATCAGACCCGTGACGAGCACAACCACAAGGGCTTCTTCACCGATACTTCGATCTGCATCGGCTGCAAGGCCTGCGAGGTCGCGTGTAAAGAGTGGAACCGCAACCCGGCAGACTCCGACTGGAAGCTGTCAGAGTCGTCATACGACAACACCGGCTCGCTTGGCGCAGATACGTGGCGTCACGTTGCGTTTGTCGAGCAGGGCAAAGAGAAAATCGAGGCCGCCCGCGAGAGTGGCCGCAAGCTCATCGGCCTCGGCATGCCTTCCATCGGTGGGCCGAAGCCGCGCGGCACAAATGCGTTTCTCGAACGGGGCGACCTCGGAGAAGGAGACCTCTCCGGTCTCGACACGAAGCCACCCGATACGCCTGACTTCCGCTGGCTCATGTCTTCTGACGTCTGCAAACACTGTACGAACGCTGGCTGCCTCGATGTCTGCCCCACCGGCGCGCTCTATCGCACAGAGTTCGGCACGGTCGTCGTGCAAGAAGACGTCTGCAATGGCTGTGGAACCTGCGTCGCTGGCTGCCCCTTCGGCGTGATCGAACGTCGCAAGGACGGCATCGCACAGCCCAAGACGAATCGTGACTTCACACCAGGTGAGCAAGTCGCGACGCCAAACGTCGGCGTCGCCCAGAAGTGCACCCTGTGTTACGACCGCCTGACCGACGATCAGACGCCAGCGTGCGCCCAGGCATGCCCAACGACATCGATCAAGTTCGGCAGCAAGGAAGACCTCGCGAAGATCGCGCGCGCTCGCGTCCGCGAGCTCCACAAGCAGGGCCTCACCGAAGCCCGCCTGTACGGCGCGAATCCCCAGGACGGCGTTGGCGGAACCGGCTCGGTATTCCTGCTGCTCGATGAGCCAGAGGTGTACGGCTTGCCGCCCGATCCGCGCGTCGCGACGGCCGATCTGCCGCGCATGTTTAAGCGAGCTGCAATCGCTGCGGCCGGTATGGTGGGCGCTGTCGCCCTGGCATTTATGGCGGGAGGACGTAAGTGAGCATCTCTGAATACGACGCGTATCGTCCGCCCGAGGGACCCCGCAAGCGCGGCGGCAAGCGGAAGCAGCGAGCTGGCGGGGGAAGTGGCGGTTTTGGTGCGGGAACCGGAGCCGGTCGTTTCGACGGTTCGCGCGAAATGGCCATGGTGCCAGAGGTCGAATTCACCTCGTACTACGATCGCCCGATCGTCAAGGCTCCGCCGTGGGAAGCGCCGATCGGCATCTACCTATTCCTCGGTGGCGTGGCTGGCGGATCCTCACTGCTCGCTGCCGGTGCGCAGTTCACGAAGAATGACAAACTGCGTCGGAACAGCCGTCTTGCCGCCATTGGTGCAGCGGGTGCCGGAGCTGTCGCACTCATCATCGACCTTGGTCGGCCGGAGCGCTTCCTCAATATGTTCCGCACCTTTAAGGTGACGTCGCCCATGAGCGTTGGTTCATGGATTCTTGGCGCGTTCAGCGCGGGTGCTGGCGTTGCCGCTGTGGCCGAGGTGGATCGCATGACGAAGCGGAAGCTTCCGCTCGGCCCGCTGCGCCCGCTGTTGAAGTTTGCAGAGAAGCCTGCTGGCGTCGTTTCTGCCGTCTTTGCCGCTCCCCTCGCTGCATATACCGGCGTACTGCTCTCTGACACCGCGAACCCGACGTGGAACGCCGCAAAAGAAGACCTCGCGTTCGTCTTCGTGAGCTCGGCAAGCCTCGCGTCTGGTGGCCTCGGCATGATTACAACCCCTGTCGCTGATGCGAAGCCTGCCCGCGTGCTCGCCATTACGGGTTCTGCCGCAGAGCTCGTCGCTTCAGAACTCATGGAGCGCCGCATGGATCCCGTCGCGGCTGAGCCCCTGCACCACGGCACGCCTGGCAAGATGCTCAAGTGGAGTAAGTACCTCGCTGCGGCTGGTGGTCTCGGAACCCTGCTCGGCGGACGCAACCGCGCAGTCGCCGTTGCCTCTGGCGTGACGCTGCTTGCAGCGTCGGCGTTGACACGCTTCGGCGTGCTCGAGGCTGGCCTTGAGTCAACGAAGGATCCGCGCTACGTCATCGAGCCGCAGAAGCGCCGCCTCGAAGAGCGCCGCCGCCGCGGCATCGTCGACGACTCGATCACGACCGCCGGGTAGCTAGGTAGCTGCGGAGTTGCGGCTGCTGGGCCGTCCTGCGTCATGAACCCCTGAGGCTTTGGCCTCGGGGGTTCATGCGTCTGCCCGCTTGGGCTCGGGCCCGGGCCCATACCGATTTGCCCTCGTCTTGAAATCGGCCGTCGGTAAGACGTTTTTGCCGAAAAACGTCTTACCGACGGCAAATCTCTGGTTCAGGGCCACTTCAGGGCGCGGATCGGCGCCTCGCTGCCGCGATCCGCGCCACTTCTTGTCGTTTTGGGGCACTCAACACCGAACTGACGTTCATCGCGCGTCACCCCATTGATCAGGCGTGTAAATGGGAGGAACATCGACAGACCTAGAAACTTTCATCCACACGATTACAAGGGAGTGAACTCATGAAACAGAAACGGCGAACTGCGGCCCTCGCTGCAGGTCTCGTGCTCGTTGGCACCTCAGTATTTGGTGGCGTCTCCGCGGCTTCGGCCGCCACTGTCTATGTAGATGGCGGCAAGTGGCGCTATGGGCTTTACGAACCCTCAAGCACCATTTTTGTCTTTTCATACTTCGACCATGCCAAACGATCGCACCGGTCCACAGCATGCAACCGATTTGACTGCGTTCAGAGAACGGCGGGCCCGGGTGTAACGACAAAGGCCGAGATTCAGGCGACTGGTTGGCGCTTCGGTTCTACCAACTACGCCTACTACTACGTCTATTAGATGGCATTGGCAGCCTGGCAGGTCGGCAGGGACGCCACCAGACAGAAGCATCCAAAATGAAGTCCGACTTCTCAAAACCAGGGACTGTTGTTTTCCGCAAGGACTGCTCGCGGAACCTCACCTTGGAGAGCCTCGGACATGACGAGGACTATCCAGTGTGGAAACAGGCGAATATGAACCTGAAGAAGCGAAGTCGGCGGAAAGCGCGCCTAAGAAAGACCCTGCGGGATTGCTCTGTGGCTAGCGTGCACAAAGCACTAGGGGCAATCACACTTCTGGCTATCGGAATCACGCTGACAGCATGTAGCGGGTCTGAAACTGGCGCAGGTCAAGACGCTCCGGACGACGTCGATTACTCAGACATCGCAGACATGCCTCATTTCACAGGCCCGTGGGCAGAGGAGTTCCGTTACGCCTACGCCAGGGCCGCAACTGAACAGATTCGCGACTACCTTCGCGATGAGGTGATCACAGAAGCGGAGAAGCAAGAAGTCACCGAAGCGTTCCGCACCTGCATGGTGTCCCACCGGCTCACTTTCGACGATTTCGAAGACGGGGGAGGGTACACGTACGGAATCGCAGCAGTGAGCAGCGCAGATGAAGCTAACGAGATTGCGACCAACTGCGAAAACGAGACTGGAGTCTTCGAGGTAGTACAGATGTACTTTTTGATACGCGCCAATCCCAGCAACGAAGACCGTACTCCGGAAATCGTGGCGTGCCTCATCAGGTCAGGGGTGGTCCCACAGGGCTACCCCGTTGAACGGCACATGGAAGGCAGGATCGATGAGTATGCACTCGTAGAGATGAATGAGCTCCAGACAACCGAGAACACCTGCAACAATGACCCGGACGGAGCATTCCGTGGCTGAAACTCGAATCGGCCTCTTCACTGCTCTGACGCTCGGCGCAGTTCTTCTCCTTCTCACTGGCGCGATCGGCAGCCAATACCTGCTCCCGCCAAGACCACCTGCGACGCTGCAGCCAGCGAACGCAGCACAGTCCTTCGCCGTCGAGACCGCAGCATTCGACGATGCGCGCACCGTGCAGGTTACGTTCGAGGCTGGCAACGACGCCTCGCTCACCTTGCCCAGTGGCGGTCGCGTCACACACAGCGCCTGTGCGGCCGACGGCACCCTCAGGTCAGGCCAGCTCGTTGCCAGCATTGATGGCCAGCCAGTCCTCGCACTGCACACTTCGATTCCGCTGTGGCAGAACCTCGCGTCCGAAGCAGAGGGCGCTGATGTTGACGCGATCCGCGTCGAATTGACGCGACTCGGCGCTGATCTCAACGCAACTGGGAAAGTGAATGATGCTGTGCTTGAAGCGCTCGCGCGGCAGTTCTATCCAGACGTCGATGATGACGAACTCCCTGAGTTCGCAGAGGTACCAAGCGCGCGGATCATGTGGCTCCCCACCCCTGAAGTCACCATGCGCACCTGCGCCGTCACTCTCGGCGCCTCCGTCGAGACAGGCGCCGAATTCGGCAAGGTCGCAGGCAACCTGACGAGTGCGCGGATCGACGCCCTTCCGCTCGACCTCGCCCCCGGCGCCCGCACCCTCAAGCTGTCCGGAGTGACAGTCCCGGTCGATCGTTCCGGCGCAGTGACAGATGCGGCCGCTCTGCAGGAGCTCTCGGGTGTCTACTCGCGCGGTACAGAGGAGGCAGATGGCGCAGGGTCAGGATCCGCCCACTCGAATGAGTCGAAGAAACCGAGCGCCCCAGGCGTGCTCGCGCTCGTGGAAAACTCCACGGTAAGTGCAGTGCCGCCAGCAGCGGTGTTTGGGGTGAGCGAATCGGGTGGGTGCTTGACCTCGCAGGGGGTGAGCATCGCCATCAACATCGTTGGCTCGCGCCTCGGCAAGACGTACTTCACGCCGGTAGACGCCGGGACAGCACTGCCCGCTCGCGTCGACGTGCCGAAGCCGACGGATCGCACATGCGCGTCACAGTGAGGTCGGAGTTCCTGGGGATGAGGCCCGCACAGTCACTGCCAATCCGGGCGCTGCAATTCGATGGCTTAGGGCAGCGGTTTGGAGACACGAGCCCCTGGCTGTTTCGTGGGCTTTCGGCGAAGTTTCTCGGCGGCGAGCGCTGCGCCATTGTTGGCCCGAGTGGGAGCGGGAAAAGCACGCTGCTGTCGATCGTCGCCGGGTGGCTCGATCCGACTGAGGGGACTGTGGAGCAAGAGGGATTGGAGCGGGTGCAGTGGGTATTCCAGAATCCGCACGGGGTGGCCCGGCGGGCCGCGATTGATCACGTTGCGCTGCCGTTGCTCGCGGCCGGAGCGCGGATCGCAACGGCCGACGCCGAGGCCGCCGAGATCTGCGCCGTTGTGGGGCTCTCGCATCTCACCGATCGGCGACCGTTCTCGATGCTGTCTGGCGGTGAGGCGCAACGGCTCATGCTCGCCCGCGCTCTTGCGGTGAAACCAGATCTCCTGCTCGTCGATGAGCCAACCGCACAGCTTGACCGGCAGAGTGCTGCAACCGTGAACTCCGCGATTGCGTCGATTGGGGCTGCGGGCGGGATCGTGCTCATCGCGACCCACGATCCTGACACCGCGGCGGCCTGCGACCGCATCATCGATCTTGCCGAGTTCGCCGCGGTGTCTGCATGAGACCCCAGGCCGTACTGCGCGAGGCCACGCGCGATGTCAGTACGGGAACTTCAAAGTTCCTGCTGTACTTCCTGGTGTATCTCGCGCTGCTTGGACTACTCACTGCGCACGAGGTGACATCGGTTTCCGCTTCTATTGATTCGGCGCAGAAGTTCCAACAGGCTGGCGCCAATGTGCGGATCGTGTCGTCAGCCGGCAGGGTTGACGGTGCCGCCTGCGTTGCTCTTGCCGACAATTACGACGTGTCTGCGGCTGCGGTTCGGCAGCTACCTGGGCAGTTTCGTGCGGCGACAATGCGCTCAGTGCCACTGCCGCAGTACGTTGCAACACCAAGTATCGAGGGCGTCCTCGGTGTGAAGCGGCGGGACGCGGGTGACGGGGTGCGGGGCAGCAGGGTGCCGGGCGGCACGGGCGGCGCGGTTGGCGCGCATGGCGAATCAGACACCGGTGTCTTCGTCGGCAGCCAAGTGCTCGATCAATTTGGCGAGGGGCTACGGATGCTCGCTGGCGATCCAGAGGAACTCACCATTGCTGGGGTGTATCCCTACCCAGACGATGGTCGGACACCCGGGTACGGATTCGCGGTGGTGATTCCTGAGCCAACCTCTTCAGAACCGTACGACGAGTGCTGGGTGAAGTCTTGGCCAGAGCTTCCGGAGGTCAACGGCCTGCTGCACTCGGTGGTCATTCCCTCGGAAAAATCCGATGCCGCTTCCCCCGACCTCAGTCAGCTCAACACCACGCTCGGCCGCACCTTTGATGGCGCAGCAATGTTCAACAACCGGATGAGCAGGTTCGACACGTACGTCGCACTCCTCACGGGTGCCACGATCGGCTTCTTCGCGGTGCGCTCGCGGCGACTCGAGCTTGCTTCCGCTCTGCACGCGGGGGTGGGGCGCGGATCACTCACGTTTACGCAGCTCCTTCAGCAGTGCGTGTGGATTGCGCTCGCAAGCGGTGTGACTTTTGCTGCCACCGCCGTATTCGCGAGCTACTATCCCGATGACGCGGGCAGCCTACTCGGGATCGCTGCACGCGTCATCGGTTTGGGGGCTGTTGGCGCGCTCGCAGGAGTGGTGGGTGCGGCGGTGACGATCCGGGAGCGCGCGCTTTTCGTGTACTTCAAGCAGCGCGAGTGATGTTGGGCGCGTTCAGAGCGCCTCGTCTGCAAATCGACCATCGTTAAGACGTTTTCGGCAGCATTCATGCAGACGAAGGTCAAAAGTCCAGACGAGGGGCGGGGCAAGGAGCCGCAGGAGAGGGGCGGGCAAGGAGCCGCAGGATCAGGGCAGGGGCCGCAGCCCTAGCCAATGCATCCCAGCCAGCGCGTCCTACCGAACGCGGATCCCGCTCCCCGCCGTCGTCTCACCAATCACCGGGTGCCCGGGAATCCCGCCAACCACGAGCAAGCCGCCCGAGGTCTGCGCATCGGCGAGCAGGATGAGGTCGTCTTCGGTGATGCCAGCATCAGCGGTCAAATGGGGGCGAACCCAGTCGAGGTTGCGACGCGATCCGCCGGGCACAAAGCCCTCTTCCAAGGAAGACCGTGCGCCATCGAGCAGCGGAATTGCGCTCATGTCGAGGGTCGCACCGACGCCCGAGGCGCGGCACATCTTGTACAGGTGGCCGAGCAGACCGAAGCCAGTGACGTCGGTCGCAGCGCGCACGCCTGCCGCGACGGCAGCCGCAGCAGCATCGCGGTTGAGCTGGGTCATGTTCGTGATGGCGTGTTCGAAGCGTTCGCCCGTCTGCTTGTGCCGGTTGTTCAGCACGCCGACGCCGATCGGCTTCGTGAGCGTGATCGGGAGCCCGGCGACGGCTGCGTCATTGCGCATGAGTTTCCGCGGATCAGCGATACCGGTCACCGCCATGCCGTACTTGGGTTCGGGATCGTCGACCGAGTGCCCACCGGTGACGGGGCAGCCAGCCTCGGCGGCAACGTCGAGGCCGCCGCGAAGCACCTCGGTGAGGAGTTCCATCGGGAGCTTCTCCCGGGGCCAGCCGACGAGGTTGATCGCGGTGATCGGCGTGCCGCCCATCGCGTAGATGTCTGAGAGCGCGTTTGCTGCTGCGATCCGCCCCCAGTCGTAAGCGTTGTCCACAACAGGGGTGAAGAAATCTGCGGTCGAGAGCACTGCGAGGTCCTCGCGCACGAGCACGGCGGCAGCGTCGTCACCGTCATCGAGACCGACCAGAACGTTCGGCGCTGTCTGGCCGACCAGACCGCGAACCGCATTCTCGAGCTCTCCCGGTGGAATCTTGCAGGCGCAACCGCCTCCGTGCGCAAAACCGGTCAGTCGAATGTTGTCCCCATTAACAGTCATGCTCTGACCTTATCGGGCGGCGCGGCACCTCGCGAGGGTGTGTAGGATCCTCATTGGAAGCGTCTGGTTCCTGGTGGTGCCCCCGGTCTTCAAAACCGGTGAAACCGAGTATCTCGGTTTGGCGGGTTCGATTCCCGTCCGCTTCCGCCAGTTTTATCCCGGTTCCGGTGCCGCTTTCGCGGGGCGCGGATCATCGTACGCAAGGTGGCGACCGAATGAGCACGACGACGAACCCCGAGTCGAGCACTGGAGCGAGCACCGACGCGGATACCGACACGGACACCGATGCGCGCGCTCACGCGAACGCCGAGATTGACCCGCGCCGTCGCATTCCGCGCACGGACCAACTGCTTGCGCTGCCTGAGATCGTCGAGGCCAGAGCGTGGCTTGGCGAGCAGGCCATCCGCGCGGTGGTGACCACTGCTCAGGCACGAGCCCGCACGGGCGAAATTGCGCCAGAAGATGTGAGCAACGCTGTCAACGAGGCGCTTGCAGCAACCTCACCGGCGACCCTCACCCCGGTCATCAACGCGACCGGGGTGATCATTCACACGAATCTCGGTCGCGCCCCACTCTCAGCGGGTGCGATCCGCGCGGTCACACGGGCTGCCGGCTATGCCGACATTGAGATGGACCTTGGCACAGGCTCGCGTAGCGGGCGCGGTCTCGGTGCCAAATCCGCGCTGCTGGAGGCGTGCCCAGCCGCGGAAGACGCCCTGGTTGTGAACAACGGTGCAGCAGCACTGCTGCTGGCAGTGACGGCGTTGGGAGGCGGGGCTGATCCGCGCTCCCCTGGTGCTATCGGCGATATCGTCGTCAGTCGCGGCGAGCTTGTGGAGATTGGAGCGGGGTTCCGGCTTCCTGATCTTATGGAGACGACGGGCGCGCGGCTGCGCGAGGTCGGCGCGACGAACCGCACCCATGTTGCCGACTACGAACGCGCACTCGGCGCGGGTGTCGGCTGCGTTTTGAAGGTACATCCGAGCAATTTCAAGGTCGAAGGCTTCACGTCTGGGGTCGGCGTGGCTGAACTGCGTGCGCTGCTTGATACGCATGCGGCCGCCGAAAGGACCGACGCGGCAGGCGCGGCGCGGATCCCCCTCATCGTCGACCTCGGCAGCGGTCTCATCCATCCTGAGCCTGTCATTCCGGACGAGCCCGACATCACCGCAGCGCTCCAGGCCGGAGCCGACATCGTCATCGCAAGCGGAGACAAGCTGCTCGGCGGTCCGCAAGCAGGCATTCTGTACGGCACGAAAGCAGCGATTGCGCGGCTTGCGAAGCACCCTCTCGCGCGCGCAGTGCGCGTCGACAAGCTCACGCTCGCTGCGCTCGAAGCGACACTGCGTGGGCCAGAAACCCCAGTCCAGGCAGCGTTGCACGTGAAACGTTCCGAGCTGCGTGCGCGACTTGAGACGCTAGCAACAACAATCACTCAGGTGACCGGGCGCAGCTTTGAGATCGTTGAGCACGATGGTCGAGTTGGCGGCGGCGGCGCCCCGGGCGTTCCACTGCCCGGTTGGGCGCTCGCGCTGCCCGAACACTGTGCGGCAGCGCTCCGCGCTGGGGCTACCGCAGTAGTTCCCCGCACCGCACAGGGCCACTGTCTCATTGACGTTCGCTGTGTCCCGCCGCATCAGGACGCAGATCTCGCCGCGGCGATCATCGCAGTCCTGGGCACGCACGACGGTGTCGAGCCAGCGACGGCGCCCGCGCCCGGCCCCACAACCGATCTCGCCTCCAAGACCGCTGCCGCACCCACCGCCTAACCATGTACGTCGTCGCCACCGCTGGACACGTCGACCACGGCAAGTCCACCCTCGTGCACGCCCTCACCGGCATGCAGACCGACCGCCTGGCCGAAGAACAGCGTCGCGGGCTCACCATTGACCTCGGCTTCTCGTGGACAACGCTGCCCTCCGGCCGCGATCTGGCATTCGTCGACGTCCCCGGGCACGAACGATTTCTCGGCAACATGCTCGCGGGAGTTGGGCCGGCACCCGTGGTGTTGTTCGTTGTCGCTGCTGACAAGGGCTGGCAGGCACAATCCTCCGATCACCGCGATGCGGTAGCCGCGCTCGGGCTCTCGCGGGCAGTGTTCGCGGTTACTAGAGCGGACCGCGCGCCCGACCAGGTACCCGAGGTCGAGCTCGCGATCCGCGCCGAATTTGCGGGCACTCCCCTGGCAGACGCACCGATCCTGCCAATTGGAATCCCTGCCAACGGCACCGAGCCGACCGGCCTCACTGAGCTGTTAGCAACGCTCGACGATGTGCTCGCTCACGCCCCAGCGCCGCGCACCGATAGTCGCGTACGTCTCTGGATTGATCGAGCCTTCACGGTCAAAGGCTCCGGCACCGTCGTGACCGGAACCCTCACCGCTGGCACGCTCGCGAAAGGCGACAGCCTGAGTGTCGTGAGCAGTGAGTCTGGGATCCAAGACTCCTCGGTGCGCGGCCTCCACAGCCAGAACGCGGCGGCCGAATGCGTCACACCGTACGCCCGCGTCGCGGTGAACTTGCGAGACGGGGGTTCCGGTTCAGTGGGCCGCGGTGACGCGCTCATCACCCCCGACGCTTGGTGCCTGACCGACCAGATCGACGTTCGCCGCACCATGGGACGTCCGTTTACTGACGGCCCGCAAGAACTCAACGTCCACATCGGCACCGCCGCCGTGACCGCGCGCGTGCGCCCATTCGACGACGATCATGCGCGGCTCACGCTTGAGCGTCCGCTCCCGCTCGAGCTGGGCGACCGATTCGTACTCAGAGCACCCGGCAGCCGATCGGTGTTTGCCGGGGCAGCCGTGCTCGACCTCGACCCACCGGCACTCGGCCGCCGCGGAGCTGGTCGCGCGCGAGCCACGGCCCTCGCCGCGCTACCGGTGGGCGGATCGCCCCTCGCTGATGTCCGCCGCCGCGGAGCCATGCGTGTCACTGACATGCGGCGCTTCGGACATACCGGGCTCGATGCCGCACCACAGCTCACGGCCGATACCCCGGCCGAATCACGCATGCATGAGGTGCGGATCGGCGAGACTCGCTGGTGGATCCACGCCCCCGCACTCACCGCTTGGGTTTCGCGACTTCGGCAGGCTGTGGCCCGGCAGCGGCGCAACGATCCCCTGAGTCAAGGTCTGCCGCATGGTGCGGCGCGCGATGTGCTGATGCGTGACGCACAGCCTCCGCTCCCTGATGCTTCGCTGCTCCCCGTCGTTGCGCACCATGCGAAGCTCGAGTCGGCAGGCGGCGTGCTGCGTGAGCCGGGGGTCGCCATTGATCTTGGTCCAGCAGAACAGGGGGTTGCGGCGCTGGAACGCAGCCTTCGTGCGCAACCGTTCGCGGCACCAGAAGCCGACGATCTCGCTCGACTTCGGCTCGGCGCGAAGGAGCTCGCGACAGCCGAACGCGCAGGGCGACTCATTCGACTCGCTGACGGGGTCATTCTGTTGCCTCAGGCTCCCGCGCTCGCGATGCAGCGCCTCTCAGCACTGCCACAGCCGTTCACGACCAGTGAAGCGAGACAGACCCTCGACACCACACGCCGTGTTGCGATCCCGCTGCTTGAACTGCTCGACGCGAAGGGCTGGACACAGCGCGTCGATGGCACGCTTCGCGAGATTGTGCGGCGCTAGTGCAAGGTATACAAAAGCCCCCGGAGACAGCATCTATAGCTGTCGCCGGGGGCTTCTGCACGAGCTGAACTCGTTAGAGCGCTTCGATGGCGGCAATCGCTTCCGGATCCGCGCCATGCAAAAACTCAGTCAGTCGGTCGACCTCGCCGGTCTCACCGATTGCAGCAGCGCCACGACGCAGTGCGTACAGCGCACGCAGCACGCCACGGTTGGGTTCGTGCGACCAGGGAACGGGACCGGCTCCGCGCCAGCCCGCCTTACGCAGCGAGTCGAGACCGCGGTGGTAGCCGACGCGGGCGAACGCGTACGCCTCAATCTCGCGGCCAGCAGCCGATGCCTCGTCAGCGAGCAGCGCCCATGCGAGGGGTGACTCGGGGTGCGCGCGCACGATTGCTTCGAGCGAATCGCCTGCCGCGAGCGCGGTCTGCACCGCGGTGTCTTCGGCGAGGAGCGTCGGCTCAGGGCCGAGCAAGTTCTGGCCGATCATTAGCGGAAGTTCACGAACTGCAGCGCGACCTCAACATCTGCACCCTTGAGGAGCGCGATGGTGTCCTGCAGGTCATCACGGCTCTTCGAGGAGACGCGCAGCTCGTCGCCCTGAATCTGGCTCTTGACCGACTTCGCACCCTCGTCGCGGATCAGCTTGTTGAGCTTCTTCGCAGTCGCCTGGTCGATGCCTTCCTTGAGCTTCGACTCAATGCGGTATTCCTTGCCGCTCGGGTAGGGCTCGCCGGTGTCGAGTGCCTTGAGCGAGAGTCCGCGCTTGATGAACTTGGACTGGAGCACGTCGAGCACGGCGGTTGCGCGCTCTTCGGTGTTTGCCTTGATCATGATCGTCTCGCCCGAGAGCGACACGTCAGCACCAACGCCCTTGAAGTCGTAACGCTGTTCGACCTCCTTGCGGGCCTGGTTGATAGCGTTTTCGACCTCCATCGAGTCGATCTTGCTCACTACGTCAAATGAAGAATCAGCCATGTCTCAAACTGTACCTTGTTGGGCTCGGCCTCACCCCGTAACCCCGCGAGATCAGCCGTTTCTGCCGAGATCGACCCGTTCATGCGCATGAAAGTGGCCTCTGTGCAGGGAACGGCTGTTTCGCGGTCCTGGGTCGCAAATCCGGGCGCGGATCTCACCCCACCCAAAGAGGATCCCGTTGGCGTCTCTACATCACAGTTCGGCGGCCATCGTATGCACCTCTGGACCGTCTGCGATCTGCGTGTGATGCGTCACGGTGAACCCGTGCCGCTTGTAGAGGGCAACGTTGCTCGCCGCTGAGGTCTCAAGCGATACTCGCGGATGCTCTGACGCTGCGATCCGCGACAGCGCTTCGAGAAGCAGGGCGCTCCCCAAGCCTTTGCCAGCGTGCTCGGGATGCACCCCGATGGTCGCGAGGTCCCACGAGTCTGGGAGCCGCGCGGGCAACTCGGTTCCGAAGACCATCATGAGCTTGTCCCCCATGAGCTCTGCGACTCGAGACTGCTTGTCCTCCGTCGGCTCGGGACAGCCAGGAGGAAGCACCGCAATGACCCCAGAGACATCTTCACTCACGAGCACCGTGCCGTGCTCAAGTGCGTGCGCGAGATAGACGGCCTGCAGCTCTCGCAACCGAGACTCGTATCCCTCGCTTGGGATGCTCCACCGAGTCCAGGGGTACTCGGCAAACGCAGCAGCCAGTGTCGCTGCAGCAGCGGGAATATCAGCCGTCGTGGCCTCTCGGATCGCCTTGGGTGATGCAGACATACGTCTCTTTCTACTCGCCAGGTGTCACGTAGTTCAAGAACGGGACCGTTTCCGTTGCGGTCACTCGCGCAAACACAATAAGAGCCCCTCGCAGAAGTCAGACTTCGAACGAGGGGCTCTTCCCAGTGGCGGAGGATAGGGGATTTGAACCCCTGAGGGCGTTAACCCAACACGCGTTCCAGGCGTGCGCACTAGGCCGCTATGCGAATCCTCCTTGCTGGTGCGTGCACCAACAGGAGACCACATTACCTGAACTCACACCAGCAGCGCACATCGCCCGTCACAGAAAACACAAAGTACCTGCTCACGGGCCTTTTTGAAATTTCAGTTTGAATTATCACAGAAAGGTAACGCATACTAGTCAAGTTGTTTCCGCGACCGCGGGGACCGAAAACTTGAGGAGACCACCAGGTGCGTTCACCGTTTAAGCCGCTGATTGTCGGAGTAGTCGCGGTAACCACCTTCTCCCTCTGCGCAGCACCAGCTTTCGGCACGACCGGCGCATCAGAAGCGGCAGAATACGCTTCGATCCCCACATCGACGGTCGCAGCAGCCCCTGCAACTCAGACGTTTGAAACCACTCAGTTTGATTTCGAGGCGGATCAGCCTTCGATTCTCGAGCTCACCTCAATTTCCGGCAGCGCCGGTCACAACTTCGACGTCGACAAGGCCATTGCAGCCGCTGAGTCAGAGATTGGCACAAGCCGGGCTACCGGCTGGAGCGCACCAGGCGAGTGCATTCAGTCAGCTCGCCGCTGGCTGCTCGCAGGCAACGCATACTGGGATGGCGGCAGCGACCCCGTGAGCGCTTACCGCGACGCAGTTCGCCTCGGCATGTCAGATGCCCAGCCCGGTGACGTCATCCAGTACGAGAGCATCGACTCCCCCACCTCGTGGGTATCTGGCGTGCACACCCTGCTCATCACCGGAGTGAATGACGACGGCACCTTCACGATCATCCAGTCGAACGTTCCTGGCGGATCAGGCCTTGTCACCAAGGTCGAGAATTGGACCCCTGAGCCCCCGGCGGGCTTCCAGGCGGTCGCCTGGCGCTTCTAAGCCCAGACAACAAGACGCGTCACGCACGCGTTCACAGTCGCTGCGGGACGCACGCAGACGCAAACGAGCCGCTCGGCCATCACCAACCGAGCGGCTCGTTCTTTTTCCCCTCGCGACCCGCATTACTTTTTCGCGAGAAGCCTCTTCACCCGCGGTGCCACTTCTGTCGCAAGCAGCGTCAGCGACTCAATAAAGTGCTCTTGCGGGAGTCCACCCACATCCATCTGCAGGAAGTGACGCGTGTGGCCCATGTGACCGTGTAGCGCCACGATGCGGTCCGCGATCTCATCTGGTGCGCCGACGTAGAACCCGCCAAGCGGACCAGTCTGCGCCTCGAATGCACTTCGCGGCTGTGGTGGCCAACCTCGAAGCTTGCCCATTTCAACCGTCAGGTTGTGCCAACCCGGGTAGAAGCGATCCAGCGCTTCCTGCTTGGTCGGCGCGATCAGGCCGAGGGCTCCGACCGATACCTGCAGCTGGTCGCCCGCATGCCCAGCCTGTTCGGCTGACTTCCGGTAGAGATTCGCAAGCGGCGCGAATCGGTGCGGTTCGCCGCCGATAATGCCGTACGCCACGGGGATGCCAAGGCGACCGGCCCGAGCTGACGACTGCGCGTTGCCACCTGTCGCAAGCCAGATCGGGAGGCGTCCCGATGCAGGCCGCGGGACGACGGCAAGGTGATCGAGCTCCGGGCGCACCGATCCGCGCCAGGACACGTACCCGTCTTCGCTCTCGTTGATCTTCAGCAGCAGGTCGAGCTTTTCCGAGTACAGGCGGTCGTAGTCTCCCAGGTCGTAGCCAAAGAGCGGGAACGTCTCGACGGAGGATCCGCGCCCTGCAGTGATCTCCACACGTCCGCCGCCTGAGATCGCGTCTGCGGTCGCAAACTGCTGGTACACGCGCACCGGGTCGTCCGTGCTGATGATGCTCGCACCGCTGCCAAGAATGATCTGCTTGGTCGCGGCGGCGGCGGCCGCAATAAGCGTGCCGGGCGATGACGCTGGCATGCTCATCGTGTGGTGCTCGCCGATCGCGAAGTAGTCGAGTCCGACGCTGTCGGCATGCACGATGGCATCGAACAGATTGCGGATCGCACCCGCGGTGTCAGCCTGCTCGCCATCGGCAGTGAATTGGGTGTCGCCAAAACTGTAGGCGCCTATCTGCATGGTGTTCTCCCGGTATGAAGTGAGTTGTTGAGCTTGCTGCACCGAGCGTGTGGGGTCAGTGCACAGCACAGAGATCATCGGCCTGTGCGCGGATCTCTGGGCCCGTATGACGCGCGCCAAAGAGCGGCGATCCCGGCTCGAACAAGACCCCAGATGCGAGCGGCCCTGTTGGCACCGCGTCGAAGCCAATCGCGTCGATGAAGCTCGCGACCGCACTGACAGCTCCTGCGTCATCGCCCGCGACGCCGAGTGCCCTGCGCACGGGGTCGCCCGTTGGCGCATCTGGTCGCGCGTCGAGTTCGATGTCGTGATAGCCGATGTGGTTGAGGGTTTTCACGAGCGCGGATCCGCTGAAGTGCTCATGGACCACCGAGCTCGTGCCCGCTCCTCCTGCACTGTGAGCCGCGGCGAAGGCGGGGAGCGATCCGTCGGTGGGTTCCCAGTAGTTCATCGCGTCGACAACGATCTTGCCGTGTAGGGCCGCTGGATCCACACTCGTGTACTTGTGCAGCGGAACAGCGACGACGACGATGTCGCCGTGCTCCGCAGCTCCGTGAGCGTCCATGGCACGTGCACCCGGGGTCACGAGCTCTGCAAGCAACTCAAGGTCGGCGGCCGACCCGGAAGATGCAATCGCAACATCGTACCCAGCGGCGACCGCAACCCTGGCAATGGCAGCGCCTACGCGCCCCGCTCCGAGAATACCGATCTTGTGCTGCATGTTTCACGCTCCGTCGTGTCTGTGAACCATTCGCTCGGCTTCGCCGAGCGGTCTATGTCGTCAGTGGTGCTGACGACTCACTCCAGAATGACCCAGCCTTCACAAAAGCGCGAACGTCACGTAAGCTACTTACTAATAGTTAGGAGCTGGACGTGACCGAGAACACCATGATGCACATCAACGAAGAAGAATGCCGTCGTTTTCAGTCGGCAGCAGAGCTCGCAGGTCGCAAGTGGAATGCGGCGATCCTGCTCGCAGGCGCACGCGGTGCACGGCGCTTCTCTGAATACCAGCACCTCATCAACGGCATCTCTGACCGCTTGCTTTCTGCACGCCTGAAGGAGCTCGAAGGCGAAGGGCTCATACTGCGCGAGGTGCAGCCAACCACACCCGTGACCATCACTTACACGCTCACGAAGTCAGGTCTGCAGCTCATCTCGCTACTGCACCCGCTCGTGAACTGGAGTCGTGAGCACACCGAAGCACTCACGCGAAACGTCACGCCCGTCACCTCGGCTGCGTAGCTCGCTTCCTAACGCGCCGCGTAGCGCGCTTTCTAGCCCAGCAGCTCGTCGAGCCCAGGCACCTCGTAGGCGAGTCCGTGACGTTCGGCGCGAGCCGAAATCGACTGCTCCCGCAGAAACACGAGCATCTCCACCGGCCCGGCCATCGTCACTGGCTCGGCCCAGAGTGCTGCGCGGTCGAGACCACCCATCCACTCTGCGACGCGAACACGGTCGCCTCCGATGAGTCGAACTCGATCCGCCACAATCCCCTCACCAGCAGTCGGACCAGTGACAGCAATGCGCGCAAGCCAGTCGTCATCAGTTTCACGGGAAACGTCGATCTGCTGAGCGCCCAAGAACGCAGTGAGCTCTGGCGGCAACACCTCGCCGGTTGACACCTCGATGGGGGCACGCGTCAAGAAGGCAGCCACGAGCACACGAGCGAGGCCAACGACGGAACCACCCTGTGCTAGGCGCACCTGCACGGCAACAGGCCATGCACGGCGCACGTTGCGTTCAATACCGAGCCCGATCTCGTCGTGCACAGCACCAAGATCGGTGCGCCAGGTGAGCTGGTCGTCGAGGGCAGCACGCCGAAGCTCATCGAACTCCTCATACGCGATGTCACCCTGGAGCATCTCGATGAGACGACCGATTTCAGGATCGAGCCCGCGCAGATGCAGGGTGTCGCTGCGGGTGCCACGGCGACGCGTCCACGACCCCTGCCCGACGAGCCAGTGCGGGCCGCCGCTCAGTGCTGGCAGACCCATCACGGCGTCGTCCCAACCGCCACGCGGTTGGCGCTCAATGAGCTGCGAGCCGAGTGGCTTGTTCACCATCAGTGTCGCGGCGCTCACGTCTTCGAGCCAGGTCTCGATCTCCCGCTCGTCCCACGACTGCAGGCCAGCCGCAGCGCCGGTGCCGAGCGCGTTCTGCTGTGCAATCGCGTCAGACAGCATAGCGCTGTGGGTGAGACCAACCACTGGCATGCCAACGGCGTCATCCCAGAACTGCGACTTCGCCGATACGCCCATCCGAACGCCGGGGCTCCACAGCCTGCCGTCTTCGCTCAGCATGCGCGGCTGCACGAGCCACTCTTCACCACGGCCAAGTTCCGTCAGTGCGCGCAGACCAGCCGCAGACGGCGGCGCTGGAAGCGGCCCGACATCGTACGCAAGCGGATCCGCGCCACCATCAGGTCGCACGGAGTCGCCGACCCGCAGCGCACGAACGGCCTCGGCGAGCCCCTCACGGAAGACCTTCGAGCGACCCATGCTCCCCAGCAAGATCACGCGGTTCATGGAATCTAGGGTGCTGCCGTCGGAGCGGAACGCGGAATCAATCAGGTCAGCAACCGCGCGTTCAACCTCGGCAGTTGGCGTGATCAACATGGAAGAACCAGAAACAAAGTGCCCTTCGACCCGTAGGTCTGGGCGGTGCCGCGCGAGCGAACGACCGAGCGAACGACGGCCAAACACGACCGCCCGATCGACCATGGGGCTCGCGCCGAGCGAGGCGAGCGTATCTTCGACCGTCAAGCCAACAACCCTGACTGCACCCGGGGTGAGGCCGCCAGCTTCCCACTCCTCCACGCAGGCCTGTGCAGGGGACACGAGTTCGGCGGGCACCGCCCACAACACGCCGCTGCCTGCGGCGAGCGCTGCAAGCACCGCACTGCACTGCACACCGAGCGATGCCTGCTCGTCACCAAATACGAGCACGAGACGGTCAGGTACGAAGGTTGCGCCGCGCATCGCTTGCAGGCCCTCGGCAAGCTGGGCCGCGTACCTTGCGGCGTCAATGATGAGGTTGACCTGCGCGTCGAGCACGCGGGCGGGAGCGCCGGTCGCAGCGGCAAGCTCGGTAAAGACACGGTCGCGTGCGGCCGCGGTCGCGAGCGCTGCTCGGCGCAGGCGCACCGCACGAATCGAGTGTGACTGGCTCGCCCACATTGCTGCGGCCTCGCGCGCGGCCTGAGCTGCTGCAGCAGGGTCGAGATCCGCCGCTGAAAGCGCAATCGTTGCGTCGACGGCATCTGAGCCGGCTGCCAGGGTCGCGGATCGCACGAGCAGTTCCCGTACCCAGGCCCGGTTGGCAGTGACGCTCGCGTCCGTCAGTGGTTCGTTCGCGAAGCCGGAGGCCGAGACTGCAGGAATGGTGCGTGCAGGGCCAAATTCTTCGAGGGTGACCTCGCCCGTTTCCTGCTGGTTGAGTCCGAGTACGGCAGCGGTCAGGCCGCCGGTATCAAAGCGAGTGGTCTCATCGGGGGCCTTGTAGAAGAGCGCACTGTCACGCTCGCTCGGATCCCACTCACGCGCGCGATGCTGCGTGCGATGCGACGTCGGTGCAGGCATCTGCGCGAGACCTGCGGACTCCATGAATGTTGCGTCTGGATCTGGGTCGAGATCCGCCGCCGCAAACTCAGCGATGTAGCCGACGAGGGTTTCGACGGCTCCGGCATGCTCGTCGCGCGGCAATAGGGGCAGCACGACCTGCACTTCAGCGTGGGCGCGGAGTGCCTGGGCAAGCTGCGGGCTCACGCCGCTGCGCAACCGGAAGCTGTAGAGCGCGGTCGACTCCAGCACCTCGGCGACCTCGACCACCGCCGCAGCAATGCGCGGCTCTTCCGTCGCGATCACGGGGCGAATCACCGCCGCACGCCCAGGGTGCAGCACCAGCTCGATGAGGCGCATGAACTGCGCGTCAGCTTCCAGCTGCTCTTCGATCACTGGCACGGCGAGGCCGGAGAGAATTGAGCGGATCCGCTCACGCGGAGCAAAACGCGACTGACCAATGACCACCTCGAGCGGGGCTCCGCCCTGCGCGACGTGCGTCTGAGCGAAGCAGTGCAGCTCTGCGTAGAGCTCGCGCGACTCAGGAAGATCGCTCGGCAGGCGCACGCCAAAGCGCAGGCGTTTGGCATTCGGGTCGCTCAGGGTGCCGCGCACAATCGTGGGAAGCAACCGGACCCAGGCCAGATCAGACGGCTCAAGCGTGACCGTGACATCGTGTTCAACGGCAGCAAGCACGAGCGGGGCAAGTGCTGCAACGACGCGGGTAGCATCGGCATCGATCGCCCACTCCCCTCCGCGTGATCGCGCAACGAGGCGGCCGGGATCAATCGCAACCTGGTGCACTGCAGGATGTTCGATGAGTGCCGTGAGACGGGTGACCTCCACCGCAGCGCTTTCGTCGCCAGAGATCGCATCGCCGAGCAGCGTGACAACCGGCGCGCACCCCTCATCGGAGATCGCGCGCAGCGCCTCGGTGACGCCGGTGAACTTCGTTGTGCCGTCTTTCGTGTTTACCGCGATGCGGACCGGCGCGATGAGCTCCGATGCCCGACCCAACAGGTGTCTACGGGCGAGCGGCTTCACGAGCCACGGCAGACCGAACGACACGGTACCGCTCGCTCGAAGCAACAGTCGATCCTTCATCGGCATCGAGTCAGGCATGTTTTGTGACGCATCGCGCAACCCCGTTGCAGCGGTAAACGCGTCTTCGGTGCCGAACAGCACTTCAACAAGACGGTTGACGAATTCCCGTTGTGACGGGTCGCCTGAGATTCCAGCGAGCAAGCTGAAGTCAGCTGAGTCGGCGGATCCATGCGCCTGCGCTGCATCCCGCCACTGTGCCGCACGATCCACTATCGTGGGGACGCTTGCTGCCCAAGGGAACACCTGCTCTGCCATGTCTTTACCCTAAAGCTCGAATCGACACAGGGTGGCGTGAAACACGCGGATGTTCGCTGTGTGTTCTCAGCGACTCAGCCCAAGTGTCCCGCGGAGCGTTGAGGAACCATACGAGTTCCTGAACACTCCACGACGCTGCAGTTCGGGGACGACACCGTTTACGAAGTCCTCGAACGACGCGTGATAGAGCGCCGGGAAGATGATGAAGCCGTCAGCAGCTTCGGTCTGGAAGAGCTGCTCTAGCTCATCAGCGATCGACGCTGGCGAGCCAACGAGCTGCGGATGCAACTGATTCATCGCCTGCTCAAGTGCGAGATCAGCGACGGTGAATGACCGGCGTTCACTCACCGAACGCAGCATGTCTTCAAAACCTGTGCTTCCGGTTGCACCACGGTGTGCATCAAGCACCTCGACCGCAGACGCGGTCACGTCCAGCGGATCTGCGTGTAACAACCGCTCAAGCTTCGTCACCGCTGACGGCAGGTCGATGGCCGCCCGCAACTCGGCGAGCTTCGCGGTGGCGGCAGCATCGGTCGCGCCAACGATCGGTTGCGCACCCTGCAACACCCGAATGGAATTCGGGTCGCGCCCGTAGTCAAGTCGCGCCCGCTCCCGGAGCTCGGTCCGCAGCTCACGCATGTGGTCAGCAGAGTCGCCGATTGCGAACACAATCTCTGCCCAGCGCGCTGCGAACGCTCGGCCGCGTGGAGACGAACCCGCCTGCATGAGCACCGGCTCGCGCTGCGTGCTCCGCGGGAGGGTGAGCGGGCCCCGTGACAGCAACCCCTCCGGGATGCGGTGCACACGATCCGCGTCCACAAATTCCCCGCTTGTCTGGTCACACACGAGCGCATCAGCGTCCCATGACCGCCACAGTTCACGCACGGTTTCGACGACCGTATCCGCATGGTCGTAGCGGTCGGTGGGCGAGGCAATTGCCTCGTGGCCCATGTTCCGGGCTTCAGCGTTGGTCGTCGACGTGACAATGTTCCAAGCAACACGACCACCAGAGAGGTGATCTACCGAAAGCAACTGCCGCGCAATCGCATACGGAGGCACAAAACTCGTCGACACCGTTGCCCCGAGCCCAAGATGCGTCGTTGCCGCGGCAACGTGCGAAATGAGGGTGAGCGGATCGAAGTAGATACTCCCCTTGCCAGCAGTACGCAGCGTCGTGGCGAACTCACCAGCGCGATCTTCAGGAACCGCGAGCGCATCAGCGAAGAACATCATGTCGAAGCAGCCGCGCTCAAGCGTTCGCGCAAGATCAGCAAAGAACCTGCCGCTCAGCCAGTCATTTCGCGAGAGCGGGTTGCGCCAGTTCTCTGCGTACTGGCTGGTCGGCGGGTTCACCATGGCAACCAGGTGCATCTGACGGGCGGTGTCGTCACCGGTCTGAGACTGTGTCACTGGTTCCCCTTACGTTTGACGTCGAACTCGTCAGTCCGCGATCGCGGTCGGACTGTTCAGCGAGACCGTGAGGTGAGTCGTGACGTGCTGCACCACAGCACCGACGCCGATCCACCCGTTTGCTGCGGTTGCGAGCACATCAGCGAGATCACCATCGAGTCGTGTTGCGAAGTGATCCGAGCCCGAATACACCCCTGCGTGCTTGGCAGCTTCAATCGCCGCATAAATGGGCGTCATGTGGTCGCCAGTCGAGTCACCATCAAGCAACGGGTACAGCGACCAGTGCGCGCGAGCTCGCACTCCAGTGGGTGCAAGCACCACCGAGGCTGCGCCCACAGCCGAGACGCCAGCAGGCAGAGCACACGTCAGCTCACCAGGGCATCCGCGCGACAGCAGAATCGTTGCAGATAGGTGCACGCCAGTGCTCGCAGCGCTTGCGATGACCTCACTCAGGAACTCAAGCACACGCTGTTCAGATCCGCCGATGAAGGTGGAGATGTCGTTCGTCTCGATGGTGAGCCCGTCACGATTTGCGTCTGCGAGCGCACCCAGAATGATGCGCACGTAATCAGAGTCATAGACCGAGAGGGTAAATCGCGCACCGACGCCGTACTGTTCTGGGGCGAGGGCTGGCGCAGCCGCATGCGCGAGCGGCTGCGCAGGCGACTGAACAGGAACAACAGGGGCAACGGGGGCAACGTCTGGTGCGGTCACACGATCAACCATAGGGGATCGCAAATTCCGCGCTACCGTGCAGCCCTCTCTGGCACGAACCAACGCGGGTATGCGGATTCTGTTACGGTGAAGCTCACACGGGAGTCCGGTAGGCCGGGCTGAGAGGAAGGTCATCAACCTTCGACCGTCGAACCTGATCTGGATCATGCCAGCGCAGGGAGACACTCTTCTACATACCCGTGCCCAGTGAACACTGAAAGGGCACGCACATGCGTCATCACCCACATACCTTTGGCCGCGCGATCGCAGCAACGGCTGCACTCGCCGCGGCAGCCTTGGCACTCGCTGGCTGCAGTACTAGCACCCCGGATGCTGCTGGCGAAGCAGAGAAATCTGTCACCTTCGCACTCGACTGGGCGCCGAACACCAACCACATCGGCGTCTATGTCGCTGAGGCTGAGGGGTACTTCGCAGACGCCGGGCTCGACGTCGAGATTCTGCCGTATGGCTCGACATCATCCACCCAGCTGGTGTCGGCAGGCGAGGCAGACTTTGGGATTGGCGGGCAGTCAGGCGTGCAGATGGCTCGCACCTCCGGGCTTGATGTCATCTCGGTCTATCGAGTCACCCAGACTGATACGGGGCGCCTGGTCGCGCTGAACAGTCGTGAAGACATCACTCGCCCGAAGGACCTCGATGGCAAGATCTTCGGTGGCTTTGGTGCGCCACTCTTCCCTGCGCTCGCCAAATCAACGATCCAGGGCGACGGGGGTACCGGAACCTTTGAAGAGGTCGTGCTCGACACGGGCGCATACGAAGCCCTGTCGCAGGGCCGCATCGACTTCACGCTGTCGGTTGCGACCTGGGAGAACCTGCAAAATGACATTGACGGTCACCCCTACCAGGCATGGCGTTACCAAGACTTCGGCGTGCCTGAGCAGCAGTCAACCGGAATCATTTCGAGCGACGCGTACCTCGCAGCGCACCCCGATGAGGCCCGAGCGTTTGTGAACGCGGTCGCGAAGGGCTACCAGTTCGCTGCTGATCACCCCGAGCAGGCCGCTGAGATTCTTATCGACGCAAACCCCGACACCTTGGGCACAGCTCGCGAACTCGTGCAGCGCAGCGCCAAGCTCATGGCTGAAGACGGCTACCTCGTGCAGGAGGGGCATGCGATTGGCGCGGCAAACCCCGAGGCGTGGAACAACTTTGGCAGCTTCCTCTTCGAGGGCGGCTTCTTGGCTGATGCTCAGGGAAAGCCAGTCACCGTTGAACCCGACTGGAGCACCTACTACACCGACGAACTGCTGAAGTGAGCCAGTCACGAGGTGCGCGGGTGGCAGCCCTTGTGCTGCCGCCCGCGCTCGCGTGCGGTGTACTGCTCGGGGTGTGGCAGGCATCTTCACAAGGCGGACTCGTACCGCAAGAAATGCTGCCATCCCCCACGCGCATCGCTGAAGCAGGCTTCACCGAGCGCGATGCCCTCGTACGACACCTCATTCCGACGCTGACTGCAACGGTCGTTGGCTTTAGCCTTTCGGTGGTTGTCGCGTTTCTTGCGGCAGCCCTGCTCGATTTTTCGCTTCTCCTGCGACGGGCGATCCTCCCGATTCTTGTCGTCAGCCAGACGCTCCCCCTGATCGCACTCGCGCCACTCGTCGTGCTCTGGTTCGGGTTCGGACTCTTGCCAAAGGTGCTCCTCGTCGCGTTCGTGACATTCTTTCCCATGGTGGTTGGACTGTTGCGAGGCTTCGCGGAAGCGGACCCTGAGGCCGAAGCACTACTGCGCTCGATGGGGGCAGGAAAGTGGCAGGTGTTTCGTTTGATCCGTCTGCCCGCGAGCATTCCATCGTTCTTCTCCGCATTGCGCATCTCGATTACGTACGCCGTCGTCGGAACGATCTTCGCTGAGTACGCTGGCGCAATCGCTGGGCTCGGTGTGTACATGCAGTCGGCGAAGCATGTGTTCCGCACTGACCTGGTACTTGCAGCCGTGACGATGAGTTCGGTGCTGACGCTGACGCTTTACGGGGCGGTCATGCTGATCGAGCGGATCACCGTGCCGTGGCTCAGAGTCGAACGGGGGAAAGTCGCGTGAGCGCACAGCTACTTGAGCTTGATGGTATTTCGGCTGGGTTTGGCTCGCACCGGGTGCTTGAAGATCTGCACCTGAGCGTCGCCCCTGGCGAAATTGTGGCGCTCGTCGGTGCGAGCGGAAGTGGAAAGTCGACGCTGCTATCGCTCCTCACTGGTGCAGTGCGTGCAGGTTCGGGTGAGATCCGATATGGCGGCACTGTGATTGACCCAGCCGCAATGGGGGCGCTTCGCCCATTCGCTTCCATGCCGCAGAGAGACGTGCTTCTTCCGTGGCGCAATATGGTCGATAACGCGTGCATTGGGCTCGAAGTCGCGGGGATCCCCAAGCGTGAGGCTCGGCAACGCGCCGCGGCGCTCTTCCCACCGTTCGGACTCACCGGAAGTGAACACCGTTTTCCCCGCCAGCTCTCGGGAGGCATGCGACAGCGGGTGTCTTTCTTGCGCACGGTCGTCCAAGAAAAGCCCGTACTTTTGCTCGACGAGCCCTTTGGCGCGCTCGATGCGATCACGCGCGACGACCTGCAGCGTTGGCTACTCACGATCTGGGAGCAGCACGGCTGGAGCATCTTGCTCATCACGCACGACATTCGAGAAGCCGTGCGGCTTGCTGACCGTGCACTCGTGCTCGGCGGCGGATCAGGCGGATCAGGCGGATCAGGCGGATCAGGCGGATCAGGCGGAACGACGATGCCAGAATCGCGTGAGGCAATCGGGGCGCGGATCGTTGCGGAAGTCGCCGTCTCACGAGACATTCCACGAGATGACAGGTTCTTGCTTGACCCTCGTGTGCCCGTACTCGAAGCCCAGCTGCAGACCGCGCTCGGACGTGTACACGTCCGAGATGCTGCGTCGCACACAACTCCAGACGGCCCCCGCTAGACGCAAGAAACGGGCCTGTTCGAATGAACAAGCCCGTTTCGCGATGCGGCGGTCCCTCAGGCGGCCGATCCAGCGGATGGTTCCAGCGTGCGGACCCAGCGCGCGGGTTCTACGAAAGCAGTGCGCGATCGTCGAGCTGCGCGCCCTTAATCTTCGAGAACTCCTCAAGCAGGCCTGCGACGGTCAGTGTCTTCTTCCGTTCAGCGTCTGCTTCGAAGACGATCTGGCCCTCGTGCATCATGATGAGACGGTTACCAAGGGTGAGCGCCTGCTCCATGTTGTGCGTCACCATGAGGGTCGTGAGACCACCCTGGCCGACGATGCGTCCCGTGAGATCGGTGACGAGCGCTGCACGCTGCGGATCGAGTGCAGCGGTGTGCTCATCAAGCAACAGAATCTCTGGGCTGGTGAAGCCCGCCATCAGGAGCGAGAGTGCCTGTCGTTGGCCGCCCGAAAGCAGGCCAACCTTGGCAGTGAGACGATGCTCAAGGCCAAGCTCGAGTGACGTGAGTTCTTCGCGGAAGCGCTCGCGCTGGCCACGCGTCAATGCCGGGCCAAGACCACGGCTCTTGCCTCGGCGCACAGCCAGGGCAAGATTCTGTTCGATCGTCAGGTCAGGGGCAGTGCCAGCCATCGGGTCCTGGAATACGCGACCAACGTACTTCGCACGCTGGTGCTCTTTGAGCTTGTTGACGCGGTTTCCAGCGATGTCGATGGTGCCAGAATCAACCGAGTAGCGACCTGAAATGGCGTTGAGCAGCGTGGACTTACCCGCACCGTTCGAGCCAATGATCGTGACGAAATCGCCCTCAGCAAGCGTCAGGCTGATCTCGTTGAGCGCACGGCGCTCGTTGACGGTGCCGGGGAAGAAGGTCTTTGAGATGCGTTCAATCTGCAGCATGTCGATTAGCCCTTCGCATTCGCGTTTGCAGCGTCGATTTTGATGTTCTCTGTTGTCGATGGCGTCGAGTCATCGAAGAGAGCGGTGTCGCGATCCTCAGCTGAGACGACCTTGCCGCCTCGACTCCACAGCGACGGCACCTTCTTGAGGAAGCCCCAGCGCGGCAGCAGCAGTGCGGCAATAACGAGCAGTGCCGTGACGAGCTTCATGTCGTTGGGGTCAAGGCCAGCCTTGAGCGCCAAGAAGATGATCATGCGGTAGAGCACCGCACCAAAGATGACGGCGAACGTCGCGACCCAAATGAAGCGCTGTCCGAAGATCGCCTGACCGAGAATCACCGACGCAAGGCCGATCAGAATGAGGCCAACGCCCATGCTGATGTCAGCAAAGCCCTGGTACTGGGCGACGAGTGCGCCGCAGAGTCCGACGAGGCCGTTCGAGAGAGAAAGCGTGAGGATCTTCGTGCCGTCAGTGCTGACACCAAAGCTTGAGATCATGGGGCCGTTGTCGCCGGTCGCCTGAACCGCGAGTCCGAGGTTCGTCGACAGGAACCAATCAACAATGAGCTTCACGATGAAGACACCAGCGAAGATGATGAGGACACTCCACCAGCTCTTGCCGAGGCCAGCGTTATCGATGGGGGTGAAGACGGTGTCGGCGCGCAGCAGCGGAACGTTTGAGGTTCCGGCAACGCCTTCCTTCGTCGTGCCCATGATCCGCAGATTGATCGACCACAGGCCAATCATGGTAAGGATACCGGCGAGCAGACCATCAATCTTGCCCTTGGTGTGGAGCAGGCCGGTAATTGCACCCGCGATGAGGCCAACACCGAAACCAGCTGCGGTCGCGAGCACGGGGTTAAAACCGAGCACGATCATCGAGGCCGCCGTCGCACCACCGGTGGTAAAGCTACCGTCAACGGTGAGGTCAGGGAAATTCAGCACACGGAAGGTCAAGTAGACCCCGAGTGCCATCACTCCGTAGAGCAGGCCGAGTTCGAGCGCACCGATCATGCGGTTGTCCTATTCATTGTGTTGTCCCGTGCGGAAACGGGCTTCTTCGTTCGACGGCCACAGCAAGCTGTGCGGCGCCAAGCATGTTTAGTAAATAAGGGTACCGGCCAATCGCGTGAAACGATGGCCGGTACCCAGAGATGAGCTTGCGCTCACCACTTACCGCTGATGTCAGCAGTATTACTTTGCGACGTCTGTTCCGTCAGCGGTGATCGACGCGGGGAGCTCAACGCCCATAGCCTTTGCAGCCGCCGAGTTGTAGGTGCTTGCAAGGGTGTCAGCAAACTCAACTGGCATGGTTGCGGGATCCGCTTCGCCCTTGAGGATCTTCACTGCCATCTCGCCGGTCTGCTTGCCGAGTGCGAAGTAGTCGATGCCGATGGTTGCGAGTGCGCCACCCTCGACGGTGCCTGCCTCAGCAGCAATCACGGGAACCTTGTTGGTTTCTGCAACCTTCACGAGCGATGCGATGCCAGCAACCACAACGTTGTCGGTGGGGACGTAGAACGCGTCAACCTTGCCAAGCGCCTCTGCTGCTGAGGGAACGTCTGCAATAGAGGTGACGGTCGACGTCTTGATCTCGAGGCCGTGCTTCTTCGCAACCTCGGTCGCGTTCTTCACCTGGACCTCAGAGTTGACCTCGCCCGATGCGTAGACAATGCCGACGGTCTTTGCGTCGGGGCTGATCTCCTTGAGGAGCTGGAACTGCTGCTCAAGCGCTTCTTCGGGAACAGCATCGCTGGTACCGGTGACGTTTGCACCAGGAGCGTCGTTCGACGCAACGAGCTGTGCCTCGACGCCGTCAGTGACCGCGGTGAAGAGCACGGGAACCTCGGTGATCGAGTTTGCTGCTGCCTGAGCTGAAGGGGTCGCCACTGCAAGCACGAGATCAATGTCTTTGTTGCCAGCGAAGCTTTCAGCGATGGTGCCCGCGGTGGGAACCTCAGCCTGCGCGTTCTGCTCGTCAAAGATGACGGTCTCACCCTCGACGTAGCCAGCCTCCTTGAAGGCCTCCTTAAAACCAGCAGTCGCCGAGTCAAGCGCAGGGTGCTGCACAAACTGGCTAATGCCAACCGTGACAACGTCTGCGTTAGCTTCTGAGCCCTTGTCGGTGCTCGAGCAGCCGCTGAGGGTGAGGGCGGCAGCAGCAGTCAGGCCGACTACTGCGAGCGCGCGACGGGAGAATGAGGTCTGTCGCATAGGTGTGGATCCTTACGGGGTTAGTCAACACCACGGGAAATCTCGTGGCTGGGCGGTCACAACTCTGCTCCCAACGGGACCAGCACATGCCGCCATTGCGCACGTCTCGGACCGCAGGACTGTCGCCACCGCTAGAAGCATCGTATGTGCGAACTCACTGCGGTTTCAAATGCCTGATCGACCGTTTGTGAAACGGTTGTCGTTTTGTGATGCGAGAACGGTCACAAAATCACATTGCGACGAGCGCAGCCCTGCAAGCAATGATATTGCCCACTTTTGCGAGCGTTAAGCAATGTTGGCACGCGCTTGTGTCACGAGGCTTGCGCGCAAACGCTAGGCAGCAAACTTCGCAGCAACTTCGAGCACGGCATCATTCTCTGCGGGAAGGCCGATCGAAATGCGCATACCGTCGCCAGGGAAATACCGAACTGAGATCCCACGCGCTGCGAACAGTTCGGCGAGTTCGTCGCTCCGTTCGTTCGCGGGCAGCCAGACAAAGTTGGCCTGCGACGGAACACAGGCGACCCCGAGGTCTGCGAGCTTCGCCTCCATTCGTTCACGCTCAGCAACCAGTTGATCGACGCGCTCTTGCAGTTCACCTTCCGCTTCCAGCGATGCAAGGGCCCCCTCTTGGGCGAGTGCAGAGACCGCGAATGGAATCGAAACCTTGCGCAGGTCGTCTGCGAGCGCAACTGGAGCAATCGCATACCCAACACGAAGGCCCGCAAGTCCGTATGCCTTTGAGAACGTGTGCAGCACAACGACATTCGGGAACTTTCCGAAATACTCAATGCCACGAGGCGACTCCGCACCGCGGTCGAAGTGCGTGTACGCCTCATCGACCACGACGACCACATTCTCGGGAACGCGCGCAAGGAGTCGCTCAAAGTCTGCGCGATCCACCACAGTGCCAGTCGGGTTATTGGGGTTGCAGACAAAGATCAAGCGGGTGCGATCGGTGATGGCGTCAGCCATGGCCGCAAGGTCGTGACGAGCATGCGCATCAAGCGGCACCTCAACGGGCACCGCACCAGCCACCCGCACAAGAATCGGATACGCCTCAAAGGACCGCCACGCAAACATCACCTCGTCGCCAGGCCCCGTCACCGCGTGGATAATCTGACCGGCGACCTCGACAGAACCCGACCCGAACACCACGTTCTCGTACTTCACGCCAAAGCGAGCTGCGACAGCCTCACCGATTGCAACGGCACCATGATCTGGGTAGCGGTTGATTGCAGCGGGCAGGCACGCCTGCACGCGCGCGGCCACCGAAGGCAGCGGGTCGTATGGGTTCTCGTTTGACGACAGCTTTGCGCTCAGCCCATCGGGCCCGACGGGTGCAGGCTTACCGGGACGGTACGCAGCAACGTGTTCGAGACCGGGGCGTGAGGGCAGTGACATGGTCGCTCGCTTTCGCAGGAGAACGTCAGTGCCGAAGCACTGAACGGAAGAGTTTGGCGTTGCAGCCAGGCTACTCCCCTGTTCCCCTCGCGAAGTCGCGTGACCGAGTTTTACACAGCCTGTCCGTACTCCCCCGTGGCGACAAGAATCGCGCGGCCAATGACTGCATCACGCATCATGAAGCCTTGAACAGCCGGAGTAACGTCTGCCGGTACGTCGATGTGAGCAACGTTCAGTGCGTGCACCACAAACCAGTAGTGATGCACGCCAGTGTGCTCGGGCGGTGCGGCACCCGTGAACGCTGGTTCACCCTTCTCATTCCGCAGCATATAAGCACCTGTAGGGAGACCGGCTCCCCCGAGCGCACCCGCGTTCACCTGAAGTTCACGCACATCAGCCGGGATATTCGCCACGGCCCAGTGCCAGAAGCCAGAACCGGTTGGCGCATCCGGGTCATAAGCAGTAATCGCGAAACTCTGCGTCCCCTCTGGCACGTCCGACCACGAGAGCTGCGGCGACTGGTTTGATCCGCCCGCATATTCTGCGTACAACTCAGCGGGCATGGGCTCGCCAGCCTGGATCGTCGCGCTCGTCAACGTAAATTCTGGCACCTGACGCATGAGCGCATATGGGTTCGCGGGACCGCGACTAGCAACCTGAGACATCTGACTCTCCGAATTCCGTCCGACTCCGGCCACCTCGCCGGAAGGGGTCACAACTATACTGACTCATACTGCGCTTCCTCGCGAGAGCGAACCGATTCGAAGCCAGTCACACCAGCGTCAATCACGAGCAGTCGTGAGTACAAGGAGGCGAAGCAATGGCTTCCACAATGGGATCAGAACGTGCGCGCGGCGCACTTGCGTACCTTCGACGCCAAATCACCACCGGAACTTGGCCAGTCGGCAGCCGAATTCCCATCGAGCCTGAGCTCGCTGAAGAGATGGGCGTCGGCCGTTCAACCGTGCGAGAGGCTGTGCGCTCACTGGCGAGCGTCGGCATGCTCGAGACCGCTCCGGGGCGAGGCACATTTGTGCGTTCGGCGACCCCGACGAGCTCGTTGCTCAACGAGTTCCTCAATGACTTCACCCTTGAGGAGATCCTGAGCTACCGTCGCGCACTAGAAATCGAGGCCGCGCAGCAGGCCGCCCTGCAGCGCACCGAGGAAGACATCGTCGCGCTCGAAGAAGCTGCGAAGGAAGAAATGGGTTGCACCCGCTGCCCAGTCCTCGGCATGATCGACGGTTCAGACACCACCGCGTTTAGCAGCAAGTTCCACCAGCTCATCTTTGATGCTGCGAAGAACCGTTTGCTCTCCTCGCTCTACGCAGGCATCAACGACCAGCTTCGCACCCCCGAGCACCGCGGGCGTCTCGCAAACGTTGCTACGGGCGCCGAAATGGAACAGGACCACGCACGTGTATTGGACGCGATCCGCCGCCGCGACTTCATTGACGCCGTGCACGCGATGGTCGAGCATGTCGATCACGACGTCGTCATTGTGAACGAGCAGAACGAGATCGTTCCCCCGCTCGTACGCAGCCCAGAGGCACAGCAGCGTATCGATCAGGCACGCGACGCACAGAACGTCTAAGTAGGGAGTTGGCGTGATCCGCTACGTCGCCATTGGCGATAGTTTCACTGAGGGCGTCGGCGACGAACGTCCAGATGGATCAGTGCGAGGTTGGGCCGACCTCGTCGCTCAGGGTCTCGCCGACGCAACGGGTGAGCCGATTGAGTACGCGAACCTGGCGATCCGCGGTCGGCTGCTCGGCCCCATCATCGCTGAACAGCTGGCGCCAGCCCTCGCGCTCAAGCCAACGCTCGTGAGTTTCAACGGTGGCGGCAACGACATGTTGCGTCCGGGCACCGATCTTGCATCGGTGATTGCACAGACTGATGCTGCGTTGCGCCGCATTCAGGAATCCGGCGCGGAACCGCTGTTACTCGCGGGCGCGAATCCCACCGGCGGCCTGCCAAGTGGGTCGCGGATCAGCGCAAAGGGTTCCGAACTCGTCGCCGCCGCTGGTGTCACCGCCGCCGACCTGGGCCTGAAATACACCGACAACTGGTCTGACCCCACACTCGCTCAGCGTCAGTACTGGTCTCATGACCGCCTGCATCTCGCACCTGTCGGACATCATCGCGTCGCCACGAATGTCTTGCGTACGCTCGGCCACGACGCGCCAGCCGACTGGGTCATTGATGCGGATCCGATTCCAAAGCCCTCGTTCCGCGAGGAACTCGCATACGCCCGGCAGCATGTGGCCCCCTGGATCAAACGACGCCTCACCGGGAAATCGAGCGGCGATGGCCGCACAGCGAAGTATCCCGGCTGGGTGCGCGTGTTTCCGCGGGTGTAGCCCCGGGATCTGGCTGGGCTGCGGCTGAGGGCTGCAGCGGCGGCAACAGACAGCGGCGGCGGCTGCGGCCGTAAACCTGCAATTCGGCCGTCGTCCAGACGTTTTCCGCAGAATTCGTCTGGACGACGGCCGTTTTCCAGATGAAGGTCAACGGACAGGGCGGCATCCAACCCCAACCCCAACTCAGGGTGCTGTCATCCCTAGGTACCACTCGAGACGGCACCTAGGTCTAATGCCATCCGCTATGCATTCTGCAAGTATGGTCTGGTGTCATTCCTCACTCGCGCCAGTCTGAAAAACCGCCTTCTTGTCGGCTTGATCACTCTTGCTGTGGCAGTTATGGGTCTCGTATCCATGACTTCCCTGAAGCAAGAGCTCATGCCGTCCATGCAGGTGCCCGCCGCCTACGTCATGGCAGATTCCAAGGGACTCGCTCCCGAGGAGATGTCGCAGGCCGTCACCGAACCGCTTGAACAAGCCATTTCGGCAGTTCCTGGGGTCACGAAGGTCACCTCGACAACGTCGAGTGGCTCAACGAGCATCAACGCTGAATGGTCGTTCAAGGACGGCGATGATGAGACGATGCGGGCGATCCGCGGCGCGATTGATGCGGTAAAGCCCGGCCTTCCGAAGGATGCCAACGTTCAGGTCTTCTCCGGCGGCTCAGACTCGATGCCAGCGCTCATGCTCAGCGCGGGCGACAAGGCCGCGACTGCCGCAGGCAACTCAGACAAGGCCGATGCAGAGGCCACCGAGGGTGAAGGCGAAGCTCTTGACGCGGCCGCCGCTTCCTCAGCGTTCCTCGACCGCCTGAACAGCCAGGTTGTCCCAGCACTCTCGGCCGTCACCGGCGTGCAGCGCGTGGACCTCAGCGGCGGCCAGAAGGAGCGGATCGTCATCGATCTGCGCCCTGCAGACGTTGCGAAGCACAAGGTCGAGACGACCCAGATCCAGGCAGTGCTTGCGGCCAACGGCGCGTCAGTACCGGCAGGCGAGGCACAGTCGGAATCGGGCACCATCTCGGTCACGGTTGGCGACAAGCTGACGACGCTCGACCAGATCAAGGCACTCCCGCTTACCACTGAAGACGGCGTTATCCAGCTCTCGGCGGTCGCCGACGTGAAGCTTGAAGCCGAGCCTGTCACCTCGATTGCGCGCGTGAATGGCAAGCCCTCAGTCAACCTTGAGGTGTACCCGGCTCAGGGCGCAAACGTCGTCGAGATTTCAAAGGGCGTCAACGCCGAGCTCGAGCGCCTCGCACCGACTGCGAAGGCTGAGTTCGTTGCGCTCTTCGATCAGGCTCCATACATTGAGCAGTCGATCCACGATCTTTCCGTCGAGGGCGGCCTCGGTCTGCTCTTCGCGATTCTGGTCATTCTTGCGTTCCTCGGTTCCTGGCGTTCGACGCTCATTGCTGCGGTTTCGATTCCGCTTTCGCTCCTCATTACCCTCATTGGCCTGTGGGTGAGCGACAATACGCTGAACATCTTGACGCTTGCGGCGCTGACCATCGCGATTGGCCGTGTGGTCGATGACTCGATCGTGGTCATCGAGAACATCAGCCGTCGCCGCGGAAACGGTCCACTCACTGTTGAAGGCGTCGTCGCTTCGACGCGTCAGGTTGCTGGAGCGATCACCGCTTCGACGCTCACGACTGTCGCTGTGTTCCTCCCGATCGCCCTTGTGTCTGGCATTGCGGGTCAGCTCTTCCGCCCATTCGCGATCACGGTCACCATTGCGTTGCTCGCTTCACTGCTCGTCGCTCTGACGATCGTGCCGGTTCTGGCGTACTGGTTCATGCGTGGTGCGAAGACGCAGAAGGGCGCGGATCACGGCAGCACCGACGGCGTGCTCTCTGAGGCTGACGAGGTTGCGTCTGAGACCGACCGTTTGCAGCGCGCCATCATGCCAGCGCTCAACGCGACCCGACGCCGGCCCGCGATTACGCTCACCGCTTCGGTGCTCATCTTGGTTGCAACGTTTGCGATGCTTCCGTTTGTGCAGACCGACTTCCTCGGGTCATCGGGTCAGGAGACCCTGCAGGTCACGCAGACCCCGCCCGAGGCTGGCGACGCCGAGCAGCTCATCAAGGCTGCGGAGCCTGTTGAGCAGGCACTGCTCAAGGTCTCCGGTGTGCAGGACGTTGTGACAAGCGTCTCGCTCGGCGGCAGCACTCCTGGCTTGCCCACCTCGATCTCGTACACCCTCATGCTCAAGGAGGGCGTTGACGCAGAGAAGACCGGAGAAGCGGTCGACGCTCGCATGCAGAAGCTCGAGGGTGCTGGCGAGATCCGCCAGGAAACCAACGACGCGTTTATGGCCGGAGCTGGCGGCAGCGACATTTCGCTGCAGATCAGTGGCAAAGATCCTGAAGCGCTGCGCAAGGCGAGCGACCTGCTTGAGGAGCAGCTCAAGAAGAGCGATGGCGTGAAGGCCGTCAAGAGCGAGCTGCAGGGCGAACAGCCCGTCATGAAGGTCACGCTCGACGAGATGAAGGCAGCGCGCCTCGGCTTCGACCGCGCATCGGTTGCAGCAGCTATCTCGAACGCGCTTGAGGGCGAGACCGTCGGCCAGCTCATGTTCGAGGGTCAGGATCGCTCGATTCTGCTGCGCACCCCCGGCTCCGCGCGACCGGCTGACAAGCTCGGTGACATCTTGCTTCCCGTCACCCCACAGCAAACCGCTGAGGCACAGAAGATCGCAGCTGAGGCTCTGCAGAAGAAGGCAGAAGCAGAGGCTGAAGATGCTCGCACAACCGCGGCAAACGAGCTCTCGCAGCAGCTGAATGACGCGGCGGATCAGCGCAGCCAGCTGAACGCTCAGCTTTCTGAGTTGAATGCTCAGCTCGCAGAGCTGTCCAAGACCCCAGTTGTCCCAGGTAAGCCGCTGACGCCAAATGAGCAGGCCGCAAAGCTTGCACAGGAAGAACGCCAGCAGCAGATCGCAGCACTCCAGGAAGCGATCGCTGGTGCGCAGGGCGGCATCGCAGGCCTCGACGCACAGATTGAAGGACTGTACGAAGCACGCGAACAGGCTGCACGCGCAGAGACTGATGCGAAGGCTGCACAGGAAGAGCAGGAAGCCGCCGCAAAGGTTCGCGGTACCGCAATTCCGCTCAGCGCAATCGCGACGGTTGAAGAGGTGCTCACCGCACCTTCGATTACTCGCGCAGGCGGCGAGCGCCAGGTCACACTCAGCGTCACTCCGAAGAATGGCGGGCTTGACGCCGCAAATGCAGCAGTGACCGAAGCAATCGAAAAGACTCAGCTGCCCTCAGGCGTATCATTCGAGCTCGGTGGCGTTTCTGCTGAGCAGGACGAGGCATTCGGCCAGCTTGGTGGAGCAATGCTCGCGGCTATCGCACTCGTGCTCGTGGTCATGATTGCGACCTTCAGAAGCTTCCGTGGCCCGATGATCCTGTTGGTCTCGGTTCCGTTCGCTGCGACCGGTGCAATCTTGAGCCTGCTCATCACCGGCACTGCACTGGGACTTCCTGCGCTCATCGGTCTCCTCATGCTCATCGGTATCGTGGTCACGAACGCAATCGTGCTGCTCGACCTCATCGGCCGACTGCGCGAAGGTGGCGAGTCCTTGGCAGACGCTGTCGAGCACGGTACCCGTCTGCGTCTGCGCCCGATCCTCATGACGGCAGCAGCGACGATCTTCGCGCTGATCCCAATGTCACTCGGCCTCACTGGCGGCGGCGTCTTCATCTCGAAGCCACTCGCAATCGTCGTGATCGGTGGCCTCATCTCGTCGACACTGCTCACGCTGATTCTGGTGCCGGTCTTGTACACGCTTGTTGAGCGTCGTCATGAGAACAAGCGTCTGAAGCGCGCTCGTAAGCGGGCACGCGGTATTATCGAGGCTCGTCGTGTCGCGGCATTCCGCGCAACCGATGTTGCATCGGAAGCCGGTGTTGCATCAGAGTCCGATGTTGAGGCGGCACCGGAGTCTACGACGAAGGAGTAGCCGGAAGGCGTCGTAGCTATTCGTTCAGCTACGCGACAACGGGGCCTGTGGCCAGTCAGAATTCACGATTCTTGACTGGCCACAGGCCCCCTTTTTCATGTCGGAACACTGGCCCTTCGCTACGTCTGGGCTTCCGATATTCGGGAAGGGCCTCTTGACCATGACGCCACGGGGTCGGGCTTCCTAAGAAGTCTGACGGGCAGGAAGTTCTAAGCGCGTGCAGCCTGACACTTCTCGCACAGGCCAAAGAGGTCGACGACGTGGTCAATCTCAACGAAACCGTGCTCAGCTCCGACGGTGCTCGCCCAATCTTCGACAACAGAGGCCTTGAGTTCACGAGTTGCACCACATGAGCGGCAAATGAGGTGGTGATGGTGGTGATGGGTGCCGCAGAAGCGGAAAATGTTTTCGCCCTCTGGCGAGACGATCACATCAGCTTCACCAGACTCAGCAAGATCAGATACCGCTCGGTAGACGGTTGCGAGACCGATCGTCGAGCCGTTGGCACAGAGCCGCTCGTGCAATTCACGGGCGCTCACGAAACCTCGGTGCTCAACGAGCGCGGCACGAACGGCTTCCTTCTGCCACGTATTCCGCTTCATCTTCGGCCGCGCGACTTGCTGATCAGGCATGCCTGTCACCACCTCCACATTCTGTCTGCGGTTCCACCGTACCCAACCGCGCTGCGTTCTGTGAGCGAAGCCGCGCACTTTGTACAAAGCGTACGCAAGACTGTCCAGCAAGCACCGCCACATACACTGCGGTTGCGACGAGTCCGACAGCGCCGCCAGCTGCGAGGTCGAACGCTCTCGAAACCCATAGCCCAACAAGACCAGTTGCGACACCGAGTCCAGCTGCGATCGGCGCCACCCAGGTGATGGTTGGCGCAATGATCCGCGCCGCAGCCGCAGGTGCGATGAGAATGGCAACTCCGAGAATTGCACCAACCGCTGGCATCGCCACAACAACCGAGGCGGCGATAACACTCGTCACAACGAGCTCAACCGATGCGGTCGAGAATCCGGCGGCCGTGTATCCGGCAGGGTCAAACGTCTGGAAGAGAATGCGCCTGCGGAACAGCCACACGACCATGAGCGAAAGCACCAATACTGTGCCCGTCGCAATCACGTCGGAAGGGGCAACTCCGAGCGGTGAACCGACGAGGAGCGCTTCCACTGGCACACCGAGACCAGGGTTGAGGCCAGTGAGGAGTGTGCCGAGCGCGAAGCCAAACGCCAACACAACGCCGCTCGACACCTGAGATCCCTGTCCGGGAACCTTTGCGAGCAGCCCCATAATCGCAACAAGCACTGCAGCGAAGAGGGCCTGACCGATGAGCAGGTTCCACCCGGCAAGCGCGAACACAACGCCACCGGGGAAGGTGGCATGACTCAATGCCACAGCGAAGAAGGAACGTCGTCGGAGCACGATAAGCGTGCCCGCGATTCCTGCAAGCAAACCAAGCAGGGAGAGCTCAATAGCCGCGAGAGTGAAATAGCTCATGCGATGCTCCTGCCATTTCGTGCGTTGCGCGGCGCGATGCCCCGTACTACCAGCGCAATAACATATGCCGTGATGAGCATAAGGACAATCATGGCGCCGGGCGAGGCCGAAGCCCCAGCTCGCACAGACCAGTCGAACGAAAGCCACAGCCCAACAATGCCTGCAATGAGCGAAATCAGCATCGCAATGGGAACGAGCAACGTCAACCGTTTGGTGAGCAGTCGCGCAACGGCGATCGGCACCACCAGCACGGCGATCACCATGAGCACGCCAAGCGCCTGCACGCCCGCAACCACCGTCAGCGCGACCGCGATATTCAGTGCCAGATCGGTGGCGAACGGACGGAAGCCTGCAGACTCAGCCCCGACAGGGTCAAACGCGCGCATGAGCTGCGCACGACGTGAGATCAACACGATTGCCATGGCGACAACTGAGACGACCACTATCTGCCATAAGACCTCACTCGTGACGGTCAGAATGCGCCCAAAGAGCAGCTCCTGCAGCTGTGAGACATAGCTTCCCCCGCGAGAAATCAGCACGACACCCAAACTGAACAGTCCCGTGAGCACGACAGCAACACCCGCATCCGATCCGCCACGACTGTCAGTGAGCGTAAACAACACCGCCGCACCAAGTGCCGCAACGGCTGCACCTGGAAGGATGCCAGCAGCCCCGCCAAGCAGAAAGCCCGCAACAAGACCGGGGAACACCGCGTGCACGAGGCCGTCCGTGACAAACTCCATCTCGCGGAAGCTCACGAAGAGCCCCACGACGCCGGCGGTCACAGAGACAGCGATGACCGCGATGAGTGCACGGCTCATAAATGGCAGCGCAAAGGCATCAAAGACCGAGTACTCAAGGCCGGCCGCACCAAACAGGGATACCATCAGGGGGTATCAACTTCGCTGGTTGTCGTGACCGTGTGCTCGTCGATCTCCACGGTGACCTCATGGAACGCATGCTTCACGGCGTCAAGCGTGAGCGCCTCGTCAAGCGGGCCAAATGCCGCGGGATGCCCGGGCTCCCCCGGAACATGACCCGAGGCAAGCAGCAGCACATGCGTACACGCCTCACGCGCAATCTCAAGATCGTGGGTCGACACGATGACCGTACGACCCTCATTCCGTTGCGCACGCACCAGCTCAAGCAGCACATCTCGGTTCTCACGGTCGAGGCCATTGAAGGGCTCGTCAAGCAGCAGCACACGAGGCTGCGAGACGAGTGCACGTGCCAGGATGCCACGCTGCTGCTGCCCGCCAGAAAGTTCGCCAAAGAGACGTCCGGCGTGATCCGCCAACCCAACGTTGGCGATCGAAGCCTCAATCGCCTCGCGACCAGCACGCCCAATTCGACCGAATGCTCCTGCTTGTCGGTACAGCCCCATCGCAACAACCTGGCGAAGCGTCAACGGCAGACTCGTATCACGCGCATCTGATTGCGGGAGCACTCCGATGTCACGTCGTGCTGCAGCAGGAAGCCTGCCGAGCACGTGCACCGAACCACCAGTGAGGTCAGAAAGCCCCAAGAGGCCACGCAACAGCGTCGACTTCCCTGAACCATTCGGCCCAATGAGGGCAACGGCAGCGCCCGTAGGCACCTCGAGCGTCAGGTCGTGCACACGGGCTCGACCCGCGTACCCGAAGGCAGCACGGTCAAGCGAGACAGCGGCAGGAGATGCAGTATTCATTACGAGAATTATCCCTCCATCGCGGCAGCAATCGTGGCGGGCGGATCAGTAACGGTTCCGCCCCAGGCTTCGATAATTGTCTGGGTGTTGTGCACGGTGGCGCCAATGTAGGTCTCAGCTCCCGTACCTGCAACGCCAAGCGAGTCCGCATATAGCGCGGTCTCGTCGACAACAGTGACACCCGCTTCGCGGGCAATAGTCTTTGCAAGCTTCGGACTCATCGAAGATTCCACAAACACTGCTTTCACTCCGCGCGCATGGATCTGCTCGACCAACGCATCAATTTGCGCCGCACTCGGTTCTGCGTTGTCTTCAAACGAGGGCAAGATCGCACCAGCGAATCCGATTTCATAATCGTGCAAGAAGTAACGAAGCGAGTCATGGCCGCTGACGAGGACTCGGTCAGCCTCAGGCACAGCAGCGAACTGTTCAGCAGCCCACTTGTCGAGCGCAGCGAGCGATGCAATGTAATCTGAGCCGCGCTTCTCGTAGTCCGCAGCATGCTTGGGGTCTGCCTGTGCGAAACCATCTGCGATCTCAGTTACCATCCCCTCCGCATAACGTGGAGCCGTCCACAGGTGGGGGTTGGTATCACCGTGGTCATGGCCCTCATGCCCATGTTCATCACTGCCTTCGGCAGCATGGCTCGCTTCGGCATGCTCATGATCGGCATGCTCGTGATCCGCATGCTCGTGATCCGCGTGGTCATGATCGGCATGCTCGTGGGCGCCTTCTTCATCTGCATGTTCATGGCTGTGGCCACTGGCCTCCGAAGCAGTTGCAGCGGCCACACCACTCGCCTCGTCTTCGCCAGCCGCAGTGATCTGTTTTGCTTCCGCAAGATCAATGCCATCTGCCGCAGTGATGACGACACCGTCGAAGCCCGAAGCTTCTACCGCGCTATCGAGAAATGACTCAAGACCAGCGCCGTTGACGACGAGCACATCAGCCTGACCAAGGGCAAGCAAGTCAGCGGGTGTCGGATCAAAGTGATGGGCTGACCCTCCCGCGGGAAGCAGTCCGGTCACTTCGACGTTTTCGCCCCCAATTTGGGTCGCGAAGTCAGTGAGCTGCGTCGTCGTTGCAACGACTTTGAGGTTGCCGTGCTCGGCGTCTGCTGTATTGGTACCGCATGACGTGAGCAATAGCGTCGCGGCAAGTGCGATTCCAGTGGCCCCGAGCATCTGTGCTCGCTTGGTCAGTGAAGAGTGGCGCATAAGGTGACTTTCTAATTGAGAACGATTCTCGCTCTAGCAATGCGTCAACTGTAACCCTTATTGATAGTCATTCGCAACAAGCAACTCATATGCTGGTGTCATGTCCGCGATTCCCGACTCAGCAACAGACCTTGCCGCAGCCTTACGCGCGGGCGAGATCACCGCATACGAAACCGCAGAGCACTTTCTTGGACAGATCGAAGCGCACGCCGATTTGGGTGCCTTCGTTTCCGTTTCCGCAGACCTCGCACTCGACGCTGCCGCGAAGGCCGACGCGCGCCGAGCGCATCTCACGCGCGAGCAGCGAACAACACTGCCGATACTGCACGGCATGCCAATCGCACACAAGGATCTCTCCGCGGTCATCGGTTCTCCGACGAGTCGCGGCAGCGCGACTACGACTCCCTTGTCACCCTCGCGGATTGATTCCCCCGGCGTATCAGTGCTGCGCAATGCCGGGGCCATTTCTCTGGGGAAAACTCAAGTCCCAGAGTACGGACTTACTGCATATTCCGAAAACCGCATAGCTCCGGCAGCCCGAAATCCACTCAACCCGTCTCTTACTCCGGGCGGTTCAAGCGGAGGATCCGCAGCGGCCGTTGCGGGTGGGCTTCTTCCATTTGCACCAGGGAGCGACGGCGGCGGATCGATCCGCATCCCGGCACTTGCCTGTGGCCTTGTCGGACTCAAGCCCGGACGCGGCGCGATGCCCAGCGACCTCGCAAACGGCATGCGTGACGAGTTTGGCGCACCACAACTCACCGTGACGGGGCCTTTGGCTCACACCCCAACGGACGCCGCGCTCCTCGGCGATGCCATGCGGGGCGTTTCACGTGCAACAGCAGAGGGCGCCTGGAGCCTTGCTGTTCGTCGCGCGGGTGACCTCACTGGCGCACGTATCGGGGTCAGCACACGCTCGCCCTTCGCAGACACCTACGCAATCTCGCTTTCGAGTGACGCAAAGCTTGCACTCGACATTGCAGTTCACAACCTGGAGGGCCTGGGGCATCTCCTGGAAGACACCGACTTCCACTATGGCGACTACGCAGAGACATTCAGCAAGGTCTGGACATCTGGTCTCTCCCTGCTCGACTTCACACCCGAGGAGGAGACGCTCCTTATGCCACTCACCCGCCTGTTCCGTGAACGAGCAATCGCGCGTGGCGAGACAAGCAATCGAGCAGCAGCGGCACACCTTCATACGCACGCACAACACATGCGCGAGCAGTGGGGCCAGACAGACTTTGTCCTCACGCCGGGCTTGGCGATGTCGCCACCTGCGATTCGCGCATTCACCGATCTCTCCCCCGATGCCGACTATGAGTTGCAATGCCAATGGGCGCCCTACACGTCCATGGTCAACGTCGCCGGGTTGCCAGCAATCGCAGTGCCGATCCTGCAAACACGTGACGGCCTCAGCATGGGCGTGCAGATTATCGGCCGCGAGGGCTCAGAATCACGCCTCCTGCAACTCGCAGAACAGTTGCTGCACTCCTAACCAACCGAAAGGCGATTCGCCGCATGCACTATCACCACAGCGAGGAGAAACGAAACCTCTTCCCGCTCCAGAAGCCGACCCGGCGATCCGCAATGCTGGCTGGCGTCGTGCTCGTCATCTTTGTCGCTGTCATCTCCGCCACCGTCGCGCTCTGGCCAGCTGCGCAGGACGTACCTCGGCAGGAAGCTGGGTCCGTGGCGAGTGGCGAGGTCCTCGACGCGCAGATTACGCACGTCGAGGAGGTCTCATGCGTTCAGCCACAGCTCCAAGACGCTGGCCAGGACTCACCCAGTACTGAACAGCAGCCACCGGGTACTGAGACCGCGGTCGCAACCGGCTGCCTGAACGTGCGTGCGCACCTGCGCGTTGGCAAACCCATCGCCTTCTTCATGGATGCCGAGCGCGCAAAGAGCCGCCCGGTCGCAGTCGGTGACGATGTGCGTGTCATTGCCCACGACTATGTCGCCGGCGAAGAGACCATCACCAACTACTCGTTCTACGACTACCCGCGCGGTGGCAAGATGCTCACCGTTGCGCTGTTGTTTGTGATCGTCGTGATACTCGTCGGGCGCATACGAGGCGGCCTGGCACTCATCGGAGTTGGTGCCGCTGTCGCGCTGCTCGTAACCTTCATCCTCCCGGCGATCTTGGCAGGCCACTCCCCCGTGCTTATCGCGATTGTTGGCTCTCTCGACATCATGATTATCGTGCTGTACCTCGCCCACGGATTCTCACACCGTACGACTGCCGCACTCTTTGGATCCATCTTCGGCATTGTGTTCACCGCCGTCGCTGGATTCACGGTGACACGTTGGTTGCGTTTTACCGGCATCTCAACGACCGAGGAGTCAAGTCTTTCCATTTCGGTGCCGGGCATCCAAATGAACGACATCTTGACGGCGACCATCGTTATCGCTGGACTCGGTGTCCTCAACGACATCACCGTCTCCCAGGCGTCAGTCGTGTGGGAAATGCGCGCACTGAACCCGCACCTCTCACGACGGCGCATCTACGCCTCTGCGATGCGCGTCGGACGCGATCACATTGCCTCGAGCATCTACACCTTGGTCTTTGCGTATGCCGGCTCCATGCTCGTGGTGCTCCTGCTGATCTATGCCTTTCCGAAAGATCTCATCGAACTCGTTACTTCTGAGCAACTCGGGCAGGAGATCATCCGCACGCTCGTCGGCGCAACCGGCCTTGTGCTTTCCATGCCGGTGACCACACTCTTTGCGATCCTCTTCACCAAGCCAGCCCTCGAAAGTCCCGAGTCGAGTGCTCGACCCAGCCACGCAGCGGGCTAAATATTCACACTTGCTTCATACCCTAGGGGGGTATACTCTGGACGCATGATCACAACAACGTACAACGTGACAGGCATGACCTGCGGCAATTGCGAGAACCACACCAGGGAAGAAGTTGAACAGGTTCCAGGCGTGATTTCGCTCGCGGTCAGCGCAAAGACCGGCACTCTCGAAGTCACTTCAGAGCAGCCCCTCGATGATGCAGCAATCATCGCCGCAGTTGATGAGGCTGGCTACACCGCAGTTCGCGCGTAACCAGCTCGCCCGGCCACACGCATTGGGTGCCGACTCGCACTCGCGATCCGCGCCCAATGTCGTCACAGGCAGTGTGAGCACAACAGACAGCTAGAAAGGAAGCATCGTGGCAACCGCCCAGCCAAACTTCATCCAGCTCGACCTCGGTGGAATGACCTGCTCCTCATGCGCGAACCGCATTGAGAAGAAGCTCAACAAGCTTGACAATGTCGAAGCCACGGTGAATTACGCCCTCGAGCGTGCGACAATCCATGCCCCAGCAGGCATGGATCCCCAAGTGCTCATAGACGCCGTTGAAGCAACCGGCTATACGGCACGGTTACCGAAGGTGCCCGAGACACCGAGCGACGAGGAACCCGCTGCTGATCCTGAGCTCACTGCGCTCCGGCAACGTCTCATTGGCTCCATCTGGCTGACTGTGCCGGTTATCGCAATGGCGATGATTCCTGCGCTCCAGTTCGAGTACTGGCAGTGGCTGTCCCTCACCCTCGCCGCACCGGTCGTTGTGTGGGGTGGCTGGCCTTTCCATAAGGCAGCATGGACGAACATACGTCATGGTGCGGTCACCATGGACACCCTCGTTTCCGTGGGCACCGGCGCGGCATTCCTCTGGTCGCTGTACGCGCTCTTCTTCGGCCATGCTGGCATGCCAGGAATGACGCACGGCTTCGACTTCTCGCTTCAGCACAGCGACGGCGCTGGCAACATCTATCTTGAAGCTGCAGCGGGCGTGACCATGTTCCTTCTGGCAGGCCGCTACTTCGAGAAGAAGTCGAAGCGCCAGGCGGGTGCCGCCCTCCGAGCGTTGCTCGAACTCGGTGCAAAGGAAGTCTCGGTGCTGCGAGACGGCACAGAATCACGCATCCCTGTCGAGGACCTCACTGTTGGCGATGCCTTCGTTGTTAGGCCCGGCGAGAAGATCGCGACTGATGGCCGAATTATCGAAGGCCACAGCGCTATCGATGCTTCGATGCTCACTGGCGAATCTATTCCCGTTGAGGCATCTATTGGTGCGGTGGTCGCGGGCGGTACCGTCTCCACGAGTGGGCGGATCATTGTCGAAGCAACCCGCGTCGGCTCTGACACACAGCTCGCCCAGATGGCGAAGATGGTTGAAGAAGCGCAGTCCGGCAAGGCTGACGTGCAGCGTCTCGCCGACCGCATCTCGGGCATCTTCGTGCCGATCGTCATACTCATCGCGCTTGGCACACTCGCCACGTGGTTGCTGCTCGGCTTCAGCGTTGCAGATGCGTTCACCGCAGCTGTTGCTGTCCTCATCATCGCCTGCCCGTGCGCACTCGGGCTCGCAACTCCCACGGCATTGCTCGTCGGCACCGGTCGTGGCGCCCAGCTTGGCATTCTCATCAAGGGCCCGGAGATTCTTGAGCAGACCCGTCGCGTCGACACCATCGTGCTCGATAAGACTGGCACCGTTACGACAGGCGAAATGTCGCTGACTGACTTGGTGTCACTCGATGACGTAGCGGGGGCGGATCACGACCGCACGACACTCCTCCGATATGTCGCAGCGGTAGAGGGCGCATCAGAACACCCAATCGCTCGCGCTATCGCTCAGGGCGCACTCGATGAGCTCGGCAGTACGGCTGCTGATCTCCCAGCAGTATCCGACTTCACGAACACCGCCGGCAAGGGAGTTGCAGGCACGGTCGAGGGAGTCTCCGTACTCATCGGCAAGCATTCCATTTCTGGAATGTCTTCCGAGCTTGCGAATCCTGCGCTCGCAGAACTCTCTCGTCTTGAGTCAGAGGGCAAAACTGCCGCGATCATCTCGTGGGACGGCATCCCGCGCGGTGTTGCTGCCGTTGCTGACACCGTTAAGGCGACGAGCGCTGAAGCGATCCGCAATTTCCGCGCACTTGGTCTGGAACCGGTACTCCTGACCGGAGACAACCGTTCGGTAGCGACGCAGGTCGCCCACGAAGTGGGAATCGATCGTGTTGAAGCGGAGGTTCTGCCCGGTGACAAGGTTGCAGTCATTCAGCAGTTGCAGGCTGCAGGCAAGGTCGTTGCCATGGTCGGCGACGGCGTGAACGATGCGCCCGCGCTTGCCCAAGCCGATCTCGGACTCGCGATGGGAACCGGTACCGATGCGGCGATCGAAGCAGCAGACATCACGCTCGTGCGCGGCGATCTGCGGAGCGCTGCGGACGCGATTCGACTGTCGAGAAGCACACTTCGAACGATCAAGGGCAACCTTTTCTGGGCCTTCGCCTATAACGTCGCAGCGATCCCGCTTGCGGCCCTCGGACTCCTCAACCCCATGATTGCTGGCGCGGCAATGGCCTTCTCGAGCGTGTTTGTTGTTGGCAACTCGCTTCGCCTTCGCCGTTTTAAGGAAATGAGCAAGTAATGACCGAACGTGATGACCAGTACTGCGAGACAGAATTTAGCGCGGGCCACCCTGATGCGCCCGCGCACGAAGACGAGGGCGGTGGCGGCCACGATCACGGCGTCAGTGCCCAGACCGCGACCGGCAAACACCGGAAGCGCCTCATCGTTGTGCTGGTCATCACACTCGTGGTGTTTGTCGCGCAGGTCGTCGGCGCGCTTATCTCAAATTCCCTTGCGCTGCTCGCTGATGCGGGACACATGCTGACGGATGCAACCGGCGTATTCATTGCGCTTATCGCGTCCCTCATTGCAACGCTTCCCGCAACCTCGAAGCGAACCTTCGGGTTCCTTCGCGTTGAGGTCCTTGCGGCACTGATCAACGGCATTGTGCTCGGTGTGATTGCTGTCGTCATCTTCGTTCAGGCCATCGCCCGCTTTGGTGACGCTCCAGAGGTGCACGCTGGCCCAATGCTCATCGCGGCCATCCTCGGCGGCCTCGCAAACCTGGTGAGCCTGCTCATTCTGCAGCGTGGCCAGAAGGAGAGCCTCAACGTGCGCGGCGCGTATCTTGAGGTGCTTGGTGACTTGCTCGGCTCGGTAGCGGTCGTGATTGCGGGCCTCATCATCCTCTTCACTGGATGGACCCCCATTGACCCGATCGCTTCGATTGCGATCGCGCTCCTTATCTTGCCTCGCGCATACAGCCTGCTGAAGGATGTCGTCGCGGTGCTCCTGGAGGCAACCCCAAAGGGTCTTGACGTTGAGGAAGTTCGTGCGCACATGCTCGCCGTTCCCGGCGTCGCAGCCGTGCATGACGTGCATGCCTGGACCATCACTTCTGGTGTCCCTGCCTTCTCAGCGCACGTCACCATCGAGGATGGCGTGTGGAGTGAACGTGACTACCACGAGGTCCTCGACGAGCTGAAGGCCTGCCTCATCACGCACTTTGACCTGGATCACTCGACGCTGCAGCTCGAACCCGAGTCGCATGCGGTCAAGGGGATCGGCCTGCACGAGTAGGAGTTCGCGGATCGTGCGCGAGCGCGCGTTTGCGTGCGCATCCGCGTGCGTGTGCGTGTGCGCGAGCGCAACCCCGCGAAACCGCCCCTTTCTCCCCAAAAGGGCCCTTTCTGACGACAACAACTACCTGTTTCGTCGGAAAGGGCCCTTTTCGCGGGTTTGAGCGAGTGCAGCGGCGAGCACAACAGCGGCGGGTGCAGCAGCAAGCGCCGCACCGCACGCCTAGTCGAGCAGCAGCGCGGGCTCCTCGAGCACCGAAGCCACGTCTGCGACGAAGCGCGAGATGACATCGCCATCGACGACGCGGTGGTCGAAGGATCCGCCCACCATCGTCACCATGCGCGGACGAACCTCACCGTCAACCACCCATGGCTTCTCGCGGATCGTGCCCATCGCCATGATCGCAACCTCGCCTGGGTTCAAGATCGGCGTACCGAAGTCCATACCGAAGACACCGATGTTGGTGATCGTGATGGTGCCGTTCTGCATCTCTGCGGGCTTGGTGCGGCCGTCGCGTGCGGTGATCGTCAGCTGCTCAATCGCCTGTGCGAGTTCGAGGAGGCTGAGCTCTTGCGCGTCCTTGATGTTGGGCACAATGAGACCGCGCGGTGTCGCAGCGGCAATGCCGAGGTTCACGTAGTAGCGGCGAATGATCTCGGTCTCAGTGAAGGTCGAGTTGATCTCAGGATTGCGGCGGATCGCCCACAGCATCGCCTTCGCAAAGATCAGCAAGGGCGAAACCTTCACGCCGGCAAAGTCGGTCGACGTCTTGAGACGCTTCACGAATTCCATGGTGCGGGTTGCATCGACCTCAGTGAACACGCTCACGTGAGGCGCCTCGTTCGAGCTGAGAGTCATCGCGTTGGCAATGTGCTTACGCATGCCCTTCAGCGGGATACGTTCCTCGCGCTGCGGCGAGACCTCAGGGGTCGAAAGATTCCGGAAGACGCTTGCCTGCGACGCATGACGGACAACGTCATCGCGCAGGATCTCGCCTGCGATACCTGATCCATCGACTGCGGTCAGATCGACGCCGAGGTCCTTTGCGAGCTTGCGGATCGGCGGCTTCGCGATCACGGGCATTGCCTCAGCGACGGGCAGCGGCGGGGGAGTGAGCAGCGGTTCGCCACCACTCCGACGGCGCGAACGTACGGTGCCAGCGTTGCCGTATCCGACGAGGACGGATCCGCCCTCTTCCTCAGCGGGCGCCTCGGCGGCACCAGCACCGGCCTCAGGCGCACCGGCAACACCAGCACCACCTTCGACCTCACACGCGGCCCCGGTGCCCTCACCGTCGGCACACTTCTCAACAGGAGCAGCAACCTCGGCAGCCGACGCCACAGCACCTTCTGCCCCGCCTGCAACCCGCACGCGCAGGATCGGCGCGCCGACGGGCACCGTCTCGCCAACGGCTGCAAGCACCTCGGTCACCACACCGCTGAACGGCGATGGCAGCTCGACCAGCGACTTCGCCGTCTCGATCTCGCAGATGACCTGGTTCAGCTCGACGGTATCGCCTGGCGCTACGAGCCAGTTCACGATGTCTGCCTCGGTCAAACCCTCGCCAACGTCGGGAAGGGGGAAAGTCATTTCACTCATGAGGACTCCTCAAGCCTGATGTTCAGTCTCAGTATGTCGCACGATCCGCGCTCGGCGGGTCACGCTTAGTAGTGCATGGTGCGGTCGACGGCCTCAAGCACGCGATCCGCATCAGGAAGGAACATTCCTTCAAGACGAGCTGCAGGGTACGGAACGTCGAAGCCAGCTACCCGAAGCACGGGTGCCTGCAAGGAATAGAAGGCGTGCTCAGCGACGTACGCCGCGATCTCACTGCCGACGCTCGCGTTGCCTGAAGCCTCCTGGGCAACGACCAGACGCCCCGTCTTGCGCACCGATTCGAGCAACGGCTCGTAATCGATGGGGGAGATGCTGCGCAGATCCACGACCTCAAGGCTCACGCCCTCGGTCGCGGCAATCTCTGCAGCCTGCAGCAGGGTCGTGACCATTGCGCCGTAGCCGACGACGGTGCAATCAGTGCCGGTGCGGGCGATACGCGAGGTGTGCAGATCAACGCTGGGCTGATCGAAGTCAACTTCACCCTTCATCCAGTACTTCGCCTTCGGCTCGAAGAACAGCACCGGATCCGGCGACTCAATCGCCTGCTGGATCATCCAGTACGCGTCATTCGGCGTCGATGGCGCGACGACACGCAGACCCGGAGTGTGCGCAAAGTACGCCTCGGGGCTCTCTGAGTGATGCTCAACCGCGCCAATGTGTCCGCCGTATGGGACGCGGATCACGAGCGGCATCGACACCTTGCCGTCATGGCGGTTGGTGAACTTTGCAAGCTGCGAAACGATCTGGTTGAACGCCGGGAAGATGAAGCCGTCGAACTGAATCTCAATGACCGGTCGGAAGCCGTGCATCGCAAGACCGATCGCGCTGCCGACGATACCAGCCTCTGCAAGCGGCGTATCGAGCACACGCGCCGAGCCAAACTCAGCAAGCAACTTGTCGGTGATGCGGAACACGCCACCGAGCGCGCCGATGTCCTCGCCCATCATGAGGACGCGGTCATCGTTCTTCATTGCCGCGCGCAGACCCTCATTGATCGCACGGGCCATGGGCAGGGTCTGACGACCCGCGGTAATCTCTGCCTCGCTCATTAGGCGCCTTCCTCAAACGATGCTTCGTAACGCTCAAGCCACGCGCGCTGCTCTTCAATGCGCGGGTGCTCGGCCGAGTACACGTTGGCAAACATGGAGTCGGCTGCTGGAGCCGGAGCCGTGAGAATTTCGTCACGGATGCGCTTTGCTTCACGATCCGCGATCTCTGCGACCTGGGTGAAGAATTCGTCCTCGACGCCCTTGGAGCGCAGGAAGACCTCCATGCGTTCGATCGGATCGCGATCGCGCCATGACTCGAGCTCTTCGTTCTCGCGGTAGCGCGTCGGGTCATCACTCGTCGTGTGCGCACCGATGCGGTAGGTGAGTGCCTCGATGTAGCTTGGCCCGCCGCCTTCGCGGGCGAGGCGCATGAACCGACGGCCAACTGCGAACGCAGCGAGCGGGTCGTTGCCATCGATCTGTACCGCGCGAATGCCGAAGCCGAGCGCGCGACGGTACAGGGGAGTGCGCGACTGGCGCGTGACGGGAACCGAGATCGCCCACTGGTTGTTCTGCACGACGAAGACCTGCGGGGTCTGGTAGCTCGCAGCAAAAATCAGTGACTCGTTCGCGTCGCCCTGGCTCGACGTACCGTCGCCGTAGAAGACCATGGTTGCCTCACCGGTCGACTCTGCGGCCTCACCCGGGTCGAGCGTCATGGGCGCGGATCCGCCTGCGGCGAGCGCGTCACGCTTTGCGTTGAGCACCTGCCCGAGGGCGTAACCGGTTGCGTGCGGTGCCTGGGCACCGAGCACGAGCGTGTAGAGGTGGAAGTTCCCGTTCGCAGGATCGGTGACGTCCCAGCCGCCGTGCGAGAAGCCACGGAAGAGGAGCGCGAGTTCTGCGAGGTCTACGCCGCGGATGCGCGCGATCGCGTGCTCACGATATGCGGGGAAGATGTGGTCCTGGGGCGCTGCTGCGTGCGCAAGACCTACCTGGCAGCCTTCTTGGCCGACGCTCGGTACCCAGAGGGCGAGCTGGCCCTGACGCTGCAGGTGCGTGCACTCTGTGTCGAACGCACGGGTCGCGACCATGTCGCTGTACCACTCTGTGAAGTCGTCGAGCGTGGCCGCGTCGAGTTCGTCTGCGTACTCGACGGCGGTGTCTGAGGGTGCATAGTTGCCTGCTTCGTCGAGGAATCGGATGGGTTCCGGATCGCTCATGTCGAAGCCAAGAGTGAGGTTTTGGCTCATAGCCACCGAGTCTACTTAGCCGTCGTTCCCGGATCGTTATATGGGCGAGTCGTTTACTGAGAGTTTGCGGGGCGCGGATCATGTCCCGTTTCGGGGGTTGCCCGATCCGCGCCTATTTCCCTGGCCGGTTGTCAGTGGGCGATGCAAAGATGGATGGCATGCGCATGATTCTTCGTATCGCTGTGAGCTCCTTTGCCCTGTGGCTGACCACCCTCATCGTGGGTGGCAGCGGCGAGCATGGATTCTGGATCCTCGCGTACGAGCCGACCGAGCAAGCGCATGTTGTCACCCTCGTACTGGTGGCGCTCGCGTTCGGTCTGGTGAACGCGACGCTGGGCAAGATCGTGCGGTTTGTGTCGATTCCGCTGTACATCATCACCTTTGGCCTGTTTGCGTTCATTGTGAACGGACTCATGGTGTCGGTTGTCGTGTGGCTTTCCAACCTTGCTGGCTTCGGCCTTGAAGTGAGCGGCTTCTGGTGGGGCGTGCTTGGTGCCTTCGTGATGTCGCTGCTCGCTGGTCTCATGAACTCGATTCTGGGGACGAAGAAGCGCAAGGATCGTAAGTAGGGCAGACTCGGGCTATGCCTGACTCTCCGTTTCACATCAGTTTTGTCTGCACCGGGAACATCTGCCGTTCGCCGATGGGTGAGGTGATCTTCCGCGCCCTCGCGAAGGAGGCCGGCGTCGCCGACCGCTTCGTCATCACGTCACGCGGCACGCACAATTACCACGTCGGGAATGGGGCGGATCCGCGCACCGTCGCTTCGCTTGCCGAAGCCGGGTACAACGGCAGCGCACACCGCGCTGCGCAATTGTCAGATGCAGATATTGCTTCACACGATCTGCTCATCGCGCTCGACCGGGGGCATGAGGAGATCATGCGGGGCCGCGGCGCCGAACGTGTCGAGCTGTTGACGGCGTACGACCCTGCATCGCCTGCGGATCCCGATGTTTTTGACCCCTACTACTCTGACGCTGCCGCGTTCGACGACGTGCGCGAACAGGTGGAGCGTAGCTGCCGTGCGTTGCTCACAGCATTGACTTAGTGCCGTCTGCTTTTGTGTTGATGTTCATGGGTACGACTAGCAAGTCACCGTAGGCTCACAACGTTTTGATTCCCCACACAGGGGTTTGAGCCAACTGACAACTGGATTAGTTTCGATTCTTCGATTCCTCTCCCACCCATAACCGCCTTGCTGACTTCTTCGTGTAACGGGCTCACAACCGCACCTCAAATCATGATGCTCCGCTGATAAGTTCTAGGGATGTCTTCTCTGATCTTTTCTGTCGTTTCCGTTTTGGTTGCGGCAGTTGTGGGTGCCGGACTCAACCATATTCTTGGTCGCAGAGCTGAGTCCCTCCGTGCTTTGCAAGAGGCGCGGACAAAATGGGCATTCCACGCCCAAGAGTTCAGGTCCTCCGCATTCAAAAACTGGCCACAACATTCTTATCTTCCTGCCGGCAGCCTCAGCTATGATGAGGCGCTTAGGGTCTTGGACCCAGTGTCTTCTGGTTTGGTCTATGACATGGTCTGGGTTCACACCCGAACTGAGAGCAGAATTAGTCAAGAGTGGTCCTCCGGGCCAGATCCAATTGGCGCAATCGTCCCCCCACAAATTCGGCGGCTAGGGCGGTCTCTAGATCACACCATTGCGTTATGGGCACAGGTGAGTTGGATGATGCCTACGTGGCGCATCAAGTTGAGAGCCTGGTATTTGCTCAGACGAGAGAGAAACTGGACCATCGATAACCATGGACGCCACGTCACTTCCATGGAACGCAAGCGCAATCGAAGGGATCGCAAGAGTTTTTCTGAGTTCGACAAAGAGCTGCGTCGTCGACGAGCTGAGAAGGTTCGGCCGATCGCAAATTCTCACGGGAAGTGAGTTAATCTTCGGCCAAGCTCCCACCCGTAGCTTGTGTGCTTGTCTCCGTCCGAACGTGAAACAATAAGGTAAAGGATTTCGGCGCTCCTACTCTGGAGCGTCACACGTCACGATCGCACGGAGATGCAATGACCAATCTTCCCCCGCAGCCCATTAGCCCCCTCGACGGCCGCTACCGCGCCGCAGTCACCGAGCTTGGTAACACGCTCTCGGAGGCGGGCCTGAACAAGGCACGCGTGCACGTCGAGGTCGAGTGGCTCGCTTACCTGACCTCGAACTCGCTGCTTGGCGGCACTCCGATCGCTGACGACCAGCTCGCATCACTGCGTGAGTGGGCTGCAAACTTCGGCCAGACCGAGATCGACAAGCTCGCTGGCATCGAGGCAGTCACCCACCATGACGTCAAGGCGGTTGAGTACCTCATCCGTGAGCGCCTCGAGGCACAGGGCCTCGCAGCCTTCGCTGAGCTCACCCACGTCTGCTGCACGAGCGAAGACATCAACAACCTCTCGTACGCGCTCACCGTTAAGCACGCTGTTGCTGACGCATGGCGTCCGAAGTTCGTCGCGGTCATCGACGAGCTCGCCCGCCAGGCAGAGCAGTACCGTGAGCTCCCCATGATGAGCCGCACCCACGGTCAGCCTGCAACGCCGACCACGCTCGGCAAGGAGATCGCGGTCTTCGTGTACCGTCTGCGTCGCCAGCTCGAGCAGATCGATCGCATCGAATACCTCGGCAAGTTCTCTGGTGCAACCGGCACCTTCGCTGCGCACCTCGCTGCAGATCCGACCGCTGATTGGGAGAAGATCTCACGCGAGTTCGTGGAGGGCCTCGGTCTCGACTGGAACCCGCTCACGACCCAGATCGAGTCGCACGACTGGCAGGCCGAGCTCTACACCCGTATGGCTCACGCAAACCGCATCCTGCACAACCTTGCAACCGACATCTGGAGCTACATCTCGATCGGTTACTTCCGTCAGACTCCCGTTGCTGGCGCAACCGGCTCGTCGACGATGCCGCACAAGGTCAACCCGATCCGCTTCGAGAATGCAGAGGCAAACCTCGAACTCTCGAACGCACTGCTTGATTCGCTCGCAGCAACGCTCGTGACCAGCCGCTGGCAGCGCGACCTCACCGATTCGTCGGCACAGCGCAACATCGGTGTCGCATTCGGCCACTCGGTGCTCGCGCTCGACAACATCCTGAAGGGCCTCGGCCAGATCGACGCGGCGCCTGAGGCACTCGCGTACGATCTTGATCACAACTGGGAGGTTCTCGGCGAGGCGATCCAGACCGTAATCCGCGCAGAGGTTACCGCGGGTCGCTCGACCATCAAGGATCCCTACGCAGCCCTCAAGGAACTCACTCGCGGCCGTCGCATCGGCCAGGCAGAGCTCGTCGAGTTCGTCGAGGCGCTCGAGATCGGCGACGAAGCGAAGCAGCGTCTGCTGAAGCTCACCCCTGCGACCTACATTGGCAGCGCAACCGAGCTGCTGAAGTACCTCTAGGCGATACTTCGTCAAGCTGTCACAGACAGGCCGGGGCGTTACCGCTCGCCATGGGCTTCACTGCTCACCACGGGCATCACCTCTCGCTATGAGAATCTGCTCTCGTTATGGGAGTCTCCGCCCACAAAATGGCATACTGTGACACATCTCAGATCTACCTGACCCGTAGCTGATTGCCGAAGCGGGGTGATCCAGGCCATGCTGAATGCATGACTGAATCACCCCGCTTCGCTGTATCTACGACCAGACATCGCTTTACTGCTCGAAAGGTGCAGGTGGTAGCGGTCTATCGCCCGGTCCCAACAATTGCTCGCATCACATTTACCGGCGATGACATGCACGACTTCACCGCGACCGGCCCTGGTGACCATGTCAAGGCGTTCTTCCCCAACCCCGTCACCGGTGAACTGCTTGCGCCCACCGCGGTTGGTCCGAACGAAGATGGCATCAACCGTCCCGACGGCCAGACGTTCCCGCGTGACTTTACGCCGCTGAACATCCGCGAGACCTCCGATGGCATCTGCTTCGACCTCGACTTCGTGCTTCACGAGAACCCCGGGCCAGCTTCGGCCTGGGCAGAGCAAGCAACCATTGGTGACAGCATCGTCGTGGCAGGTCCTCGCGGCTCACGAAACATCCCCGAGGGCATTGAAGGCCTTGTCTGCCTTGCAGACCCCACAGCGCTCCCGGCTGTCGTGCGTTGGATCGTTGGCCTGCCCGACGTCTCAGACATCGAGGTCATTGCAGACGTCGATCCAGCGAGTATTGAGTGGGTCGAAGACTACCTACGCATTTCAACCGGTCGCGACGTCCTCGTACGCGAACCCCTTGGCGGGCTCACGCAAGCGATGCTCGACAGCGCGGTCGGGGCGGGTACCTACGTCTTTGCAGCTGGCGAAGCCAACAGCTTGATCCCCGTGCGCCGTGCGATCCGCACTGAACTGGGTCTGCCCCGCGAGCAGTACACCGTGAGCGGCTACTGGCGCCGCGGCGAAGCCAACTTCGATCACCACGGGCCACTCGACCCGAACGAGCCCGAAGCAGGGGAGTAGGGAGTACCCGGGCAGCGGAGGCCGTTCAAGGTTCACGTTGCCCGAACCACGTGCCCTCCGCTGAGCGCTGCTGCGCTCTGCTCTGCTGTGCCGAGCAGTGCTGTGCTGAGCTGAGCTGAGCTGTGCTGCACTGCGCCGTGATGAGCCGTACTGTGCCCTGCTGAGGTGAATTGGCCGCCCGGCCATAGGCCGGTCCATTCTTTCCACCTGGCGACGCATTGATTGCGGAGCGTTGAGCGCCACTCCCAGTCTCCAACCTGGGCGCAGCGCCCTCAACCCCGCGAAACGACCCCGTTCCGCTGAGAAGGCCCCTTCCATGCGCATGCAAGGGGCCTTCTCGGCAACAAGCCCCTGTTTCGCGGGCCACCCAGAAACAGACAAACCCCTGTTTCGCGGGCTGCGGGCCACCCAGAAAAAGGAAAGCCCCGGGCGCACCCGGGGCTTTCCTGCACAACTTGCGCTTAGTGCGCGTCGTCCGTGTTCGGCTTCTCGAGCACCTTACGTGCCTCTTCGTCTTCTGCACTGCGCTTACCGCCCAGGCCAAGAAGGGCAACGCCCATCACCGAGACGATGAATGCAACAAGCGCGAAGATCAGTGCGAGCTTCACGTCGCGCGTCGCGAAAACGACAACGAGGCCGGCAAAGACGGCGAGAACACCCGAGAATACGAGCAGTTCTACGGGGCGCAGGCGGTCCTTACGCAGGGGCTCGTGCGACTGAGGCTGCTTGGGATCATTCGACTTCGTCATGACTGCTTTCTACGTTTCTTGATACCGAGGGGGAGTACTGCGCGTGCAGTTACTCAGACTTCTGCGATACGTTCGAGCCGTTTCGCTTCGAGTCAAAAGCTGCGATGCCGAGGAATACGCCGGCAATGATGGTGTACGCGCCGAAGAAACCGAGTACGGCCACGGCGTCGTTGCGTGCCAAGAGCACGAGAATTGCGAGGAGCAGACCAGCTGCGCCGATGATCGCGGGGTCCTGGCGAGTGCCTGGCTGCGTTACCATGGCGACGAACTCAAGGAGCCCACTGATGAGCGCCCACACGGCAACGACAACTGCGTAGCCAACAACCTCACCGGTCATCGGAAGTACGACAGTTGCAATAAGAGCGGCAAGGCCGAGCAGCAGCGGAACGACCGATCGCGCGTCATCCTTGCGAGCGAACCATTCGACGAGGTGCATGACGCCGATCGCTGCAAGGCCACCTGCGGTCACCAGGAAGTCAAAGTTAAAGTCCGAGTGCATGGTGGCCGAGAAGGTCACGACCATGCCCACCGCAAACAACACGATCGCGCGCGCGATGCGCACACCTCGCGGAGCGAGTCGAGAGACGACTTCCTGCGCCGAACCTGTAGCCACGGCTTGGCTCTGTGCAGACACGCTCATATCGACCCCTTTCATTGGCCCCCAGCGATTGTACTCGCTCTGCCTGGACACTGACAGTCAGCTGGGTGTGGCGCTGAATCTCCCGGTGTTGGGCGCGGATCGGTGAGCGACGTCTACGCCTCCCAGATCCGCGCCCACAACATCGGTGCTACATTCCCTGGGGCATGTCGGCAAAGCGCGAGTAGTGGCCCTGGAATGCCACGGTGACCGTGCCAGTGGGACCGTTACGCTGCTTCGCCAGGATGAAGTCTGCTTCGCCTGCACGCGGGTGGTCGCGGTCGCCCACAGCCTCGCGGTGCAGCAGGATGACCATATCGGCGTCCTGCTCGAGCGAGCCCGACTCGCGAAGGTCGCTGATGGCTGGCATTTTGTCGGCACGCTGTTCCGATGCACGGTTCAGCTGTGACAGGGCGATAACCGGGACGTCAAGCTCCTTCGAGAGCAGCTTGAGGGCACGTGAGAACTCACTGACCTCTTGCTGACGACTCTCACTCTTCTTACCGCTCGAAAGCAGCTGTAGGTAGTCAATAACGACCATTTTGAGCCCGTGCTGCTGTTTGAGCCGTCGGCACTTTGCGCGGATCTCAACGAGCGTCATGTTCGCGCTGTCGTCGATGAAGAGTGGCGCCTCAGCGATGCGCGCCTGTGTGGCGGCAAGCTTCTGGAAGTCTCGGTTATCAAGCGAGCCCTTACGCAGGGTCTGCATTGGGATAGTTGCCTCAGCTGCGAGCAGACGCATTGCAATCTCAGCACGGCCCATTTCGAGGGAGAAGAAGACGGTGCACGCATTGGCGTGAACTGAGGCGTTGCGAGCGACATCGAGCGCGAGCGTCGACTTACCCATTGCCGGACGTGCGGCGATGATGATCATCTGTCCACCGGCGAAGCCGTTCGTCATGCCGTCGAGCTCAGCGAAGCCCGTGGGAACGCCAAGCATGCCGTCGGGCATGCTGTTCGCTTTGTTGATCTCTTCCAGCGCAGCATCAACCGCGAGCGACAGCGGAACGTAGTCCTCTCCCTGGGCTTCGCCGGTGACACCATAAATCTCGGACTGGGCGACGTTGACGAGGTCGATGGCCTCGCCCTCACCTGCGTAGCCCATCTGCACGATTCTCGTGCCAGCATCGACGAGGCGACGAAGCAGTGCCTTTTCGCCAACGATCTCCGCGTAGAAGCTTGCGTTTGCGGCCGTTGGCACGATTGCTGTCAACTGGTGCAGATATTCCGCGCCACCAGCGCGCTGCAGGTCGCCTGATTTGGTGAGTGCGTCGGTGACGGTGATGACGTCGGTGGGTTCGCCCCTGGAATAGAGCGACAGCACCGCCTCATAGATCACTTCGTGTTTTGGAACGTAGAAGTCGTTGCCGCGCACGACACTCGTGACATCTGCGACGGCGTCCTTCGACAACAACATGCCACCCAACGCACTCTGCTCAGCAAGCAGATCATACGGAGGCGTGCGCTCAAAATCACCGGCGCTACGCGGCTCCTCAGAAGGGGTCGAAATCCCCAGGTGTGCGATTGACACTCGTGTGCTCCTTGACAAACCTAATACTCGCGGAAGTTGGGTCGGTGTTTACCGACCGGCCGCCTGCAATTGCGGAATTACCCAACAATACCTACCCCTCAAGTCTACCTGTGGATAACTGTGTGAATAATCCGCCGCGTTTCCTCACAAGTTGTCCACATTCCTGGGGATAACTTGTGGAGAGATTTTGAATAAGTGTAAATATAGTTGCTGTGACCTGGACTTTTATGTTTCCACAAGAGGAATTTTCATCAACATTCAGGCGCGGGTTGAAGGTCGTCACTCTTGAAAATAGTTGTGGACAAAGCGGTCTAGATCAGATAGCTACAGCACACACACCGATGAAACTGCAAACAAACGTTCCGTGAACAGTTAAATGCTAGGGATTTCATAGGCTTGTCCGCATTTTATGCGCGTATCCTGCAGCCTTCACCGGCACCACCGCGCTGCCCTGACGTATCCAGCTCACGCTGACAGCGAGCCATCCGAACGAACCCGGGCATCACGTCACCCCTGAAACGCAGAACACCCCCGCCTACCGAAGTAAGCGGGGGTGTTCAACAATCGTGATTAGCGCTGAGCGATAACCTGGATCGTGACCTTTGCATCGACACCCTCGTGGAGGTGAACGATTGCCTTGTACTCGCCAGTCGTCTTGATCGCCGGAACGGTGATCTTACGCTTGTCGATCTCGCCAAGGCCCTGATCAGCAACAGCTGCAGCCACCGAAGCGGGCTTCACTGCGCCGAAGAGACGGCCTTCTGCGCCGCTCTTTGCGAAGAGGCGAATCTTGCCTGCTTCGAGCTTTGCCTTGAGTGCCTGAGCGTCCTCGACCGATGCGAGTGCGCGTGCCTCGCGAGCTGCACGGAGCTGCTCGACCTGAGCCTCGCCACCGCGAGTCCAGTGAACGCCGTAACCCTGGGGTACGAGGTAGTTGCGTGCGTAGCCGTTCTTAACTTCTACAACATCGCCAGCTGAACCGAGGCCCTGGACCTCGTTCGTGAGAATTACCTTCGCCATGATGTGTTCTCCTTAGCGGCCAGAGCCGGCGTAGGGGAGGAGTGCCATCTCGCGGGCGTTCTTAACTGCCTTTGCGATGAGACGCTGCTCCTGGACGGAAACACCGGTGATACGGCGTGCGCGGATCTTGCCACGCTCAGAAACGAACTTGCGAAGCGTTGCGACGTCCTTGTAGTCAATGACGCCGACGGTCTGCTTCTTCGCGGGTGCGACGGGCTTTGCGTTCTTGCCGCGACCCGGCTTGCGGCCTGCGCCGCTGGACTTACCTGCCATGATGGTCTCTTTTCGTACTGCGCCTCAGACCGAAGTCTGGGACAAAACTGTTTTAGAAGGGCTGCTCGTCGTCGAACCCGCCACCGAAGTCGGCGGGAGACGAGCCACCCTGCTGGCCCGAGTTGGTCCAGGGGTTGTCCTGCGGAGCAGAAGGCTTGTTCCAGCCGCTCTGTCCTGCAGGCTGACCGCCACCGAAACCGCCAACCTGGCCGCGGGACTGGCCCCGGCTCACCTGTGCGGTTGCGAAGCGGAGCGACGGACCTACTTCTTCGACATCAAGGTCGAGAGAGGTGCGCTGCTGGCCCTGGTTATCGGTGTAGCTGCGCTGCGTCAGCCGGCCCTGAACAATCACTCGCATGCCCTTAGTGAGCGATGCAGCGATGTTATCGGCGTATTCGCCGAAGGCGCGGCAGCCGAGCCAAAGCGGCTCGCCGTCCGACCAATCACCCGACTGGCGGTCACGCACGCGCGGAGTCGAGGCGATACGGAAGGTCACCCACGACTTACCGGCCTGGCTTACGCGAGGCTCGGGATCGGCAACAAGGTTACCGACAACTGTGATCAGCGGCTCGCCGGCCATGAGCTACGCGCCCTGCTTCGCAGCAGCGCGTGCAGCCTTCGCTGCGTCGCGCTTAGCCTGTGCTGCACGCTGAGCCATCAGCTCGTCTGCGCGGAGCACCTTGGTGCGAAGGACAGCCTCGGAGAGACCAAGCTGACGATCGAGCTCGTCGGTAGCCTCAGGCGTAGCGGTGAAGTTCACAACTACGTAGATGCCTTCGGTGTGCTTCTGGATTTCGTATGCGAAACGGCGCTTGCCCCAGATGTCAACGTTCTCGATCGAGCCACCCGCATTGCGGATGACGCCGAGGAACTTGTCCATGCTGGGGGCCACAGTGCGCTCGTCGATACCGGGATCGAGGATCACCATGAGTTCGTACGGATGCATTACTGACCCACCTCCTTCGGACTTCACGGCCACAGGATTTCTGTGACAGGAGGGTGTTTGTGCATTGTGTCGTGCACTCCGAAGGATACGGGTGCACAGACAACTCGAAAAGCCTACCACTTAACTCACGTGCTGTCAGGCTGGTTCTGACACTTTTTCCACAGCTCTCTTTCCAGCCCGATGCGTTTGCCCCATGGGTCGTGGGACGATGGGACTCATGCGCATCGCTCTCATTTCTCTGCACACTTCGCCCGGCGCGGTTCCCGGGAGTGGCGATGCCGGCGGAATGAACGTTGTGGTTGCCGAGGCAGCACACGCGCTCTCGCGTTTGGGGCACACCGTAGACGTATTCACCCGTGCCTCGACCGACGTGTCGGCAGGGGAGCGCGCGCTCGATCCGCTTCGCCCCGACGGTCCCCGTCTCATTGCCCTCGAAGTTGGCCAAGCGCACCTTCGCAAAGAGGACCTCCCTAGCCTCGCTCACGAGTTTGGGGCGCGGATCGCCGATTTCGGTCCCTTCGATGCGATCCATGGCCACTACTGGTTGAGTGGGCTTGCCTCCCAAGCACTCGCAGATGCTCAGGCTGCTTCTGGCGCTGCTCCGGTAATTCCCGCGCTCACGCTCCACACCGTGGCCGCCCAAAAGAATGCTCATCTTGCCCCGGGCGACCGGCCGGAACCCCGAGCCCGGCTCGACGCAGAAGCGTTGCTCACAGCCGAACAATTTGTCATCGCAGGAAGCCACAGCGAACTCGCTGGCATCGTCACCGGATATGGCACCCCGGCGGTCGGCAGCACGGTCATTCACCCCGGCGTTGATACTGATCTATTCACGCCAGGCCCACAAGAGACGAGCTTTGACGCCCCAATCGGCCGAGGCTCGGCAGCGAGGAGCGTCGTGGCTTCCGTCACAGACTGCACGCCCTTCACCGTCACGGTGCTTGGTCGCGTGCAGCCGCTCAAGGGTCAACTGCTTGCGGTCGAGGCGCTGGCAGCCCTTGACCGACTCGATCCCGCACTTGCTCGGCGAATCGAGCTGGTCATAGCGGGAGAGCCCACTCCAGGTGCAGAAGACTATGCGCGTGCATTGAAGACTTCTGCCGAGGCAGCTGGAATCTCAGACCGGGTGAGATTCCTCCCAGCACAGTCCCGCCCAGAGGCAGCTGCGTTGCTCACACGAAGCAGCATTGTGCTGGTCCCGTCCCGTTCCGAAACGTTCGGACTTGTGGCGCTCGAAGCCGCTGCGTGCGGGGTACCAACCATCGTCGGCGCCCATACCGGCCTTCTCGAGGCGGCACCAGCGGGAGTCGCAGGCGTGCATATTGCGGATCGAGATCCACAGGCTTGGGCCGAGGCGATCCGCGCCCTACTCAACGATGCGGGGTTGCGTGAGCAGTATGCGCGTCGCGGCCGCGCTCACGCCGAGGCTCATAACTGGGACGCCCACGCGACGAAGCTCCTGCGCATTTACCAATCGCTACAGCGCAAATGATGTGTGGCGCGACCGCAGAGGCACTCGCCGCACCGCGCGCAGTAGCATCACCTCGCCGGGCCACCGCCACACCACCACACCACCACACCACCGAAACGGCCCCTTTCTCTCGAAAAGGCCCCTTTCTGCGAGCAGAAACCATCGATCTCGACGGGAACACCCCTTCTGACCGGGTTGGCCACCCCTTTTGACCGGGTTGACGCCCTTCTGACCGGGGTTGCCCCCTGCTGAGAGGGCGGGAAATCAACCCAAAACACAAAGCGAGCGGGGACCCGGCGTACCCGAATCCCCGCTCACTACAGCGCACTCATACCGGCCAGCGCCAGCCGCTCAGCATTACGCTCCGAGGAAGGCCTCGAGCTCTGCACGAGCCTCGTCATCGGGCTTCTGCACAGCGGGCGACTTCATGAAGTACGCCGAAGCCGACTCAACCGGGCCAGCGACGCCCTGATCGAGCGCAACCTTTGCCGAGCGAATCGCATCGATCATGGTGCCTGCCGAGTTGGGGGAGTCCCACACCTCAAGCTTGTACTCCAGGCTCATGGGCACATCGCCGAAGCCGCGTCCCTCAAGGCGCACGAATGCGAACTTGCGATCCTCAAGCCAGGGCACATGATCGCTCGGGCCGATGTGCACATCGTCGGCAGGGAGATCAACGTCAATGTTTGACGTCACAGCCTGCGTCTTCGAGATCTTCTTCGACTCGAGGCGGTCACGCTCAAGCATGTTCATGAAGTCCATGTTGCCGCCAACGTTGAGCTGGTAGGTGTGGTCGAGCGCGATGCCGCGGCTCTCCATGAGGCGGGCCATGACGCGGTGCGTAATGGTTGCGCCAACCTGGCTCTTGATGTCATCACCGACGATGGGAAGACCAGCATCGACGAACTTCTGGGCCCACACGGGGTCAGACGCGACGAACACTGGCACTGCGTTCACGAACGCGACGCCTGCTTCGAGCGCTGCCTGCGCGTAGAACTTCACTGCCTCTTCGCTACCGACGGGCAGGTAGCAGGCAAGCACCTCTGCACCCGAGTCACGCAGTACCTGCGCGACGTCGACCGGAGTCGCGGTGGACTCTTCGCTCACTGCTCGGTAGTACTTTCCGAAGCCGTCAAGCGTCGGTCCGCGCAGCACCTCAAGGCCGAGGTTCGGTACGTCCGAGAACTTAATGGTGTTGTTGTGGCCGGCCCAGATCGCCTCTGACAGGTCCTTGCCAACCTTTGCAGCGTCAACCTCGAACGCCGCAACAAACTCCAAATCTGAGACGTGGTACCCGCCAAGGCGAACGTGCATCAGGCCCGGGACCTGCTTGTCGTCAGCCGCGCCGCGATAGTACTCGACGCCCTGTACCAATGAACTTACGCAGTTACCCACACCCGCGAGGGCTACCTTCACACTCATTGCACCATCCCTGTACATCTCTCCGGTTATGACCGGACTTTCCAACGAGTCAGTCTACGCCGACTCAAATTCATTGCTACCCGGCCGAAGTACTTGCGCCCCTCAGCCCGGTGTTTACCTGCCGACGACGCGGCGGAACCGCTCATGAGCACGAATCGGCTCCCGCTGCCCACCCACGTGTACGATCTCGTCGCCTTCGACCACAAGCTGGGTCTGATGTGCGCGAAGCGCCGCGGTCTTACGATCAAGCCAGTTGCTGACGTCATAGGTTTCGATGGGGCGCGGATCCGCCCCCTCATTTTCAGACTCAGCCTGCGAGGCGAGATCGACAGAGGCAACCTCGACCTCTGCATCGGTGACGTCGTCTCCGACAATCTCCCAGAACGGGAGACCGAGCGCCGCTGCGACCGCACGTGACAGACGGTGTGCGAGCACGTGGTCGGGGTGACCGTATCCGCCGCCGTTGTCGTAGCTCACCATCGCCTGTGCGCCGGCGGCGTGAGCCGCAGTGAGCAGGTCGTTGAGCGCTTCGACAGCTGGCACGGTGGTGAACGCGTCGGGACCGGTCGTGGGTGACGGAATCGCGCGGCGTTCGCCCGATTCGGGGTCAGCCTCAGACCATTCCATACCGGAGTCTTCGTAGATCGTCGGCGCGAGTCCCTCAGCGCGGGCAGGCGCAACGCCGAGGAATACGTGACGCTCGATACCGAGCATGCCGAGTGCCGTCTTCAGCTCGTTCTGGCGCGCAATGGGCAGGCCATGCAGTTGGACCAGCGCTTGCAGCGGACCTTCCACGACTTCACCCTGTTCTCCACGGGTGCAGGTGACGAGCAGGGGCTCGCGCCCGGCCTCAGCGAGTGCCGCGAGCGTGCCGCCCGTCGTGATGGTCTCGTCGTCGGGATGCGCATGCACGAACATGACACGTGACCGCCCAGCGAACCAATCGGCAATGTTTGCCGACGCATTTCCGTCGACGGCATCAGTGTTCTGCGGGTGCTGTGACTCAGTCATCGCTTCCTCCAGTGTTGTGTTTCTTGCCGCGCCTAGCCGTGAGTGATTCAACGTCCTGCTCTGCCCACCAGGCGCGCAGGCGTGCGATGGCTTCCTCTTCGTCAAGCGGCCCTTCATCGAGGCGCACGTCAAGCAGGTACTTGTACGCCATGCCGACCACCGGCCCTGGGGGCAGTTCAAGAATTCGCATGATCGCTTCGCCGTCAAGCGCGGGTCGCACGGCGGCGAGCTCTTCTTCTGCTGCGAGTTCATCGATGCGGCGTTCGATGTCGTCGTACGCGTGCTCGAGGCGCTCCGCTTTGCGACGGTTGCGTGTGGTCACGTCCGAGCGAGTGAGGATGTGCAGGCGCTGCAACTCTTCACCGGCATCGCGCACGTAACGACGCACAGCCGAATCGGTCCACTGCTGATCGCTGTAGCCGAAGAAGCGCAGGTGCAGCTCGACCAGGCGGGAGACCCGCTTGATGGTGTCGTTGTCGAAGCGGAGCGCACGCAGGCGCTTGCGAGTGAGCTTCGCACCGACAATGTCGTGGTGGTGGAAGGTCACGCCGCCGCGCTCGAATTTGCGCGTCGCCGGCTTGCCGATGTCGTGCAACAGTGCAGCAAGCCTGAGCACGAGATCGGGGGAAGGCTCGTGCGATCGACGCTTCTCAAGCTCGATTGCCTGGCGCAGCACCACGAGACTGTGCTCGTACACGTCCTTATGACGTCCATGATCGTCTTGCGTCGTGAGCAGATCGGTGAGCTCTGGCAAGAACCGCTGCGCGAGACCCGTGTCAACGAGCAGGCGCAGACCAGGCTCAGGGTCATCGGTAAGCAGCAGCTTGACGAGTTCGTCGCGCACACGCTCGGCAGAAATGATGTCGAGGCGATCCGCAAAAATCACCATCGCAGCTTCAGTTTCGGCCTCGACCTCGAAACCGAGTTGCGAGGCAAAGCGGGCAGCGCGCAGCATGCGCAGGGGGTCATCGGTGAACGATACTTCTGGCGAACCGGGGGTCTTGATACGACCTGCCGCGAGGTCTTCGAGCCCACCGGATACGTCGACAAGCTCCATCGACGGCACCATCAGCGCGAGCGCATTGATGGTGAAGTCACGACGCACGAGATCGCCCTGAATGTTGTCGCCGAACTCGACGACCGGTTTGCGCGAGTCTTCTCGGTACGTATCGGCGCGATACGTCGTGATCTCAACGTCTTCTCCAGCGACCTTTGCTGCGATTGTGCCGAAGTCACGGCCGACATCCCAGATTTGCTTCGTCAGTCCCTCAAGAATCTTGCGCGTCTCGTCGGGACTTGCAGAGGTCGTAAAGTCGAGGTCATGTACCGGTCGGCCGAGCAGTGCGTCACGAACGGGACCACCCACGAGCGCAAGCTCATGACCGGCCTGTTCGAAGGCGGTTGCAAGGATCGACACGGGCGGAAGCGACGCGCGCTCACGCATTGCGGCCATTGAATCAGCGAAGGATGTCACCCACTAAGGGTACTCGGTGCTCCTATCTCTAAACTGTCTGCATGGGAGTTTCTCGCGGGAGCCGATACTGTGCGCGCATGATCGGCGGGCTCACAGTTGCAGCGCTCAGCATTCTGGGCGTGGGCGCCATGGCGTCCCCGGCGCCCACTGCACACGCAACTCCGACGATCAGCGGCACCACACACCCAACGGTAGATGAGGCCACTGACATTGATACGGTCTCGCTTTTCATCGCTCCGACTGATGCAGTGGTGCGCCCGGGCAGTGCAGCAATCTCGGTGGATGTCACACTCCGCAACTCCGGTGAAGACACGCTTCCTGCTGGCACACTCGATCTCGCTCTCGGGGCGCGGATCGCTGACGCACACAGCACCGCAGCACCGGCGTTCAACGACGCAGCCCAGGTGCTCGTATCGCAGGCACTGCGCGACACTCCCGCTGGCAGCGACCAGTCACTGACCGTCGAGATTCCCCGCGAGAACTGGCCGCTGCCAGCGACAGAACAGCCAGGGGTATTCGCGCTGCAAGCAGCCTTCACGCCAGAGCCAGGTGAGCGTTTCACCGCCTCCGCCGCGGCTGACGAAGCCCTCCCGCCGGTGCTCACCACCGCGACGTCACCTGTGGTGTGGCGTGGCATTGCGACAGGCGAAAGCGTCAAGCTCAGCACGATCGTCCCACTGGTACTTCCCGACGTCGTCCAGTCGATTCCGACACCGCGACAGCTCTCACGCGCAATTCCAGAGCTTGAGGCGGCATACGCCTACGCGCTCAAGCAGCAGGCAACGCTCGCAATTGATCCGCGCATTATTGTGGCCATTCGCGGCTACGGGCTCGAAGCTGGCGAGAACGCACGCACGTTCCTCGCAACCCTTGAAGCGTCACCGCTGCCGAGCTTCCTATTGCAATATGCCGATGCTGATCCGGCGGCACAGGCTGCCCTCGGCGCCGATGCTCTCCTGGCACCGACGTCCTTCGGTTTCCTGACTCGTCTCGGCTCGTTCGAGACAGCAGTACCCGCGGACCCTGACGCGCCAGCAACAGGCACGACCGAGCCCACCGGCGCAACAAAGGACTCTTCCAAGGGCATCCCGGCAGATCTGGCGGCTGCAGCTCCACCGTCGGGGGAGACTGCCACCGATGCCAACAGCGAGACTCCCGTTGACCCAACCTCGCTTGAGGCGCTCATGGCCTGGCCGCAGGGTCTCCCAGCGGCGTGGCCTGCCACCGGTGCCGTCGACTCCGCAACACTCAATCTGTTGCGGAGCGCTGATCTTTCGACCACCGTTCTCGACTCCGCCAACGTCGAGAGTGCGACCTCGCCGCGAGTGACGCTGCGCGCCTCAGGCTCTGGCGTGTCTGACGCTTTCGTGTCTGATGCCGACCTCACGGCGGGTGCTCGTCTCGCCGTGCAAGGTCTCACCCCTGCTGAACGCGCGCTCGGGAACGCGCAGTTCCAGGCGAAGCTCACGGCACTTGCAGATGTCAAACCAACCGGTGTGCTCTTCACCGTCGATCGCGCAATCATCGCCGCGGGGGTCTCCCCATGGGAGCAGCTCACCGCGCTCACCCAAGACGCCTGGCTTACCCCGACCCCGCTCGCCGATCAGGCAGCTGGCAATGCAACCTTGACGCGGGTCACCCCGAATCCTGCGGATGCGGATCCGGCTCGACTGGACGCGCTCGCCCTTGCGCAGGAACGTGAACCTGAAGTCACTGCGATCCGCGCTCTCTACGTGCACCCTGAATACGTCACCGGGTACCAACGCGCACGCATGCTCGACCTCTTCGCGACGCATCTTGCGAGCCCTGACGTAGATTTCACCGAGATCGCCGATGCCTATGCCGAACGGGACAGCGAGATCGAACACGGTGTGCGGATCATCGACACACGCCATACCCAGCTCGTCGGAAGTTCCACACGCGTGCCCATTCAGGTGCAGAACATGCTTCCGTTCAACGCGCTCGTGCGCCTCGAAGTACGCCCGTCTTCTGCGGTGCTCGCGGTCGAGGAGGAGACCTTCTCCAGTGTCGTCGTCGAGGCCAAGTCAACACAGACCATTCTCGTGCCGGTGAAGAGCCGCGTTTCGACCGGCGAATCATCGCTCGTCGTCACGCTCCAAGACGTCACGGGTGAGGTCACCGCCCACACCGGGGAGATTGAGGTCTCCGTCACGGCAACCATCGAGAGCATCGCACTCATTACGCTCGGCACGCTCGCGGTCTTGCTCGTTGGCTTCGGCATCTACCGAAGTATCCGCGGCAGGCGCGAACGTCGGGGCGCGGATCCTGACTCCGAATCGCGCGGTACCGACGACAGCGCCGACGGCCCCACCGAAGCGAGCGCTGAGGACACTGCAGAAACTGCCCCCGACGAACCTACAGACGTCAACCCGGCATCACCCACAGCGTAATCAGCTGACGTTCGGAATACCACGACTCTAGGATGGGTTGTACCCAGTGATCGCGCCACTAGCGACCACCCGCACAAGGAGAAACATGCACGAGATCATCATCATCGGCTCCGGTCCCGCCGGCTTCACCGCGGGCATCTACGCAGCGCGCGCTGGGTTGAAGCCCCTGCTGTTTGCGAGCTCAGTCGCACTCGGCGGCGAACTCATGAACACGACCGAGGTTGAGAACTTCCCTGGCTTCCCAGAGGGCATCCAGGGCCCAGAGCTCATGCAGCACATGCAAGACCAGGCAGAAAAGTTCGGTACCGAGGTCGTCTACGACGACGTCACCTCCGTCGAACTCGAGGGTGACGTGAAGCGCGTGACCTCAAGTGATGGCAAGGTCCACGAGGCAAAGACGGTGATCTTTGCAACGGGCTCGGCATACCGAAAGCTCGGCGTCCCCGGCGAAGAAGCGCTCACCGGCCACGGCGTCTCTTCGTGCGCTACTTGCGACGGCTTCTTCTTCCGCGATCAGACCATCGCTGTTGTTGGCGGTGGCGATTCCGCGATGGAAGAGGCGACGTTCCTCACCCGTTTCGCTTCAAAGGTGTACCTCATCCACCGTCGCGACGAACTCAAGGCTTCGAAGATCATGCAGCAGCGTGCCTTCGATAACGAGAAGATCGAGTTCATTTGGAACACCGAGATCAAGGAGCTCCACGGCTCATCTGGCCTCACCGGGGTGACCCTCCGCAACACGGTTGACGGAACCGAGAGCGAACTCGACGTCACTGGCGTCTTTGTGGCTATCGGCAACGATCCGCGTACCCACCTGGTACATAACCAGCTCGACCTCACCCCTGAAGGCACCATCGCAGTGGATGGCCGTAGCTCGCGTACCTCGGTCGAGGGCGTCTTCGCAGCAGGCGACGTCATCGATCCGAGCTACCGTCAGGCAATCACCGCCGCAGCATCAGGTACCGTCGCTGCACTCGATGCAGAGCACTACCTCGCGGCACTCGCAGACAAGTAATTTTTTAGGAGAGCATCATGACTGAACCGATCAACGTAGACGAGCAGAGCTTCGAGCGCGTCGTTCTGCAGAGCCCCATCCCCGTACTCGTGGATTTCTGGGCAGCCTGGTGCGGCCCTTGCCGCGCGGTTGCTCCCGTTCTCAGTGAGATCGCGGCCGAGCAGGGTGACAAGATTCGCATCGTCAAGCTCAACGTCGATGAGAACCCGAACCTTGCGGCTCAGTACCGCATCACTTCGATCCCGGCGATGAAGGTCTTCAAGGACGGCGAAGAGATCCGTGAGATCATCGGCGCGATGCCAAAGAAGGCGATCCTCGACAACCTCGAGGGCGTCATCTAACACGTCCCAGCTAGCAATAGCGAGAGGGTGGACACCGTTTGGTGTCCACCCTCTCGCTATATGTGCGCGGATCGCTCCGCGCTGCACCTGCTGTTGCGTACTCAGACGCTCAGGTGTCTAGCTCAGTTACGCCCCGAAGCCCGGATCGCCAAGCTCGTGCAGGATCCGCTTCAGGTCTGCAACGGTCGCGAAGTCAATAATGATCTGACCCTTCTTCGCCCCGAGCTTTACGGCGACGCGAGTGTCAAACCGATCACCCAGGCGCTCAGAGATCTCACCCAACTGCGCCTGTACGCCACCGGCGCGCGGCTTTGGCATCTTCTTCTTCGGCGCTTCGCTCGCAACAGCTTCGGCTGCACGTACCGAGAGCCCTTCGTTGACGATCTTGTCCGAGAGCTTCTGCATCGCGTCAGCATCACCATCAAGTGACAGAATTGCTCGCGCATGGCCCGCAGTGAGTACACCAGCTGCGACGCGTGACTGCACCTGCTCTGGGAGCTTCAGGAGGCGGATCGTGTTTGAGATCTGCGGGCGCGAACGGCCAATGCGCTCGGCAAGCTGCTCCTGCGTAATCCCGAAGTCAGCGAGAAGCTGCTGGTAGGCAGAAGCTTCTTCAAGCGGATTGAGCTGCGCGCGATGGAGGTTCTCAAGGAGCGCGTCACGCAACATGTGCTCGTCCGAGGTGGAGCGCACGATCGCAGGAATCGTCTCCATGCCAGCGCGCTTCGAAGCGCGGAAGCGACGCTCACCCATGATGAGCTCGTAGCGTGGCTCGGTACCGGGCTCAACGCCTTCGATCTCACGCACCACGACGGGCTGGAAGACACCGAACTCACGGATCGAGTGCGTGAGTTCCTCAAGTGCCTCTTCGTCGAATTCCGTACGCGGCTGTACACGGTTTGGAACAATCTCCGTGAGATTCAGGCGACGCAGCTGCGCGCCGGGTACCTCGCGGAGGTGAGCGTCAAGCTCCTGGGTCTCTGCGGCCATGTCCTGCTCACTCTTTGCGACGACCGGAGTCGTGTCTGAATCTCCGCTGTCAGTGTTCGCTGGGAAGAACACATCTACTGGTCGTTCACCTGACGAAGTAGGTTGAGGGATAAGCGCGCCAATGCCACGGCCAAGACCGGTTCGCTTCTTAGCTGCCACAGTTACGCTCCTTCACTCTGCGAGCCCTGACCGTTGAAGGCCTTCTGCTCGGCAATTTCTACAGCAGCCTCGAGGTAGGCAAGGGCGCCAATCGATCCGCCATCATATGCATGGACAGTCTGCCCGTAGCTCGGCGCCTCGGAGATACGCACAGAGCGTGGGACGACTGCCGACAAGACTTCGTTCGGGAAGTGCGTGCGCACCTCACTCGCGACCTCCTGCGAAAGATTCGTGCGCGAGTCATACATGGTCAACAGGATCGTCGACACCTTCAGCGTGGGATTCAAGTGTTTCTGAATGAGCTGAATGTTACCGAGCAACTGGCTCAAGCCCTCAAGCGCGTAGTACTCACACTGAATAGGAATCAGCACCTCATTCGCAGCGACGAACGCATTGACGGTCAGCAGACCAAGCGAGGGCGGGCAGTCAATAAAGACATAGTGGATTTCACGATCCGTAGTGCGGAGGAAGTCTTCAACCGCGGTCCGCAGACGTTGTTCGCGAGCCACGAGAGAAACAAGCTCAATCTCGGCGCCAGCGAGGTTAATCGTTGACGGGACACAGATGAGGTTCTCGTGGTCTGTACTCGGCTGGACTGCGTCAGCAATCTCGGCATCACCGAGGAGCACATCGTAGACGCTGGTCACTTCAGGACGGTGCATAACACCAAGCGCAGTGGACGCGTTGCCCTGTGGATCAAGATCAATCACCAAGACGTTCGCACCGCGGCGAGCAAGCGCCGAAGCTAGGTTGACAGTCGTCGTCGTCTTACCGACGCCGCCCTTCTGGTTCGAAACGGTGATGACGCGTGTCTTCTGTGGCAGCGGAGAATTGATCTCTGCAAGACGGCGACGGCGTCGAACTTTGTCTACGATGTGGTCACCGACCACCGATTTCTCAGCCATGGAAATCTACCCTAGCCCGAAATACGCGAGTCGTTTCAGCCAATTGTCCTTCACCGAGGATTTCCACCTGTGGGTCACGAACCTTGAACTTCTTCATGATCTTCGCTGCAGCGTCCATCTCCTCAGAAATGGCCGCACCCTTCAGGAAGAGCATCTCACCACCGGCCTTTACCAGTGGTGCGGTAAGCGGTACGAGCTTGCGAAGTGCAGTGACTGCGCGAGCAGTCACCTGATCCACCTCGAAGGCATCGTGGAACTCTTCAGCTCGGCCACGCTTTACCTGCACGTTCTCAAGACCAAGCAGTTCGACCTGCTCATTCAGCCAGGCGCAACGACGCTCCATGGGCTCAATGAGGAAGAACTCAACATCTGGCCGAACGATCGCAAGCACCAAACCGGGCATGCCTCCGCCGGTGCCGATGTCTCCAACACGACCACCTGATTTCAGGAGGGGCGCAAGAACTGCCGAGTTGAGAATGTGTCGAGTCCAGAGGCGGGGGAGCTCGAGCGGACCAATGAGTCCGAGTGTCTCCCCGCGCTCTGCGAGGTCCGCCGTGAAAGCACGAAGCTTGTCGATCTGGTCGCCCGCGATCTGGACGGCAGCTGCCGGCTCGGGCTCTACAGCAGCTGCTACAGCAGCGTTTGCAGGCACATCGGGGACATCAGGTACGTTATCTTCGCGTTTCACGTGAAACTCTCTACGTTCGTTAGGCGGGTCGAATAACGAGGCGACGGCCGCGGCCCTCACCAATCGATTCTGAGACATAGCCGCGTTCGGCGACCTCGTCGTGGACGAGCTTGCGCTCGTACGACGACATGGCTTCGAGGGTGACCTCATCTTTGCCTGCTGCGATCTGTGCCACCGCAGCGTCAACAAGCGAAGTGAGCTGCTGTGCACGCGCATCACGCGATCCACCGATGTCAACGATCAACCGGGTGAAACGCCCCGTCTTCGCTTGTACCGCGAGTCGGGTGAGATCCTGCAGTGCTTGTACTGCGTCAGGGTTCGCAAGCGCATCCAAGCCGGTATCGCCGCCGTTCACTGAAACATAGGCGCGCTGGTTGCGGACTTCGATGTCAAGGTCGCCATCAAGGTCCGCGATATCCAGCAGCCCTTCAAGATAGTCAGCCGCGAGATCGCCGTCAGCTTCGAGGGCCTCAAGCGAGAGCTCCTCGAACTGGTCTTGGGAAGTTTCGTTCGTCAATGTCGCCTACTTACTTCTTCTTCTTGGCGCGCTTCGAGCTGACCGGCTGCTGACGCTGCCCTTGAGCTACCTGCGGGTTCTCGGCCTTATCAAGTTCACCGCGCTCTTCGTCGGTAAGCTTGCCCTTCGCCTTGAGGCGAGCCTGGCGTGCACGCCAAGCATCACTGCCAGGTGTGGGCATCTTGTTGATGACGATTGCCTGCTGGCCCATCGTCCAGATGTTCGACGTGAACCAGTAGATGTTGAGGGCGAGCGGGAACGTGACACCCGAGAACAAGAACGCGAACGGAATGATGTAGAGGAACATCTTCTGCTGGCGGTACATCGGAGAGTTCTTCGTTTCGTCTGAAACGTTCTTCGACATGATCTGCAGCTGCGTGAAGAACTGCGAAGCGATCATCAGAATCACGATCAGGCCAAGCAATACGACAACAACCCAGTTCTGAGCTTCCCAACCCTGGGTGAAGGTCATCTTCAGCGGAGCGCCGAACAGCGTCGCGCTGTTGAAGCTATCGGTCAGCTCTTGCGTCATCGCGCCGATACCGGCTTGGCCCTTGCCATTGCTTGCGCCAGATCCCATCGCGCCCGACGCCTGTCGAAGCACGTAGAACAGCGAGAAGAAGATCGGCATCTGAATGAGGATCGGAAGGCAAGAAGCAAATGGGTTGGTGCCATGCTTCTTGTAGAGAGCCATAGTCTCGCGACTCATTGCCTCGCGAGAGTACTGGTCTTTCTTGCCCTTGTACTTTGCCTGGATCTTCTTCATCTCAGGAGCAAGATCCATCATGCGTCGCTGTGACTTAATCTGGCGAACCGTCACGGGTACCAGCGCGGATCGCACAACGATCACCAGGCCAATGATCGAGAGCACCCAGGTCAGACCCGAATCCGCATCCATACCAATAAAGGTGAATGCGCGGTGCCAAACCGCCAGCACAAGCTCGACGAGCCACCGGAGTGGCCACAGAATTGTCTCGAAGAATTGCACCTGATCAGGCCTTTCGGTCAAGCGGGCGGACGAATCCGCTGGAATTAAGTTCAGTTGTTACGCGGCGGGGTGGGCGAACATCATCGATGCCGCCTGGGCTCCAGGGGTTGCACCTAAGCAGACGCCACAGCGTCAGCATGATTCCAAAAACGAAACCACGCTGTTGGTATGCCTCTACAGAGTACCGGGAACAGGACGGGTAATACCTGCAGACATCTCCATAGAGTGGAGATACCACCTTTCGGTAGACCTTCATGATCGCGATCGCGAGATTCCGGGGGAGTAACCAGCACTCCATCGCGATTCGGCGGATCATCATCGCCTGCTTCGTGGTTTGAGTTGCATAGCCTTCTGTACGCCGCGACGAAGCTCTTCTTCGAGTTCTTCGAATGAGGCCTCAGCACTTGCTGGTAGCGCACGGAAGACGATGTCAACGTCGCTGAGGCCTGCGTGAATAAGACGCTCAGAAATCGTTTTCATGCGACGCCGGATGCGATTACGCATGACAGAATTGCCCACCGCCTTTGAAACGATGTAGCCAAACCTCGCGGGAGTTGAATTCTCGGGCTCCAGGTCGGCCCCCTGAGAATGACAAACCGCGTGGGTGATGCACAATGCACCTCCCACGCGGCGTCCAGACCTGACGGTCTGGCGATATTCATCTCCCCGAGTAATGCGATGCTGCCGTGACGGCATGACGCACCCCGGTTCCGAGAATTACGCGCTGAGCTTCGTGCGGCCCTTGCCGCGGCGTGCCGCGAGGATTGCGCGGCCTGCGCGGGTGCGCATGCGAGCACGGAAACCGTGGTTCTTTGCGCGGCGGCGGTTGTTGGGCTGGAACGTACGCTTGGTCATGATGCAAACTCCGTGACTTTTGGAACAGATCCCCTAGCGCTCCAGGCGAAGAGGAAGTCGGATGCTAGGCGCTCAGCAGTCGTTCTGACGCACGCTTACGCAGCACATCAGGCGAGCGGGCGCCCATACAAGGTATTAACTTTACGCGGGAATTGAACTTGCGTCAATGTGAGTGCATTCAGTCGGTCTCTCAGGTAAACCCGCCTTTGTGGACTTGCCTGTGGACAAATCTGTGGGTAACGTGGAAAAAGCGGCACTTTGCCGCATATCCGCGCGATTTTTTGAGTTATTCACATATCTCTGCATGCTTGGGTATAACTTTTGTCCACAGATTTCTAGAGGTGTGCATTGAACGACGCGGAACTCAGCGAAATCTGGGAAGAAGTCACTCGTATTGTGATGTCGAACCCGGCGGTTGGCCCCGCGGTCGGAGCTCAGCTCGCTCTCGCCTTCCCCCGCGGACTCGCGGCTGGAACGTTGTATCTCGCAGTACAGCTCGAGTTCACCCTGAAGCTCCTTGAAAACCGATTGCGTCCCGCAATTATGGAGGCGCTCGCTGAGGTTCCTGGCGCAGAACCTATTCAGAGCTTCATCGTCATCGTTGACGCAGATGCCCAGCCTGTACTTGAGCCAGAATCAATTCAGGAGAACGCTTTCGCCACTTCTGGCACCTCTTCGAGTGATTTTCCCGAGTTTTCGTCCTCCAGAAACGATTCTGCGCGGCCTGCTGAATCCAACAGGCCCGTTGAAACCCCCACAGTTCGCGTACAGAGCCGTTCTCAGGCTGAGCCGCCTCGTCTCAATGAGAAGTATCGTTTCGATAGTTTCGTTATCGGCCAGTCGAACCGCTTCGCACATGCAGCAGCAGTTGCCGTCGCTGAAGCACCCGCACGCGCGTACAACCCACTGTTCATCTACGGCGATTCGGGGCTGGGTAAGACGCACCTTCTCCACGCGATCGGTCATTACGCAATCGAGTTGTTCCCTGACATCCAGGTGAAGTACGTGAGTTCCGAAGACTTCACGAACGACTTCATCAATTCCATCGCGAATAACCAGGGCTCCGCTTTCCACGCTCGTTACCGAAGCGTTGATGTCTTGCTGATTGATGACATCCAGTTCTTGGCAGACAAAGTTGAAACTCAAGAAGCGTTTTTCCACACGTTCAATACCCTGCATGACCACAACAAGCAGGTCGTCATTACCAGTGACGTGCAGCCTAAACAGCTTCGCGGATTTGAAGAGCGAATGCTTTCGCGATTCGAGTGGGGACTGCTCACAGACATTCAGGTTCCGGATCTCGAGACTCGAATCGCGATTTTGCGGAAGAAGGCTCAGCGTGAACGACTTGAAGTCGACGACAACATCCTCGAATTCATCGCGAGCAAGTTCTCCTCAAACATTCGTGAGCTCGAGGGCACTCTCATCCGAGTAACTGCCTATGCAAGTTTGAATCAACAGCGCATCGACATGGCCCTTGTCCACACGGTACTCAAGGATTTGATCACCCTCGATACCGATAACGAAGTTCAACCTTCTTCGATCATTAGTCAAACCGCAGACTACTTTGATCTCGCGGTCGACGACTTGTATGGGCCATCCCGTGCTCAACAGATCGCTCTCGCCCGACAGATTGCCATGTATCTCTGCCGGGAGCTGACACCACTTTCCCTGCCAAAAATTGGCCAGCTTTTCGGTGGCCGCGATCACACCACTGTGATGTACGCACATAAGAAGATCACACAGCTCATCGCGGAGCGGCGGTCGGTCTACAACCAGGTCACAGAACTCACAACACGCATCAAGCAAAACGCTTCATAATCCGTCTGCCACCCGGCCTTTTTACAAAAAACTTGTAATTCTCAACACGGGGCCTGTGGATAACTGTGGACAAGTTCACAAAATTGTGCACTCTGGCGACAATCTTGTGGATTGCTGAAATTTTGTGACTTCCGCAGAATCACAAGGAAGTCCAGGTATTCAACATCATTGAACAACTCACAAACGTGTAGTTCCCTTGTGTGGATTGGCTTCGTGAAAGTTATCCACAGTTTCCACAAGGCCTATTACGATTACAGAATCTTGTTAACTTCCATCGAGACTCCATCACTCTTTACCGGTCCGGATCTGCTCGACACGAATGCCAAGAATCTAGGAATGTGCAAAGATATGTGAGTCTGGGCGAACGCCCTTCACCTCAGCTTCGAAAGGGATGCAACATGCGTTTTACGGTCCATCGGGATGTATTCAGCGATGCCGTTTCGTTTGCAGCGAAGCTACTACCACAGCGTCCAACCCAACCGCTCTTGAGCGGTGTTCTTTTGGAAGCTGAGAATCAGTCCCTTACGATCTCGTCTTTTGACTATGAAGTCTCATCACGAACCGAAATCGCAGCTGAGGTAAATTCGGCTGGTCGAGCACTGGTCTCAGGACGTCTTCTCGGCGAGATTGCCAATCGACTTCCACATTCAGATGTTGAAATCTCATTGGTAGAGAGCCGCGTTGAGGTACGGTGTGGATCTTCCTCGTTTAGTCTTCCTGCGATGCCGGTCGAGGAATACCCGCAGGTTCCTTCTGTGGACACTGTTTCTGGCGTAGTTCCAGCAGATGAATTTGCCAAGGCTATCTCGCAAGTAGCTCTCGCAGCCTCAAAGGACGATGTCACTCCGGTGATTACTGGTGTGCTGTTCGATATCACCGAGAATGTGCTCACCCTGACTGCGACCGATCGCTATCGTGTGGCCACTCGCGGAATTGACTGGGAACAGCAGAGCGACAGTGTTCCGAACCAGGCGCTCGTCCCTGCGAAGATCGTTACCGAAGTCGGTAAGACATTCTCAAGCGAAGGACAGGTCCGTCTTTCCATCATCAAGGACGGCGAACGAGAGCTCATCGCCTTTAGTGGTGGAAACAAGACTGTTACTTCGCTACTCATCAAGGGCAACTACCCACCAGTCGGGCGTCTTTTCCCTGATCAGGTCACAAATTACGCGGTAATGAGCACCAGCGAACTGATCGAAGCTGTCGGACGCGTTGGGCTTGTTCTCGAACGCGAAGCAGCTCTTCGTTTTTCGTTTAGTGAAGGAACTGTCGTACTTGAAGCAGCCGGCACCGAGTCTGCACAGGCTCAGGAAACGGTTGATGCACACTTGGTCGGGGACGAGATGATTGTGTCATTGAAGCCTCAATTCTTGCTTGACGGTCTGCGATCGACGCACGCCGAGTTCGCGCGGATTGGCTTCACTCGCACAGATAATCCAGGCAAGCCCGGACCCGTTCTGATCACCAGTCAGCGAAGCAAGGATGACGCTGACGACGAGAGTTTCCGTTACCTGTTGCAGCCGAACCTGCTCCTTCGATAGGAGATTTCGTTGCGCGTTGCGCATCTGTCGCTGAAGGACTTTCGAAACTATGCTTCTGCGGAGCTTCCGCTCAAGCCAGGACCGAACTTGCTCTTTGGCCAAAACGGTCAAGGCAAAACGAATCTCGTTGAAGCAGTCGGTTATTTCTCGACGCTTCGTTCCCATCGCGTGAGTTCCGACGCTGCCATGGTTCGTGGTGACCTTCCAGCAGCAGTTGCTCGCATGAAAGTCAGCTCGGGGGATCGCGACGTCGTTCTAGAAGCGCAGATCAACCGAGTGGGCGCAAATCGCGCACAGTTAAACGGGAATTCCGTACGTCCACGAGAATTGACTCGATGGTTTTCCTCAGTGCTATTCGCCCCTGAAGATCTTACGATCGTTCGTGGAGAACCATCCGTACGGCGCAGATTCTTAGATGATGCTCTCTCGGCTCGCTTACCAATTGCTGGTGGGGCCCTGAATGACTATGAAAAGATCGTGAAGCAGCGCACGGCGCTCTTGAAATCTGCTCGTCACCAGTCGCTTTCATCAGTTGAATCCACACTCTCGGTCTGGGATGACCAGTTGATCGAGCATGGGGTGCGTATCATGCTCGCACGACGCGATCTGGTTACTGACCTCTTGGAACCCATGCGTGATGCTTATACTTCGCTGGTGGGCGATGATCATGCACCAACGATGCACATGTTCGAGTCAGTAGGCGAGGTCCTGGAATTCGCACAAAGCCGTTCTGTTTCACGTGAAACAGAACGGCCGCTCTCGAGCGATCTGCTGAGTGCGGATGCCAGCCTTGTTTCACGTGAAACACTCACTCAACAGTTTCGTGAAGCCCTTGCCATAGTTCGTCAACGTGAGCTTGATCGGGGAGTGACCTTGGTTGGGCCGCATCGAGATGACATTCTGCTGTCGCTGAATTCCTTGCCAGTGAAGGGATACGCGAGCCATGGTGAGTCATGGTCGTTCGCTCTTGCCTTGAAAGTAGGTTTGGCAAACGTTCTTCGCAGGGAATCCTCCGCCGGGGATCCAGTTATCCTTCTCGACGATGTCTTCGCGGAACTAGACGCAGGCCGACGAGAGCGACTCATGCTGGCAGTGAGTGATTTTGAGCAGGTAATCGTCACTTCGGCTGTTCGTGAAGACATTCCTTCAGGACTTGAATGGAATGAGGTTCGCGTGGTTTCCGGCTCCTTGATCGAGGAGCGTTGATGGTGCTCGGGGGAGGCAGCCCAGGTTTCTCCGCCGAGGCATACTTACGTGCGAAGTCCGTATGGAAAGGGCGCCCGATGCGCCGACGTCGGCTCAAGGCCCAAGAAGGGGAGGGAATCACACGCCCATTCTCCAAAGGGCGTGATCCTCGAGCGCTAGGTGATGTACTGGAACACATCTCTCAGGACATGGGCTGGCGCGGCGAGCTGGATCAAGCGCGTTTGGTGAGCGAGTGGCCTGATTTTGCAGGAGAGTCAACCGCTGCGCATACCACCGTTACGGGGATCGAGAATGGCGTACTTCTTGTTCAATGCGATTCCACTACATGGGCTACAGAGTTGAGGCGTCTTCGTTCGGAACTGGTTACTCGAATCTTGATTGACTATCCTGATTCAGAAATTCGGGACATTAAGTTCATGGCGCCTGGCGCACCTACCTGGCGACATGGACGTCGCGTGGTTCCCGGTCGTGGGCCTAGGGACACCTACGGATAGTTCTTCCAGATTGATTCTGTTGTTTTCAGTGGGGAAGACCTCCATGTTTCCGGAGAAGCGGTTCAGAAGGCTCCCATGATCTGTTTCACGTGAAACAGATCATGTCTTCATCTGATGTGGTGCGTCAAGAAGAGAATTCGCACTGAATTTGTTGAGCGTCAAATCGGCGTACAGCACCATTTCGGAGCGTGCCGGTCTTTGGAACTTGGAATTGTGGCGGACCCATGCGGTAAAACACCCTCCAGAACGCACGCAAATGGCCGTGTTTCGCCCGGAAATTGGTAGACTTGGGTGCAGAAGTGTGCCGCGACAATTCTGTCGCCTGGCGATCCACAGAGAGTGTGTAACGCAACATGAGTTCAGAACAGCAAACCCAAGAGTACGGCGCGGATAACATCCAAGTACTCGAGGGTCTTGAAGCAGTTCGTAAGCGGCCCGGTATGTACATTGGCTCAACCGGTCCTCGCGGCTTGCATCACCTGGTCTACGAGATCGTAGATAATTCCGTCGATGAAGCGCTTGCGGGATACTGCGACACGATTTCTGTCACCATCCTTGAAGACGGTGGCGTTCGTGTCATTGACAATGGTCGAGGCATTCCTGTTGACGAACATCCCACTGAGGGCCGTTCTACTGTTGAAGTCGTTCTGACCGTGTTGCACGCCGGCGGCAAGTTTGGTGGAGGTGGCTACGCTGTTTCCGGCGGCTTGCATGGCGTGGGTTCATCCGTTGTAAATGCGCTGTCCACTCGGTTCGACGTCGCAGTCAAACGGCAGGGTTTCACGTGGAACATGTCATTCACCAACAGTGTGCCCGATGCGCCGCTGGCACAGGGTGTTGCGACGGAAGAGACCGGTACAACAATCAGTTTCTGGCCCAGTTCAGAGATTTTTGAGACGGTCGAGTTCGACTATGACACGCTCCGTACCCGTTTCCAGCAGATGGCGTTCCTCAATAAGGGACTGCGTATCGAACTGACCGACCTTCGACCGCAAGAGCTTGTTGAGAACGAAGCTGGTGAGCTTGTTGCTCCAGCACCCCAGCATGACAGTTTCATGTATGAGCGCGGCATTGAAGACTACGTGCGCCACCTCAACGCGTCAAAGCGTGCGGAGGTGGTACATGACGACATCATTTCCTTCGAATCCGAAGACGCTGAGCGACAGATCGCCGCAGAGATTTCGATGCAGTGGACTACCTCATACTCGGAGAGTGTCTACACCTACGCAAACACCATCAATACGCATGAGGGTGGCACGCACGAAGAGGGGTTCCGCGCCGCACTGACCACCCTCGTCAATAAGTATGCTCGCGAAAAGAACATTCTCCGCGAGAAAGATGACAACCTCTCGGGCGATGACGTCCGAGAAGGACTCACCGCGGTGATCTCAGTCAAACTGGGGGAGCCACAGTTTGAGGGACAAACGAAGACAAAGCTTGGTAATACCGAAGCGAAGGCCTACGTACAAAAGGTTGTTTCGACTGAGCTTGGTGACTGGTTTGAGCGAAATCCGGGTCCTGCGAAGGACATCATCCGCAAGGCAATCCAGGCAGCAACAGCACGTATAGCTGCGCGTAAGGCACGTGAGACTGCGCGACGCAAGGGACTGCTTGAATCCGGCGGCATGCCGGGTAAGCTGTCCGACTGCACAAGTAAAGACCCTGTCGTTTCTGAAATTTTCATCGTCGAGGGCGACTCGGCAGGTGGATCCGCGAAAACCGGACGTAACCCAGAAACTCAGGCGATTCTTCCGCTCCGCGGCAAGATTCTGAACGTTGAGAAGGCACGTCTTGACCGTGCGCTCAACAACGCTGAAGTCCAGGCGATGATCACCGCTTTCGGAGCGGGTATCGGTGAGGACTTCGACGCAGAGAAGGCGCGCTACCACAAGATCGTTCTGATGGCTGATGCTGATGTCGATGGTCAGCACATCACTACCCTGCTGCTGACGTTGCTCTTCCGCTATATGCGGCCACTCATTGACATGGGTTACGTGTACTTGGCGCAGCCGCCGCTGTACCGCATTAAGTGGACGAACGCAGATCACGAGTACGTCTTCAGTGACGAAGCCCGTGATGAAGCTCTGCAAGCTGGTGCTGCCTCAGGTAAGCGTCTTCAGAAGGAGAGTGGCGTTCAGCGATACAAGGGTCTTGGCGAGATGAACTACGAAGAGCTCTGGGAAACCACCATGAACCCAGAAACTCGTACGTTGCTCCAAGTCACCATGGAAGACGCTGCAGTTGCCGATGAAGTCTTTGCCACATTGATGGGCGAAGACGTTGAAGCACGTCGTGGATTTATTCAGCAGAACGCGAAGGATGTGCGTTTCCTTGACATCTAACAACGAGACCCCGGAGGTCGAGAGCGTGGGCACCGAGAATGTTGGCTCTAATTCGCCTAAGGGACGCATCGAGCAGATCGAGCTAAAGGTCGAGATGCAGCGCTCGTACCTCGATTACGCGATGAGCGTTATCGTGGGCCGCGCACTGCCCGACGTTCGGGATGGCTTGAAGCCTGTTCACCGTCGTGTGATTTACACGATGTATGACGGTGGTTACCGCCCAGACAAGGCATTCTCGAAGTGTACCCGTGTCATCGGTGACGTCATGGGCCAGTTCCACCCACACGGTGACTCAGCCGTATACGACTCGCTCGTTCGTCTCGTACAGCCGTGGGCAATGCGGTACCCACTCGCACTCGGTCAGGGTAACTTTGGTTCGCCTGGTAACGATGGAGCAGCTGCTCACCGTTACACCGAGACCAAAATGTCTCCGCTCGCCATGGAAATGGTGCGCGATATTGACGAAGATACCGTCGACTTCCAGGACAACTACGATGGTCGCACCCAGGAACCAACAGTTCTGACCGCGCGCTTCCCAAATCTGCTGGTTAACGGCTCAGTGGGTATTGCGGTCGGCATGGCAACAAACATTCCTCCGCATAACCTGCGTGAGGTTGCTGCTGCGGCCAAATGGCACCTCGAGAACCCCGATGCTTCCAAGGAGGAGCTCCTCGAGGCGCTCATGGAACGTGTGTCGGGACCCGATTTCCCGACCGGCGCGCGTATCCTCGGCACTCGCGGCATTCGTGACGCCTACACGACGGGACGCGGATCCATCACGATGCGCGCTGTCGTGGAAATCGAAGAAATTCACGGTCGTACGTGCCTGGTGGTGACTGAACTTCCGTACCAGGTAAACCCCGACAATCTCGCGATTAAAATCGCTGATCTTGTGAAGGAAGGCAAGATCCAGGGCATTGCGGATATCCGTGATGAGACGAGTGGTCGCACCGGTCAGCGTCTGGTCATTGTGCTCAAGCGCGATGCAATCGCGAAGGTTGTACTCAACAACCTGTACAAGCACACGCAGCTGCAAGAGAACTTCGGCGCAAACATGCTGGCGATCGTCGACGGTGTGCCTCGCACACTGCCGCTTGACGGATTTATTACCTACTGGGTGCGTCACCAGGTAGAGGTCATTGTTCGCCGTACCGAGTACCGTCTGAAGAAGGCAGAAGCGGAAGCCCACATTCAGCGTGGCTACCTCAAGGCCCTCGACGCTTTGGACGAGGTCATTGCTCTGATTCGTCGCTCACCGACGGTAGACGAAGCACGAGAAGGCCTGATGGCCCTTCTCGATGTTGATCAAATTCAGGCAGATGCAATTCTTGCACTGCAGCTGCGACGACTGGCTGCTCTTGAACGTCAAAAGATTCTTGATCTTGCGGCGAAGCTTGAAGCACTCATCAAGGACTACGAAGGCATCCTTGCTTCACCCGAGGAGCAGCGCTCAATCATCGCTGCAGAGCTTGACGAAGTTGTGCAGAAGTTTGGCGACGATCGCCGTACGACAATCTTGCACGGCTATGACGGTGACATGTCGATGGAAGACCTTATCCCCGAAGAGGAGATGGTCGTTACCGTTACCCGTGGCGGTTATGTGAAGCGTACGCGCATCGACAACTATCGGTCACAGCACCGTGGCGGCAAGGGTGTGAAGGGCGCGCAGCTACGCGCTGACGACATTGTTGAGCACTTCTTTGTCACGACGACGCATCATTGGCTGCTGTTCTTCACCAACACTGGCCGTGTCTATCGTGCAAAGGCCTATGAGCTTGCAGAGGGCGGCCGTGACGCAAAGGGACAGCACCTTGCAAACCTGCTTGCGCTTGCACCCGATGAGACGGTCACGCAGATTCTGGATATCCGGGACTACAGCGACGCAGGCTACCTGCTGCTTGCAACCCGTAACGGTCTGGTAAAGAAGACAGCCCTTGCTGAGTACGACACCAACCGTACCGGTGGCATCATTGCGATCAAGCTGCGTGAGGGCGACGAACTCATTTCGGCTCTCATTGCAGAGTCTGAAGATGACATTCTGATGATCTCGAAGCATGGAATGTCGATCCGCTTCACTGCGACAGATGAAGCGCTTCGCCCGATGGGCCGTTCAACGAGTGGCGTTCGGGGCATGAATTTCCGTGACGGTGATTCGTTGCTTGCTGCGTCGCGTTTGGCCGATGATCAGGGATTTGTCTTTGTCGTCACTGAAGGTGGATACGCGAAGCGGACCGCATCAGATGAGTACCGAGTGCAACAGCGAGGTGGCTACGGCATTAAGGTTGCAAAGCTTGATGAAGACCGTGGAGATCTCGTTGGCGGCTTCATCGTAGGGGAGGACGACGAAGTACTTGTCGTCCTCGCGAGCGGTAAGGTTGTTCGTTCAAATGTGAACGAAGTACCAGCTAAGGGTCGTAACACCATGGGCGTCGTGTTTGCACGGTTCCCAGAACAGGATCGTATTATTGGGATCGCGCGGAATTCGGAGCGCGGTCTCGACGAGGGCACCTCTGAAGATTCTGAATCTGAGACCCCAGAGAACAAGGAAAACGTGAATGAGTAATACAGTCGCAGACAAGCTCGCGAGTAAGAGCCGTAAGAAGGCCCCGACCAAGCAGGTTCGCCTGAAGCTCGTTTACGTCGATTTCTGGTCGGCAGTGAAGTTCTCGTTCCTCGTTTCGGTATGTCTTGCTGTCGTCAGCATCGTCGCAACGATTCTCGTGTACTTCGTGCTTGTACAGACCGGCGTTCTTGAGCAGATCAACCAGCTCTTTATGGACATCACCGGTGGTGAGTACAGCCTGCTGAACATCCTCGGCTTTGCGCAGGTATTCGGCTTCTCGGTCATCGTTGGTGTGCTGAACATCATTGTTGGCACGGTTCTCGGCGCCATTGCGGCCCTGCTGTACAACCTCATCGTTCGTGTTGTGGGCGGCTTCCAGCTCGGTTTCACTAGCAACTAAGACACGCCGAAACGGCGTCGTCGATTTTGCCGGCCAAGGATTGACCGTATAAAGTTAACTCTTGGTTGCGGGGCTATAGCTCAGGTGGTTAGAGCGCTTCACTGATAATGAAGAGGTCCCAGGTTCAAGTCCTGGTAGCCCCACCAAAGACAAAAGGCAGTTGAGAAATCAACTGCCTTTTGTGGTTTCTGCAGGCATTACATGTCTGCGAGCTTTGCGGAGTGTGCGGTACTTGCTCCCGCGACGGGGCTAGTTGGCAATGCGGGAAGTGAACCTTAGGCTCGAACCACACGCATGCCGAGACTGAGCGGCGCATCTGACGGAGTTTCTAGCCTGACCCTCATTGAGAGTGGGATCCGTTCCTTTACGGGCCACAAAGCGATTTCGCACGTTCACTCGTGACGCGTTGCATCCGATACACCCTGCAATAGGTGGCGCGGTTCATCGGGTGCACCAATAGTGAAACAATGCCTTGTACATAAAGTCCATTGCGGAACCTTTGTGAACTCCCATAGGTTGCTTTCAAGTACGCAAAGTCGTGTGCTTACCGAAGGGGGGAAAGCATGAAGAAAGTTCTGATTGGTGCTCTTGCGGTCGTACTCGCGCTCTCGTTTCCATTGGTGAATGGGACGGAGGCTGAAGCAGCCAACCTCATAGGCTGCAAGATGAAAAACACCACAGTGTTGTGGAGTGACGCGACGTCGAACGCCACATATCGATCAAGCGCGACGAGCGCGGTAGCCGCGTGGAACGCCAGCACGAAGGTCACCTTCAAGAAGGTGAGTTCAGGGGCGAATCTCACACTAGCGAGCGGAAACTTTGGGAAGACCGGCTTTGACGGGATCATGAAATCGGCAACGTCGTTGAGTGCGCCAGGATGCAAGAGCGGAGCTTGGGCATCAACAGCGTATGCCTGGGTCAATACGAGCTACACCGACAGCTACGTGACCGCAGCGAAGACATCGGTGTTCTCGCACGAGATTGGGCATGCACTCGGCCTCGCCCACAGAAATACGGGCCCTTGTGCGAGCATGTCTGTGATGCACGGCTCGAGCCAGGCGCGATTCGCGGAATGCAAGATCTCCACACCACGTGCGGACGATATTGCTGGGATCAACAAACTCTACTAAGTGAGGGACGAATGTTCGTAAAGAAAATCGCCGTCCTGAGCGCGGCAGCACTGGTATTCACCGGACTTGCAAGTTGCAGCACACCGGATTCTAGCTCTCAGGACGAGGATGTCAACGAGAGCTATGAGGTCAGTCGAGTCGAGAGCTACGAAACTGTCGAGGAGCTCGTTGTCGCGAGCGATCTAATTGTCGTCGCTGATGTGAGCGAAGAGTTCACGGTTACAGAGCTCAATGGGTTCTCATTTACTGAACGAGTCGTGCATCCGAGCGCAACGCTCAAAGGAAGCGAAGTTCAGAGCGTCGTAGTGTCTGGAATCGGGACTCCCAAAGCAGAGGGGGCACTTGTTCCTGGTGCGACGAATCTGCTTTTCCTGAGTGAGTATGAGGTCCAACCAGGGGACTCGACCGGAAAGTATGTCGTTACCGGCGTGTACGCAGGGGCATACGAACAGGAGGCAACTGGCCGTTTCACAAAACTCGATCATGATTCACCGGAGCTTCCTGCTGAGCTTCGTGTCGAGGACGTTACCGCGGTTCTTTCGACTGAGTAAAACTGCACAGCCGGGAGCCTGAAATGGCTCCCGGCGTGTCGCGGTTTTGCATACACGTACCAAAAGCGGCTATAGTTTCATGAGTCGGAACGGGTCATACTCGCTCAGATAACGGGTCCTTAGCTCAATTGGTAGAGCGCCTGCTTTGCAAGCAGGAGGTCGCGAGTTCGATTCTCGCAGGATCCACAGTTGAACCCCACCTCATCGAGGTGGGGTTCTTTCGTTGTGTTGAGGAGATGGCGAGTGCCAGCGAAACGCCCGCGGAAGTACGATTTTTACTCTCCAAATTTCTGGGATATAGTTAACTGGTTCGCACGGAGAGATTCCGAGCAGACAACGGGTCCTTAGCTCAATTGGTAGAGCGCCTGCTTTGCAAGCAGGAGGTCGCGAGTTCGATTCTCGCAGGATCCACAGTTGAACCCCACCTCATCGAGGTGGGGTTCTTTCGTTATGTGGTTCGTGACTACTTGCCCAGAAACCCACTCGACCTCAGCTAGTGCTCGTAGCCAAGCACCCGAAGCGCCTGGGCGACGCGAACTCGATCCGCCTCACTCAACCCTTGCACCGGGAGTGGTAGACATCGCTGTTCTGCGTACCCGAGTTGCTCTGCAACCGCGGCAATCACACGAAGACTCCCACCGAACTCTGTGAACAGCTCAAAGAGCGGCGTGAGTCGTTCAGACGCTGAGCTCAGCAGATCCGCGCTCCCGGCGGCACCTGCGAAGACCGCCTGTGCCGCATGTGTAAGGGAGAGTGCCTGCTGGGGGAGTGTGCCGCCGAGCACCGAGTACCAAGCATCGCATCCGGCGCTGAGCCCGGTTGCAGCGACTTGGTCGCCAGAGACACCGATAGTGACGTGTGCCGGAATCACCGCGCGAATCCGCGCAATGTGATCACGCGCAAGCTTCACATCTGCGGGAGCACCGGGAATCTTGATGGAGGCAATTCCTGGGAGTGCTGCGATCCGCGCATAGAGGTCAAGATCGAAGGTGAAGTGAGTCGTGCGAGGGTTGTCGTAGACGATGACCGGAAGTGGCGAACACTCAGTTGCTGCTCGAAACAGGTCGAAAACCTCGTCCGCGGTGAGCGGTTGATAGCTCACCGGGGCGACGAGTACTGCCGATGCTCCGGCGCGTTCAGCCACTCGTATGTTCTCGAGCATGTGGCTCGTGCGTAGCGCTCCGACACCGATGAAGACCGGTGTATCGCCCGCGTTCTCAACGGCAAGCTGAGTGACTCGCTCGCGTTCCTGGGCAGAGAAATATGCGTACGACCCGGTAGAGCCAAGTGCAGTGATCGAGTCGATCCGAGAAGCAACGAGCCGGTGAATGATGTTGGCGAATGCGACCTCATCAACTCGATCCGCGCGAAGGGGAGTGAGCGGGAAACCACTCAGGCCGGTGAAGAGCGACATTATGCCTCCTCTACCGGGGCATGATCGAGACCGAGGAAACCCGGAATCTCCCGTGCACGCTGAGCAATCTCGCTATCGATGTGATGAAATTCATCGGTGAGGTTGCCGACCTCAAAGATGAAGGTTGAACTGAATCTTGGCTTCGTCGACATTGCCCAATTCTCGCAGGCGGTCAGGGCAATGCGCGACCGGTAGGGCCGATGCGCATGGGCGCGGATCCGCCCCATTGTTTCACGGGAAACATCGTAAGGAATGCTGCGAGAGATTGGAAGGGGCCACAAAAGGTAGGGAAACCCCGAATTATGGTTTCTGGGTAGTGGGCTACAACGCTGCCTGCGCGCACCGTACGTTAGAGGTATGAACACAGAGACTTCGAGTCGGCGGAAGCCGCCACTGAGCATCGGACTGACCGTCCTGCATCTGCTTGCATATGGTGCAATTGGATTCGGGATTTCGATCGGATTCCTGGTGTTTACTGCTGTCTCGATTGGCCTCATCCCGATCGCTGGCGTTGGTGCGGTCATGCTCGTCGGCGTGATCTACGCACTGTTCGGCGTCGGTTGGTTCGAGACCAGGCGCGTCTCAGAACTGTACGACCTCAGCATCCCTGATCTCCGTCTTGTGCCGATGGCTCAGCGCACGTTCGGCGGGTGGCTCAAAGCGGTTCTGAGGCAGGCGATCGATGGTCGTATGTGGCGTGCGCTCGCGAACTTCCTCCTCACTACCGCAATGGGCTTCGCGCTCATTGTGCTGCTGCAGTGGATCCTCAGCGCTGTGTTCGATGCAATGCAGTCGCTCCTGTGGAATAGCTCCCTCGCCTCGTTTGGGTGGCGGATCGCAGTTGCGATCATCGGAGTGATCTTCTGGGTAGCAGCGGTCTACGGGGCAGCGATGTTGCACCGAATCACGTCGATCGCGCTCATCAGCGCCGTCGATCGTGAGGCGGCACTTGAAGAACAAGCGGCCGTTTCGCAGGTTCAGCGCGAAGGCGCGGTTCGCGCAGCAGATCTGGAGCGCACGCGAGTCGAGCGTGATCTGCACGACGGCGTTCAGCCGCGGCTCGTTTCGACTGCGATGACGCTGGGCCTCGCGAAGGAAATGATCGATACCGACCCTGAAGCAGCGAAGCAGCTCGTCTCGGAAGCACACACCTCGACGAAGGCTGCAATTACCGAGTTGCGACAGCTTGCCCGCGGAATCTACGCATCTGTCTTGGACGATCGCGGCCTCGACGCGGCGCTCTCGGCACTTGCTGCCCGCTCACACATTCCGGTGACGCTCGACGTGCAACTCACTGGTCGGTGTAGCCGCACTGCAGAGGCCGCTGTCTACTTCGTCATTGCTGAATCGCTCACGAACGCCGCGAAGCACTCACGTGCGAGTGAATGCCGAGTGCTGGTGCGACTCCGTGAGGATGGCACGCTGTGGGCGCGGATCGAGGACGACGGTATCGGTGGCGCGCAGATCGTGCCAGGCGGTGGCCTCGACGGTGTGCAAAATAGAATTCTCGCTGCCGGCGGCACGAGTACCCTTTCCAGTCCGCAGGGCGGACCCACAGCTCTGGAGGTGAGCGTGCCATGCGCATCGTAATGTGTGAAGATTCTGTCCTGCTGCGTGAAGGACTCGTGCGCTTGCTGGAGCACGGTGGACATGAAGTCATCGCGGCACTGCCGGACACTGCTGACCTCATGGAACGCGTCGAAGAAACCGATCCTGACCTCTGCATTCTGGATGTTCGGCTTCCGCCGACGTTCACTGATGAGGGAATTCGGGCGGCGCTTGAACTGCGCCAAGTTCGTCCGGAGCTCCCGCTTCTTGTCCTCTCGCAGTATGTTGAAGAACGCTACGCGAGCGAGCTCATCGGCGCTGGGCCGAGCGGCGTACCGACCGGAGCATTCGGCTATTTGCTGAAAGATCGTGTCGCCGACGTGGGGGAGTTCATCGGTTCGATTGAGCGGATCCGGCAGGGCGCCACGGTGCTTGACCCCGAAGTCGTCGCTCAGCTTCTTGCCCGCCGCGGCAAGGATGAGCGCATGCAACAGCTCACTCCACGAGAGCGCACGGTGTTGTCAGCGCTCGCGGAGGGCCGCTCAAACCAGGCGATCGCCGAACTCCTCTTCATCTCCGAGGCGAGCGTCGAGAAGAACATCACCTCGATTTTCCAGAAGTTGGGTCTCGAAGCCGAGGACGGCAATCGCCGCGTCCTCGCTGCGATTGCGCACATTGAAAATGTGGGCGGATCCGCCTTCACACACCGACCACAGAATGGAACGGGCGCATGACCGACCAGCAGAATCTCTCGCAGCCGCAGCCGCAGCCGCAGCCGCAGCCGCAGCCGCAGGCACCTGGCCAGCAATATCAGGCAGCCCAGCCAAAGAAACGTAAGCGTGGCATCGCGATTGGCACCGCGATCGCTGGCGGCGTGATCGTGCTCGGTGCTCTCGGTACGGCAGCATTCTGGATGGCAGGCCTCGCCATCGATGCATCTACGTTCAATCAGTCGCAGTCGAGTGCGGAAGGTGGCGGTGAGTACACCGGTCCGCAGTATGCCCAAGAAGACGGGCCAGGAAGCTGGTCTGTGACGACAGATATGACCGGGGTACGTTCCGTTGACGTGGATGCAGCCGCGTCGGTGATGACGGTGCAGTTCGCCGACGTGGATGTTGCGACGCTCTCTGTAGAGGGCGACTATGGCAACCGGTGGATGATGTACGTGGACGAGGACGAGCTCCAGATTGAGCGTCGCGGCAATGTCAACCCGCTCCAGGCGCGTACAGCCGAGACTGTCACGCTCCTATTGCCTGAGATGTATAACGGAAAACTCAATTCCGACGTCACTGTCGGTGCAGGCGATCTCTCGATCAACGGAGATTTCGCAGAACTCGACTTGAACGTCGATGCCGGTCTCATCAATTACACCGGTACCGCCGCGACCCTCGATCTTGAGGTCGGTGTTGGAGACGCGACGGTCGACGTCTCGAACGTGCGCGCGCTCGATGTCTCTGTCAGCGTCGGTCAGGCAACCATCGCGGTTGCCGGCAAGCAGCCACAGAGCGTTGAAGTCTCGACAGAAATTGGTAGCGTCAACGTCACTCTGCCCCAGGGGGCGTACCGTCTCGACACTCGAGCGGATCTAGGCGACATCTCAAGCGCTCTTGTACACGACCCAGCTTCGACGCACCTCGTGACAGCCCGTGCGAGCGTCGGTGAGATCGTGTTGCGCTAGCCGCGGGGTGACGCTGCACCTGGTGACGTTCCACCTCGGGTGCAGCACCCTGTGATTCGGCGTCTCGAGAGCGTGTCATCGAGCAGTCGATGTCCTTTCGGCCAAAGCTCGGCCAGGAGAGTTTTCCTGGCCGAGCTTTCACGTCGGGACTAGTCTGAAGCCATGACCGTACAGTGGAGACCCGACATTCTCGGTGACGAGTTTGAGTGCACCGATATTGATTTGGGTGCAGATGCGGAAGGTCCACTTGTGGCCACACTCGTGCGTGCGCTACCTGAACCACGAAGCTGGTGGCAGCGGCTGCTGCGATCCGCGCCCCCGAAACAGCCAGATCTGTCACACGTAGACATCCTCTACGTGCATGGCTGGTCGGACTACTTCTTCCAGACTCCGCTCGCCAGGTATTGGACGGCCCGCGGCGCGCGATTCTACGCACTCGATCTGCGCAAGTACGGGCGGAGCCTGCGACCCGGCCAGACACCCGGGTACGTTGAGTCCCTCAGCGAATACGACGCCGAGATCAGTCGCGCGACAGAGATCATGCGCGCGGAAGCTGCGGGGGAGTCAGACCGCGAACTCGTTCTGCTTGGTCACTCAACTGGCGGCTTGGTGCTGAGCCTGTGGGCGGCGGATCATCCGGGCGTCGCAAGCGCACTCATCCTGAATAGCCCCTGGCTAGAATTCCAGCTCTCGGCGCTCGCGCGGAAGCTCATGATGCCGATCATGAACATGAGTGCCTGGATCGCCCCACGGGAGGCAAGCCCACAGTTCGATTTCGGCTACTACAGTCGTGCGCAACGCGAGGTCGGCCCCGCTGAAGTACTTGACCGGCTGAACCATGAGTGGCGGCCTGACAAATCCCATGCGGTGTACAGCGGCTGGCTCCGAGCGGTACTTGCCGGTCACGAGCGTGTGGAGAAGGGGTTGCAGCTCACTATCCCGGTCTGTGTGCTCATGTCAGATCATGATGAGGCACCTCTGAGGTGGAGTGATGCACTGACCACGGCAGATACCGTACTTTCGGTGAAGGCGGTTGCTTCAGCGGCGACTCGACTCGGACGGACCGTCACGATCGAGCGAATTCCGAACGCACTCCACGATGTGTTCTTGTCGCGTGCAGACGCGCGCGCAGAAGCGTACGCGCGCCTAAACTCCTGGGTCACGGGGTGGCGAGCAAGCTAAGCTCTTATGTATGGATCTACGAGTTGCTGCATACGCGGTCATCGAGCGGCGCGGCAAGATCCTGCTGACGCACTGGCGTCGAGGGCACCTGCACGGTTGGACGCTGCCCGGTGGCGGGCTAGAAGACGGAGAAGATCCGCGCGACGCCGTGGTGCGCGAGGTGTTTGAAGAGACTGGCCTGACTGCCAAGGCTGGTCGACTGCTCGGGGTCGACTCACGCGTAATGGTGCGCGAAGACGTCGAAGAGGGCGAGACTCCCGAACTGCATACGATCCGAATTGTCTATCGCGCGTCAGTGCAAGACGGTCCGCTCGTGCACGAGATCGATGGCTCCTCTGATGAGGCCCGCTGGGTACCCATCCGCGAGATTAAGTCATTGAAGACTCTCTCACTTGTGCGAACCGGTATGCGAATGGCCGGAATTCAGCATCGTCCCACGGCTGCACGGAACCCGCGTCGGAAGCGGTCGGGCAAGCGCGGTGGGAAGAACGGCGGCCAAGGATCAGGTTCTGGCCAGGGCTCAAATGGTGGTTCTGGTTCGGGCGGCGGTTCTGGATCTGGATCTGGATCTGGCGGTAATTCTGGATCTGGCGCTGGTTCTGGTTCTGGCCGATCGAGCTAAGATCACGCGAGGCTACTAGCTGTCTGGCTAGCCGGATGGACGGCTGGCAAACACACCGACTTCGCAATGTGACTCGTGGGGGAGCTACTCCCTGCGAGGCACCCGGGCTAACCCCGTGAAAACACCTGTTTCCGTCGAAACTGGCACTTTCTGGCGTCAATAACTATCGGTTTCGCAGGCAACTGCTCGTTTCGAGGGTGTGACCGGGCTGAGCATCCACACCCACGCCCACACTCTCATCGGGACCTTGCACACCCACACCCACACAAACAACAGAGCGGCCAGAGGCGAACCCCTGACCGCTCATGTCTGCAGCGCATCAGCGCTACAGCAAAGTATTAACCCTCTGCGCTGACCCACAGGTCTTCGTCGGTGCTGAACGCACGCGTAAGGAAGGCGGCAACCGTCGCAGCGGCAGCAACGCCAAGCGTGAGTGCGATCCACTTGCCAGCACCCGAACGCTTCTTTGCGGGCGCAATGTAACCGGCGCGCTCACCAAAGTTGCGAACCTGCTTGGCAGCATTCGCGTTCTCGAAGCGATCGAGGGCGCGGATCGTGCCGTTGAGCGCGTTCGTCACCATAGGCGCGGTCGCGATGCGAACCTGGTCTGCAGTGCGACGGGCGCTCTCGACACCACATTCAACGCTGGGGCGCACGCGGTTCCACGTCTTCTCAACGCGGGGAGCGAGGTGCTCATCGCTGAGGTGGCGGGCCTGGCGGCCAGCGTGGTTAAGAACCTCGCCTGCCTGACCGAGCACGACGCGCTGCTGATCGAGCAGCTCCTGTGCTTCGGCGCGCAGACGGCGGAGTTCGCGGCGACGTTTACGTGAGAGCTTCATTCGAATCCTCCTCCAGTTCGCGTGGTCAGCGCCATGCGGAACACTTCAGTTGCTCCAACGCTACACCGAATCGGCGCGCGCGTCCTGGTATTCACCTCGATATTTGGGGGAGAGATCGTGCCGAAATCTAAACCCGACCTGAAACCTGGTTTTTCCCTCTGAACTCTCCAGACCGCCCCGTAGACTGAACACATGACCATTCATACTTCTGTTGCGACCATCCACACCAACCACGGTGATATCGTGATCAACCTCTTCGGCGACCACGCACCGAAGACCGTGAAGAACTTCGAAGACCTTGCAAACAAGGGCTTCTACGACGGTGTGATCTTCCACCGCATCATCAAGGACTTCATGATCCAGGGTGGCGACCCCACCGGCACCGGCACCGGCGGCCCCGGCTACAACTTCGACGATGAGATCCACCCCGAGCTCGTCTTCGACCGCAAGTACCAGCTCGCTATGGCAAACGCTGGCAAGCGCCCCGACATGACCGGTCGCCTTTCGGGCACCAACGGTTCGCAGTTCTTCATCACCACCACCGAGCCCGCATGGCTCACCGGCAAGCACACCATCTTCGGTGAGCTCGCTGACGATGCATCGAAGGCTGTTGTTGACGCGATTGAGGCTGTCGCTACCGGCGCGATGGACCGTCCCATTGAGGACGTCGTCATCACTGGCGTTGACATCGCTGCGGTCTAATTCCGTTGTCATCTCATGGCTCCGGCCCCGTATTCGGCGAACGTGCTGAGTACGGGGCCGATGACGTTTGCTACCGTCACAAGCAGCGGCCGAGCTTCACGCTGTGCCAGCGATGTGGCCGCACGGTGTGTGGCGAATGCCAGGTAGCTTCTGCGGTTGGCCTCCTGTGCCCTGAGTGCGTTCGCGAGGCAACGCCGAGCGGTGCGAAGCGAGCTGGGCGTGCAACCCGTGTGCTTGGCCGTCGTATTGGCATGCTCCAGGCACCAGTGACGACGGCGATCATCGCGATCAGCGCGGTCGTCTTCGTGCTGCAGTTGCTCACCCACTACTTTGCATCTGACCAGGTCACGCTTGCGCTGTGGTATGCCCCGCTGTATTCAATGCCTGAGGCATTTGAACCGTGGCGCATGGCAACGGTGATGTTTACTCACTCGACTGGCTTCTTGTTGCACATCTTGTTCAACATGTATGCACTGTGGCTCTTCGGCCGCGAGCTCGAGCTGCGTATCGGTCGCACTGTATTTGCCGTGCTGTACCTCTTTGCAGGCCTCGGCGGATCCCTCGGAGTCATGCTCTGGGGCTACGTCCAGCCTGAGACACTGCTCACACCGACAGTTGGTGCCTCCGGTGCAATCTTCGGTGTCATGGGCGCCGTGCTTGTCGGGTTGAAAGCAGTACAGGCTGATACGAAGTCGCTCTTGGTGATGCTTGCGATCAACGTTGGTATTGGCTTCTTGCCTGGCGCACGTATCTCGTGGCAAGCGCATCTCGGTGGCTTGCTTGTCGGTGCGTTGACGATGTTCATCATTGTTCGCACGCAGGGCCCCCGCAAGCGCGGTGCGCGGATCACCTTCCTCATCATTGAGGGACTCGCGCTCGTTGCGTTGAGCTTTGCCTACTTCGTCGTCGCGCCAGCGGTGTTGGTGCCGTAGACGACGTTGATCCGCCGTCTGCAGCTGCAGAAATAACTACGAAGGCCCCCGGGAATGACTCCGGGGGCCTTCGTAGTTATCCACAGGTTTCTCCCCAGTCTGGGGAGAAACTACATGCGTGTAATTCTTGTGATTACTTCCACCACGGGGTCATGAGGAAGCCGATCAGGATGAAACCGAAACCAACGAAGATGTTGCCGTTCCCAAGCGAAGGAATGGGAAGAGCGATCGTTGAGCTAGTGATGTAGAACGTGACGATCCACAGGAGTCCGATCAACATGAAACCGAACATGACGGGCTTGAACCACACGGGGTTCGGAGCCTCACTGCGTGCAGCACGGCGCGCCTCAGCGCTAGCGACCTCTGCCTTGCCGTTCTTCTGCACTTGCTTTCCTGATGCAACCATGTCCCTGAGTCTACAGCGAGAGTCCGGTAAAATTCGATGCGTCACCCGTAAGATGGGGGACTATGAATAGGGTCGCACCCAGTAGGGCCAAGCGTCGCAGTCTGAGCCCCCTGACAGTGATTGGCGAGCTGCTGCTCGTCGCAGGCATCGGTGTGCTCGGATTTATCGTCTGGCAGCCCTGGTATGTGAACCTTACGGTTGGCGCAAAACAGAGCTCTCTGACGGCTTCTGACTCAGCGCAGTGGGAACAAAACTTTGAGGCGCCGAGCACCGAGGGCATGCCGGTTGTGGCGAAGCCTGCTGAAGGCGAAGTCTTCGGAATTCTGCACGTCCCTGCGTTCGGAAAGACCTATACCAACCGAGTTGCCGAAGGCACCAACCGTGACCTCGTCCTTGATCTCGATGAGAAGGGCATCGGCCGCTACGACTCAACGACGATGCCAGGCGAACCGGGCAACACCGCATACGCGGCGCATCGCTCAGGAAGCCACACGCAGCCGTTCCGCGAGATCATGAATTTGCGGATCGGCGATCCGCTGTTCCTTGAAACTCAAGACGGTTGGTACACCTACCGGTATCGCTCGGCAGAGTATGTCGACCCGAGCGAGGTCGACGTGCTGAACCCGTTCCCACGTCTTGAAGGCGCGGCAGGTGATGACCAGATCTTGACGCTCACGAGTTGCCACCCGAAGCACTGGGGAGCATATGAACGTGTCATTGCGTATTCCGTGCTTGAAGATTTCCAGCCTCGTAACGAAGGCCCACCGGCTGAGTTGCTTGAGGCGAACCCCGAGCTGAAAAGTTAAGGACGCGTAAATGTTCTCCATTCTCTGGCGCTTCTTCCCAGGTCCGGCCTGGCTGCGCGTGATCATCTTGCTCCTTGCAGCAGCAGCGCTCGTGTACGCACTCATCTTTTACATTTACCCGTGGGTAGCGACGCTGCTTCCCGAGCCCGAAGTCACTGTCGAATAACCAAAAGGAATCCTCATGACCCGAATCCTTGTCATCGATAACTACGACAGCTTCGTCTACACGATTAACGGCTACCTGCAACAGCTTGGTGCTGAGACTCATGTCATCCGCAACGATGACGTCACCGTGGGTGAGCTCGAGGAGCTCGTGCGCGAGTTCGACGGAGTGCTGGTCTCGCCTGGCCCGGGTACCCCGGCAGAGGCCGGCATCTCGATCCCGATGGTGAATCTTGCGGTCCGCGAGGGCATTCCACTCTTGGGTGTCTGTCTCGGGCATCAGGCGATCGCGGAAGCGCTTGGTGGGGTTGTCACGCACGCAGAACAGCTCATGCACGGCAAGGTGTCACGAGTTCAGCATTCTGGCGATGAGTTCTTTGCGCACGTTGCCCCTGAGTTCGCCGCGACCCGCTACCACTCCCTTGCGATTGTGCGCAGTACCGTCCCAGAGACGCTCACCATTACGGCTGAGACCGCTGATGGGGTGGTCATGGCGGTACGTCATCGCGAGCGCCCGATCTTCGGTGTGCAGTACCACCCAGAATCGGTGCTTACCGAGGGCGGCTATCAGCAGCTCGGCAACTGGTTGCGCATCGCTGGCCTCGCGAATGCAGCGGAGACTGCACGTGCTTTGTCTCCGCTGATCCGCTCGTAAGTTCCGAGTTCACTGCGTCGTAACCTGCACGACAGCAACGGGAGACCCACGAGCTACTCGCCTCAGGTGGGATGGACATGACCGGCAGAAGCCGGTGCAAGATGTGCATCCGACCAAAGGAATGATGATGATCTCTGCCCGTGCTCCGCGGGTGACGCGAGGCGTGACGCTGGTCACCCTCGCTGCGCTTGTTGGCGGTGGCCTTGCGCTGCCCGTAGCAAGCTCCGCTTTCGCCGCACCAATGGCTGCCGCGACAACCACTGAACTGCCGACCGAGCCGCTCGTGAGCTCAGGTACCGAGTGGCATTATCTCGATACCGCCGTCGACCCCTCCGCTGGGGACGCGGATCGCAACAGCTGGACCAAGCCAGAGTTTGCCGACGCTGATTGGGCCGTCGCTCCGAGCGGCTTCGGCGTCAAGGGCAACAAGCTGGCTGCTGTCGGGCCCTATATGCCCCAGACAAAGCTGAAGCACTACATTGATGACACCGCAAAACCGACGGTGCCGACATACTTCTTCCGCACGAGTTTTGAGCTTGCTGACGGCATCACCGAGCAGATCGGTGCTGTGAAATCAGAGGTCATCTACGACGACGCGTTGCGCGTGTACGTGAACGGTGAGAAGGTCGCGAACTTCGTCGATGACCGAGTTGATGACAACAACCCCTCGAATCTGCAGTACGCAGGTTCCTCCGCCGGCGATCCGGCGAAGAGCGCCTTCTCGATCGATCCTGCGCTGCTGCAGGACGGCACGAATACGATTGCGGTCGCGCTGTACCAGGATCGCGACTCCTCGTCGGATGCGTACTTCGACATGACGAGCCTGACGATCCAGCCGAAGAATGACGAAGGCGGCGTCGATCCTGTCGCTGCCGCTCCGACACGTGTGATCCTGACGCCAACCGAGACTCCCGCGACCTCGCAGTCCTTCTCATGGCTCGCAGGCGATGCAAGTCACACTGTCGGCCAGGTTGAAATTGGCGCGGTGGGCGGTGCGGCAGCGGGATCCGCGCCTGAACAGACACGCGTCATCGATGGGTACGAAGCGGGCAAGGTCAACGGCAACCTCAACCCACACTTCTCGGCGACCGTTGCCGAACTCGAACCGGCGACCGACTACCGCTACCGCGTGGGTCTGCCCGGTGCTTGGAGCGAGTGGTTCGACTTCAAGACCGCCGACCCGAACGACACCGACTTCCAGTTCGTGTACTACGGCGACGCACAGATCGGCCTCGACACCACGTGGCCGTCGGTTGTGCAGCAGGCTGAAGCAAAGGCAACCGACTCGATCGGTTCGGTGCACGCAGGCGACCTCATCAACACGGGTAGTAACGACCTCGAGTGGCAGAACTGGTTCAAGGGCATGGAACGCTCGGCAACGAGCACCAACGTTATGGCGGCGCCTGGTAACCACGAGTACTCGGGCGACAAGCTGCTCCAGTCGTGGAAGGCACACTTCGAATACCCGCTGAACCAGCCGGGCACCGAGACCATCGGTGATCTCGCCGCGCTCGCACAGGGCGATTCTGATGCGGCAAAGCAGTACGCAGCGTACTTCGAGCGGTGGGCAGAGTTCGCGGCAGAGACCGTGTACTTCACCGACTACCAGGGTGTCCGATTCATCACCCTAAATGCGACCCGCGATACCACGTTCCTGAAGCCAGACAACCTCCCAGCGTGCACCGGCGCTGACTGCCCGAGCGGCAAGGTGCAGGAACTCTGGACCGAGTACCAGGCAGCTTGGCTCGACTACGTCTTGAAGAACAGCGTATCGAAGTGGAACGTTGTCACCTTCCACCAGCCGGTCTACTCGACCTCGTCAGGACGTGACGAAGCAGTACTGCGCAAGCATTGGGTGCCCGTGTTCGAGGAGAACAACATCGACCTCGTACTCATGGGGCACGATCACACCTACGGCCGCGGATACAACACCGACGACCTCACCGACACCTCAGGCCTGACGACCGGTCCCGTGTACGCAGTGTCCAACTCGGGTGCAAAGCACTACGATCTCGAGACTGAGGCGAAGAACGTGTGGACGAACAACGGTGCGATTCAGCGGATCCGCGCCCAGGACGTCACCACCTACCAGGTGATCGACGTCACCGAAGATCAGCTGACCTACCGTTCGTACGTTGCTGAGCGTCCCAGCGGCGCGAAGAGCTTCACGCTCGCTGACGCAACGGGCGAGCGCCCGGTCTACACCGAGAAGGCCGTTCCGCAGGTCGGAGAGCTCTTCGACGAGTTCACCGTCACCAAGTACGCGACCGACACGAAGTGGGTCACGGAGCCCGGTGTCGAGGTGCCTGCTGGCCCTGAGCTGAAGCTCGGTGCGACCGAGGTGAAGCAGGGCGCGGATCTCACCGTTTCAGGTTCGGGCTTCACCCCCGAGAGTGAGCTGAAGGTTGAGTTGCACTCGGACCCGGTTGAGCTTGGTGCGGTGACCGTTGATGCCGACGGCGCATTCTCAACGACGGTGACCATTCCTGCGGATACCGCGACCGATACCTCTCACGAGATGGTCGTGGTGCTGCCCAATGGCAAGTCTGTATCGACTCCGTTGACGGTCACGGCTGCTGACGTTGATCCGGGTGGTGAGTCGGACGCTGGTGCAAACGGCGGTGCTGAGGGTGGCTCTGACGCGGGCTCGAACGGCGGGAGTGCAGGCAGCGGTGCAAATGGAGCAGCTGGCAGCAGCGGAGCATCCTCGGCGAACAGCTCGGCATCCGCAGATGGCAAGGGAACCGCGAACACCGCGAATACTCACGGCACAGCCAAGGCTGAAGCAGGACTGGCGAACACTGGTGCGGCTGGCTTGCTTCCGCTTGGAGTGGCTGGTGCGCTGCTGCTCGCAGCTGGAGTGGCGGTCATGATCCGCCGCCGACAGCGAGCATAGTCTCACGGGGTCTGGCTGATAGCCAGACCCCGGAACGGCCCCGGTTGCGTATTTCATACGTGACCGGGGCCGTTTGCTGTGCTTGCCCCACGAAAGCTCAGCCACTCGGTGGCGGTGGCGGTGTCGCTGTCGGTGCTGGTGTCGGTGCTGGTGTCAGCCCTGGTGTAGTGCTGTTGCTGGTGTCAGTGCTGTTGCTCGCGCCATCTGGGCAACCCGGTGAAAAGACCCCGTTCCTGCGAGAAGGCCCCGTTCTTGCGCATGAAACGGATCATCTCGCAGGAACGGGGCCTTCTCGCAGGGCTAGCCTGCGGTGGCGGGGTGATTCACCACCCGCCAGCCGACAACTTAGCCGGTGCAGTAAGTGAGCTCAAGCGCCGAGCCCTGCGGCTGGCGGCCAATGAGCGACTGCTCCATGATGGGCAAGCTCTCTGCAGCTTCACAGCCGGTCTCGGCGGTCGTGAGCGGGCGCAGCTGCAACTTGACGTTCAAAGACGAGGTGAGGGCACGCGCAACCTCAAGTGACTGTCCAGTCAGATCAGGGATCTCGACGAGGCCGCTCGACACCGTAATGTCAACGGTTGAGCCGGAACGCAATTCCGTCTTGGGCTCCGGGGAGACCTCGAGCACTCGGTTTGCTGGCAACGGATCATCGCTCTGGTTGATCTGCCCGACGCGCAGGCCGAGCTCCTGAAGCTTCTTGGTGTACGCGTCGAGTGTCGAACTCCCGATATCTGGCACCTCAGCCGACTCTGGGCCGAGCGAGATCACGACGCTGACCTCATCACCCGAAGACAGGGTTGTCCCAGCCTCAGGGTTCGTTGAGATCACGTAGCCGCCGGGAATCTCCTCGCTGTTCTCCTCAGAGATCAGCGGGTTGAGGTTCTGCTTCGAGAGCGCATCGATGGCCTCTGCTCGCGTGTAGTTCGTGAGGTCAGGGACGCGAGGCGCGGACTCGATGTTCGGCGACGGCAGCGTCACCAACCAGAAGATCACTGCGACGACGATTGCCGCAACGGTTAGGATCGCCGCCCAAGTCCACATCACCGGCGGACGGCTCTGCGAACGGGATCCGCCGCTTTCTGAAAGCTGACGCAATGCGAGATCAGACTCAGAAACGTCGTCACTGCTCGTGAAGAGGACAGCGCTGTCGGTGTCTGGCTGCGGTAGGTCAGGCATCTGGCCGATTGAGGCCTCACGCAGCGCGGTACGGAACTCGGCTGCTGTCTGGAAGCGACGCGTGCGGTCCTTCACCAGTCCGTGGAGCACAACGGCATCGAGCTCTGCGGTGACCTCGGGGTTACGAGTGCTCGGAGCCTTCGGGCGCTCGCTCACGTGCTGGTAAGCAACCGACACCGCTGACTCGCCAACGAATGGCACGGAACCAGTGAGGAGTTCGAAGAGCAAGACCGCAGTTGAATAGAGGTCGGTGCGCGGATCGATTGCCTCGCCCTTCGCCTGCTCAGGCGAGAAGTAAGCGGCGGTACCGAGGATCGCGGTGGTCTGCTGCAGCGTTGACGATGTGTCTGACACCGCGCGGCTAATTCCGAAGTCCATGACCTTGACCTGGCCGGTCTTGGTGATCATGACGTTCGCGGGCTTGATATCGCGGTGGACGATGCCTGCGCGATGCGAGTACTCAAGTGCGGTGAGTACTGATTCAGTGACGCGAGAAGCTTCTTGAATCGAAAGGGGCTTTTCTTGCGTCAGCTGACGCAAGTTGGTGCCTTCGACGTACTCCATAACGATGAAGGGGAGGCGCTTTGCGCCGTCTGCTGTCTGGATGAGGTCATCGCCAGCGTCAAAGACTCGCACGATGGTCGGATGCGCCATGCGCGCTGCCGACTGTGCCTCTTGCCGGAAGCGTGAACGGAACTGGTCGTCGTGCGCCAGCTCTGCCTTCATCACCTTGATCGCGACTTGACGCCCCAACTTGGTGTCTGTCCCGCGGTAGACCGTAGCCATACCGCCTTGGCCGATAAACTCGCCCAGCGCATAACGCCCTGCGAGGATACGCTGTTCACCAACGCCTGCGGCCTCAGACATGCACACCCCTTCCGTAGAGACAAAGTAGCTTCCAGTCTAGGGGGCTGAACTGAGCGCCACGGCGGTGATGCATAACGATTGAAGTACGTGCATAAAAAGTGATGCGTGAATGGCCAAACGTGTGGCGTTCGTTGTCGGGTTCCTGCAGGTCCGGGCACACTTTCGAGAACTACTGTCGCCTTGTAACACAGCAGCGAGGGCACCCGATTCGGATGCCCTCGCTGCTCAATCATTGGGAGTGACGGGGTGCGTTACCCCTGCGGCTTGGTGCCGTTCGCGTCGCCATTCTCCTCAGGAGGGGTAACTGCTTCTTTCACAGTGATCGTGAGGGCACCCGACTGCTCTGAGGTGCGTGACTGCGGGCCAGAACAGGTGTACTTGTACGAGATCGTCGTCGTGCCTGCACCGATGGCCTTGAACGTTGCGCCGCTGCCAGAAGGCGTGTTCTGCAAGGAGACGACGCCGTTGGTTCCGGTCATGACTTCGTACTGCGGGTTCTGCAGGCCTGATGGGCAGCCTGAATCAAAGCCAAACACCGTGAAGGTGTCGCCGACGGTGACCTCGGTGACATCGCTGCGGGGCGTGCTCGGAGTGCCGATCGTGCCGTATGCGATGTTCACGGTCAAGGTGATCTGCTGATCGAATGCGACAGTGCCGGTCGGATTGATGCTTGAAACGAGTCCAACCTCGGAATCAGGCACGGGGCTGCCGTCCTGCTTCACGATGTTGTCGAAGCCAAGACCATTCAAATATCCAACAGCCTCGTCATAGGTCTTGCCAGTGACCTGGCCACCATCGATCGTTGCCGTCGTGGGCTCTTCCGGCTCTGGCTTCTCGACCGTGGGCTTCGGCTTGGGCTTCGGCTTGGTCGTCTCAGTAGTCGTGTTCTGATCAGCGTTGGCGTTGACAAGCGCGTACACGGTGCCACCACCGATCAGGAGGAGCAACGCGAGCAGCGAGATGAGCGGCCAGGTCCAGCGGCTCTTCTTTTTCTTCGGCGTCTCTTCAAGATCGGTCGTGATGCCTTCGACATCGCCTTCAGCAGACTCAGGAAGCACGCCGGTCTGCGGCATCATCGTGGTTGCAGCTTCGTCCATCTGCGGCATCACGGTGGTTGCTGCGCTCGTGTCAGGTGCACCGAGTACCTGCGGAACGTAGCTTGCTGCAAGCTGGACGTCGCCGCGGTGCAGGGCAGCTGCTGCCGATGCAAGCTTTGCAGCGGTTTCAGGTCGGCCGGCTGCGTCCTTGTCGAGGCATGCGTACACGAGGTTACGAACGGCCTCGGGAATGTCGTCAGGCAACGCGGGCGGCTCGTCATTGATCTGAGCCATAGCGATAGCGACCTGTGACTCACCCGTGAACGGACGCTTGCCTGCAAGGCACTCGTATGCGACGATGCCAAGCGAGTAGATGTCAGTCGCTGCAGTCGCCGAGTGACCACTTGCCTGCTCAGGTGCAAGGTACTGCACAGTACCCATGACCTGACCGGTCGCGGTGAGCGGTACCTGGTCGGCAATGCGAGCGATGCCGAAGTCGGTGATCTTGACGCGGCCCTCTGGCGTAATGAGGAGGTTGCCCGGCTTCACATCACGGTGCACGAGACCCGCATCATGTGCCGCCTGCAGCGAAGTCGCGGTCTGTGCAACGATGCCGAGCACACGGTTCGCGGGCAGGCGACCTTCGCGCTCAATGATCGTCGAAAGCGGCTCACCAGGAACCAACTCCATGACGATGTATGCAGACCCCTGCTCTTCGCCGTAGTCAAAGACGTTCGCAATACCCTCATGATTCACGAGTGCGGCGTGACGCGCCTCAGCGCGGAAACGCTCAAGGAACCCAGGGTCCCCCATGTACTCGTCTTTGAGGATCTTGATCGCGACTGTACGGCCAATGATGTTGTCGGTTGCCCGCCAAACTTCGCCCATGCCGCCGACGGCGACCCGTGAGCTCAGCTCATAGCGACCGCCGAACGTGATCCCTTCTGCTGGCCTCATTCGCTCAACACCGCTTCCATTACTCGTTTTCCAATGATTGTTGTGGTCTCTGATGACATTGCGTCGTAGTTAAATGCAGCTCCGCCACCATCGGCGACCACTACAGCTACAGCCACCTTCGGGTCATCTACCGGTGCAAAACCGGTGTACCAGAGGGTGTATGGACGGACAGTGCCGTCCTCGTCGTTGCCCATTTCTGCAGTGCCCGTCTTGCCAGCTACACGTACCCCGTCGATCCCCGAGGAGTGTGCGTAGCCGTCTGCAGAAGAAACTCCAAGTTCCATCATCGCAGCGATCTCATTCGCCGTCTGGGATGAAATGGGTGTGGAATATTCTTTTTCACTAAATGACTGCTCGACCTTGAGATCAGGCGAGATGACTGATTCAACCAACTGCGGCTGCATGACCGTGCCGGCATTTGCGATACCCGCCGAAACCATCGCGATCTGCAGGGGCGTCGCGCGAACGTCAAACTGGCCGATCGACGAGAGCGCCGCCTGTGCGGCATCCTCCGGCTTCGGAGCCTGACTTGCAGTGGTATCGAAGGGAATTTCGATCTCATCGCCAAAGCCATAGGCCGCTGCCATGTCAGGAATGGCGTTCAGATCCATGCCAGCTGCCAGCTGTGCAAACGGCAAGTTGCACGAGATGCGGATCGCTTCGGTCAGCGTTGTCTTATCGCCGGGGCCGCAGGCCGCGTTTGTCGTGTTCTTCATCTGGAACGAAGAGCCTGGCAGCGTGTAGGCCGAGGGGTTCGGCAGCTGAGTCGTTGGCGTGACCTTGCCTGCTTCGAGGATCGCTGAGGCTGAGACCAGCTTGTAGACCGATCCTGGCGGGTAGAGGTCACCGGCGACTGCGCGATTATCGAGCGGGTTCGAGGGATCGTCCTCGAGCTTCTGGTAGTTCTCGATGATCTGTGCATCGCTGTTTGACGACAGCAGATTCGGATCGTAGGTCGGTGTCGAAGCGAGCGCAAGAATCTTGCCGGTGGCAGGCTCGATTGCGACGACGGCACCGGTGAAGTCGTACTCCATGAGTGCGTCATATGCCGCACGCTGTGCTGCAGGGTTGATCGTCGTCTCAATGGAGCTGCCCTGCGGAGCAACGCCGTTCAGGGTGTTCAGCAGCCGGCTGAAGAACTGTGCGTCGCCTGTGCCCGAGAGCTCCTTGTTCATCGCAGACTCGAGACCAGACATACCCTGCAAATGTGAGTAGTAGCCCGTGATTGGTGCGTAGAGCTCACCGTCAGAGTACTGGCGAGCGAAGTGATACGAGTCGTCGGTCGGAACCGAATATGCAATCGGCTCGCCGTCGACCAGGATCGATCCGCGCTCGATCTTGTAGCTGTTCTTGAGGGTACGAGAATTGAGCTCGTTGGCGCGCAACTCATCAGCGTTCACGAACTGGATCATCGTGACCGCGAAGAACAGCGTGAGGAACATCAAAAAGATGGTTCGGGTGAGAAACTTCAGCGGTTTATTCATGAGCGAATCACCAACTTCGGTTTGTTTCTGATCGAGTTCGAGAGAAGAACCAGCATGGCTACGATGAGCCAGTTCGAGACAAGGGACGATCCGCCCGCCGCGAGGAACGGTGCGGTGAGACCTGTCAGCGGGATAACTCGCGTCACGCCGCCGACAACAATGAAGACCTGGAACGCAATCGAGAACGCGAGACCGGTCGCGAGGAGCTTGCCGAAGTCGTCCTGACCAGCGAAGCCAATGCGCAGGCCACGACCGACCAACAAGAGGTACGCGGCGAGGATGACAAACAGGCCAACGAGGCCGAGCTCTTCACCGAGCGACGGGATGATGTAGTCGCTGTCGGCAAGCGGGGTATCTTGCGGGAAGCCCTGGCCAAGACCCGTGCCAGTCAGACCTCCGTTGGCCATGCCAAAGAGACCCTGCAGCATCTGGAAACTTGCGTTGTACGGGTCCGCGAACGGGTCGAGCCAGTTCGCGAAACGAAGGTTCACATACTCCAGCGTCTGGCTCGCGGTGATACCACCGATGAGGAACAGGCCGACGCCGAGAATGATCCAGCCGATACGGCCGGTCGCGACGTACAACATGGAAAGGAACAACCCGAAGTACAGGAGGGAGGTGCCGAGGTCACGCTGGAACACGAGCACGCACATCGCAACAAGCCAGAAGGCGAGTAGCGGGCCAAGGTCGCGGCCGCGTGGGAAGCGAATGCCTGCGAACTTCTTGCCCACCATGGAGAGCGCGTCGCGGTTACGCACGAGGTACCCCGCGAAGAAGATCGCCAGCAGGAGCTTTGCAATCTCGCCAGGTTGGAAAGAGAACCCGCCGATCATGATCCACACGCGTGCGCCGTACATTTCACGTCCGATGCCGGGCAGCATCGGCAGCAGGAGCAGCACGAGTGCGCCGAGACCGCTGAGATAGGTGAAACGGAACAGCACCATGTGGTTCTTCACGACGAACAGCAGCACGATGCAGGCGGCGATGGCGATCGAGGACCAGACGAGCTGGCGCACCGAGCCGGAGCTCCAGCCAGTGAGCTCTTCCGCAAGATCAAGCCGGTAGATCATGGCGATTCCGACGCTGTTCAAGAAGACCGCAATCGGCATGATGAGCGGATCCGCGTCTGGAGCAACCTTGCGTACGACGAGGTGCAGCGCGGTGACCATGACCACGAACAGGATGCCGGGGGCGAGCAGATCAGTCTGCACCTTGCCCGAGATCGTGAGGTCAATGATGACGACTGCAGCGAGACCGACGAGCAGCGCGAAGACGAGGAGAGCAAGCTCCATGCTGCGCAGCAATCTGGGCGCGCGGATCGCAGTGATGCGTTGCAGAATGTTCTCACTCGTGCGGTTCTGCTCGAACGTGCGCGGCTGAGCTGCTTCAGGCTTACTCATTGCTCGTCACCTCCCAGTCTCAGCACAATATCGCGAGCCTCTGACAAGGAGCCAGCGGAGAGACTCCGCTGAATCTGGCGACGTTCCATGCCGTCGAGAGCTTCAAGCGGAATCCCGGTGTCTTCTGCCACCGAGTACAGCGACAGCGAGCCGATGGACTGCTGCACGCCTTGGTAGATGATGACGGTGTCACCGTCGGTGCCGACGAAGTAACGCGACTGCGTCCACTGGTAGCTGAAAAGCAGCGCGCCACCGATTGCGCACAACACGGCGACAACGCCGAGCAGCCACATGAGGCGACGACGTGCGTTCCGACGCTTTGTTTCAGCGAGCAGCTCTGTCAGATACTCATCAACGCGTGGCTCGAAGTGTGATTCTTCAACAACTGGCACGCGGCGAACACGGCGACGGCTGAGCAGACGCATGCGTGCGGTCGTGATTTCACCGTCGCGAAGCACGGGGGCGTTGGCCGCGGATCCAACAAATCGAGGGTTGGGCTCCTCAACCGGAATCTCTTCAGCTTCGGTCTCAACCAATACAACGGTGACGTTGTCGGGAGCACCGTGCGCGAGGCTCTTGTCAATAAGGGCGTCTACTGCGCCCTGGAGCGTATGGCTGCGGCGCAGAATCTTCTCGATGTCAGGGTCTTCGACATAGCCGCAGAGGCCATCGGAACAGAGCAGCCAGATATCGCCAGGCTGGGTATCGAGAACTGAAACATCGATCTCTGGTGCCGATTCCACATCGCCAAGCACGCGCATGAGTACCGAGCGACGAGGGTGGAACTTGGCCTCTTCTTCGGTGATCCGCCCACTGTCGACCAGGCGCTGGACGAAGGTGTGATCTTTCGTGATCTGCTCGAGCTTGCCATCGCGCAAACGGTACAGCCGTGAATCGCCAATGTGCGCGAGTGCGAGCTGCTTGCCAACGGTCAGGAAGCCACAGAACGTGGTGCCAAGACCAGCGAGTTCTGGGTGATCTTTGACGGTTCCGCGCAGCTTCTTGTTCGCTTCGAGGAGCGCGTTGCGAAGCGTGAGTCCCGCCATCTCGGGGGAACTTTCAGGGCGAACGTCCTGACTCGAAATTTCTTTGGCGACGAGTGCTGATGCAACGTCACCACCGGCGTGACCGCCCATGCCATCAGCAACGAGGTAGAGATAGTCGCCCGCAAAACCTGAATCTTGGTTATTCGAGCGCACCATGCCGACGTGAGAGCCGATGGCGCTGTTGTAGCCGTAGCTCACGTTATGGCCTCAACTCAAACGTCGTCGTACCGATCGTGACCGGTGTGAACGGCGGAACTGTGACGGTGCCACGCACCCGCACACCGTCAAGTTTGGTGCCGTTCGTGGAATCAAGGTCAGTGAGGCGCCACTCGCTGCCGGTCTTGGCCAGGCTTGCATGACGGGTTGAGGTGTACTCATCGACGATGACGAGCGTTGAATCGGAGCTACGTCCGATGGTGAAAACTGCGACGTCGAGGGGAATCGACGTTCCGGCAGCGACGCCGGAGGTGATGACTAGCTGCGTCGCTGCAGCTGTCTGAGGAGCATTGCCAGCAGAGGGGAATGCGTCTGTGATCGGATCAAACACAGGTGGCTGTGGCTGGGTGGGGCGTGAGACGGGGGCTGCCGCAGCGACCGGCGCGGGGGCCGGGGCGGGCGTCGGCGCCGGCTGGTGAACGACTGGAGCGGGGGAGCCGCCTGAATCATTCTGTTTCATGCGTCGAACTGGCGTACCAAACAGGTCACTGCGCAGCGCGTAGACGATTGAGAAAATAAAGAACCACAGCAGCAGGAGAAACCCGATGCGTAGGACGAGCAGCGTGAGTTCGCTCACTGATCCCTCCAGAAGTCACTGGCCGCGCTTCCAGGTTGCGCGTTAGCCCGACCGGGCACCATTTGGAAGCGTAGCGCAGTCTGGCCGATTGTGATCGTTGTTCCTGCTTGCAGTTTTGCCTCGCGGAATCGTTGGCCATCAATCTTCGAGCCGTTGGTCGATCCAAGATCTCGCGCAAGCCCCTGTTTGCCATCCCAGATGATCTCGAGGTGACGGCGCGAGGCAGCATTGTCTGTGATGCGGATCGCGCAATCGCTCCCGCGGCCAACCACCGTGGTGCCGCGCTGGAGCTTGTGGCGTACGCCATTGACGTCCATTGCCGCGATCCAATCAATGGATCCCGTGACGCGCTTCGCGTCGATCTCAACCACACCTGAGGTAATCGAGTCATCTGCGCGGATCTCAACGTCGGGGTCGCCGAGTAGCTGGTAGTTCTGTCGCTGTGCGTATGAGACGACGATCTCACGCAGCTCGGTCTCTAGGGTTTCACCCAGGTTCAGGAGGCGCTGGGCGTCCTGCTGCGACACGCGGACAACGAAGCGATTCGGGGCAAGTGTGCGGTCGCGGTCGATGATGACGGCGCCGATGTCGAGCTCTCGTTTGAGTGCTGATGCAACCTCAACTGGCTGGACGCCAGAGCGAAAAGTCCGCGCAAAAGCGCCATTTACGGCGCGCTCGAGCGAGCGTTCGACATTGTCGAGAAAGCCCATTGCTCTGCCTTTCCGTTTGCTGCTCAATGCTGATGCACTGACATCTTGTTGGGTCACAAGCTTACCCGCTTTGGCGTCAAGGGCACTCAGCTGGTACAGTAATCAAGTTGCCTGAACAGGCGGCGAATCTTTCCCCGGGTCAGATTTGCCACTAGATCGGCACACAGCTTGTTCATCAGAACAGCACACTCGCGCGAGTGGCGGAATGGCAGACGCGCTGGCTTCAGGTGCCAGTGCCCGCAAGGGCGTGGGGGTTCAAGTCCCCCCTCGCGCACGAGTAAAGAAGGACCAGATCAATGATCTGGTCCTTCTTTTTGTTTCCCCGAGCTTCGCGCTCGCGCTCCGTTGGTTTTCCCGGTCGCTTCAACTCGGCGCTTTCCCGAGTGCTTCAACCCGGCGAAAGAGGCCCTTCCCGCCGAAACGCCCCCTTTCATGCGCATGAATCGCCCTATTTCGGCGGGAGCGCCCCGTTTCGCTTGGTTCACGCCTCGGGAGAGTAGGTATGGACGCGGATCTCGACAACCTTGGCAATGGGGAACTGACCTGAGTGAATTTGGATGGGTAAGGAGCAAGATGAGGGAGCTGCCGTGCGGCTCATCATTCCTCTTATATAGAGGCGCGCATATATAAGCACGGTGACTTTGGGCTGTCGAATAGAACTGCGAAACCTGCGGAACCGTGTCACACCCGATAAACACCTGGCTCAGCTCCTATACCGACAGAGTTATCCACCGAAATCACGCCTGTGGATAACTCTGTGCACAAATCTGTGGGTGGGTGTGTAGAAGTCCGTGATTTCTGTGCACAGAACCCGCATGTTTCCACGCTTACGAATATATGTTCGATACTTACACTCGTGTAATTACACGTTGTGAACAGTGTGAATAACTGTGTGGATAACTTGGGGATAGGGGGTGGAAAACCTGTGGATAACTCTGCTGAAATGTGCAAACTTCGTCGGTTCCCGGTCAGTTTTCGGCGAAATCTCGTACTCATGGGCGCAACGTGGGAATCTGGTGCGACAGATGATCAGCACGGATACGTGCCCGTGTGGGTAACGGGTCAGACAGAGCTTTTGGGCTTCTGATGCATGGCGCCTGAACGTCTGGACGCAATCACCAGATCACAAAAGATCAACACGACGCGAACCACTCAGAGCAGAGGAAGGCTAGTGGCTGGGGCCACAGGGGGGAGGGGTGGACCCAGCCGCGGGAGTATATGAAGGGGGGGCGCTCCCGCTCCGTACAAGTACGGACTAGCAAATCAACTGAGGAGAATTTCAAGGCATCTCCTGGCCCGACATCGTCTCGATCTCGGTGTAAACCACATTAATCAGGGGTGTGCTTGTGAAGACACGGAAAGACCAAAAGTCAGTACAAACATTGCGTACACTCCGTGCTCCTGGACATGATGTCAGTGTTATTGGCATTGGCGTCAGTGGAAGAGCGAAGCGCCGCAATGAACATGTTGGCGGGGGAGGCACAGCAATGAAGCGTGGCGAAATGTACTTGAACGCCATCGACATTCTGCAGAGTGGACGCAGCGTTGAGGTTATTGGTGAGCACGGCAACGGGCGCTCACAGATGCTCAGAAGGATCCGAGATCACTTCACGACATTGGGGTGGCGGACTATTGAAGTCGGTGGAATTGCCTCCTTCTCGCGAGTGCCACTTGGCGCGTTGAACATTGCTGGGTTTGGCGGATCCGCTGACCTGAAAGGCATGGAGAATCGTCTGCCGCCTATGATCCTGGCCTTCGACTCGCTGAGTGCGCGAGTAACGCCAGACCGGACGATCTTCATTGTGGACGATGCCGACGCTCTCGACGAGGCTTCCTGGGGTGTACTGAGCGCCGTGAGTGCAAAGCTCAGTGTCCCGTTTGTAGCGACCCGGGTACGTAATGCGCTGCGGCACAATGGGCCGCTTGTGACAAACGGCTTCGCTGCGGTGTATTCGCTCGACCTTTCGCCGATGTCGTATGCCGAACTTGAAGAGACGCTCGGTTTGAACTTTGGCCTGCGATTCGATGAGCCAACGATGAGTCGTGTGTTCGCGATGTCTGGTGGCAATGTCGGGCTCGCATCTGCTGTTGTGGATGCAGGAATGCGTTCTGGTCAGCTCAGCGTGACCGATGGGCTTGCGCACGCAACTGGTTCATTGTGGTCTCCATCGCTGCGAGCGGTCGTGCAGTCGATCCTGCATGACCTCGACGACGATGACCTTGCAGCTTTGCAAGCGATCGCCATGCTTGGTGCAACAGACGTATCGAGTGTGGCCCGGGTCGTCCCACGAGAACACCTGGCTGCGCTTGAAGAGCGAGCGTTTATCTCAATCGTTGAGGTGTATGAGCGCCAGTTGGTCACGCTGAATCCACCGATTGTTGAGGACTACTTCAGGCACGGAGCGAGCTCAGCGCAGCAAGAGATTCTTCTTGCCCAGCTCGGTTCTGATCCAGCGCGCGCAGGCGGCAGATCGGGTGCTGCTGGTGGTCACCAGCTTGACGGTGCAGAACGACCGTTGCTCACAGGGAGCCGACACACGCAAGAGCGTGCGGCATACCTGCGACTCGTGCAAGAACGTACCGCGATGCGCACCTTACGAGCGCGCGAACAGTGGGATCTGCACCCAACGCTCACGAATGCGGCACGGCTCATGTCAGTCATGCAAACAGATCCTGGCTGTTCGCCCGATGACGCGGCCCAGATCATCACTGAGGCGGCGGCACTTGGCGGATCGCCTGAGGAGCGGGCCGAGTGGGCGCTCGCGCACTCTGCTCATGTTGCTTACGACCTGGGCGACTTCGCGGCCGCGGCTCGGTTGCTCCGAGAAGAAGCAGACCGCAACGAGCCCAAGCGTGTACGTCTTGAGGTCCAGGCTGTGTTGCTCACCACCTGCTTTGGTCAGGTGCCAGAAGATGAGCCTTTTGCCGAGATCGACCGGTTGGTTCTGAGTGCTCACACCAATGACATGGTGACGCTTGCACGTGCGCTCTGGTTCCTCGTGCGCGGAGACGCGCAACGTGCTGCGACTGAACTCGAACTGTACTCGACTTCGGAGGGGAATGATCCGCGTCGCGATGCGCTGGATACCTATATCGCACTCGCACTTGGTGAGCGAGATCGCGCGCTCGCCGTCACCAACTGTGGGCTTGAACTCGCGCAGGGGGAGCTGGACTCTCGGCGGATCCGGATGTATTCCTTCCTCAAAGCCACAACGTTGCTCACCCTTCGTCGATATGAAGAAGCCGAGCAGACGGTTGCTGACGCGGTGGGCTTTGGTCTGCTTGCGGGAGAAAACCCGCTGAGCCGGGTGGGCCTCACCCTGCTCAGCGCGTACTTCGCAAACCGCAGGGGGCACACGGCTTTGGCTCGTGACCTTCAAGCTGATCTCGCGAAGGCCGGCCCGACCGATGGGGCGCTCCCACTCCTGCACCACGCCTTCCTTTCGGTGCGGCTCACTGCCGACTACGACGTCGCAGCAGCGGCACGTGTTGCACGTGAAACAGGGGATGAGATGTGGGAGCGCGGGGCTCGCTTCATGGCGGCGTGGACCTACCTTGACGGCATGCGCTTTGTTCCTGATCGTGAGGCATGGGAGCATGCGCGTGAGCGAATTGCACAGGTCAAGAGTCCGTCGATTCAGTCCTCAGCTGGCTTCGTTGAGGCGCTCATCGCAACCGATGTGCACACCGTGACCCAGGAGCTTGAGCGTCTTGAGCGCGAGGGCGACGCTGCTTCTACGAAACGCTTCGTGCAAAGTGTGCTTGGAGTACTGCGCGCGGCGGGCCATGACGCAGACGAAGAACTCACCCGGGTGCTACAGAAGCGAGCTGGCGAGTTCGAAGAACTGATCACACCAAATAGCGGATCGGGCAGACTGAGTGCCCGCGAACGCGAGGTCGCTGAGCTCGTCGCAGCTGGACTCTCGAACCCACGCATTGCGGAGGCCTTGGTGGTCTCGATCCGCACCGTCGAATCGCACGTGACCAGGCTCATGAAGAAACTGGGCGTCACACGCAGGCAAGACATTCGGGAACACTTGCTCGCCGCCGACGCTGGGCACTGATGGGAGGCGCGCGCTCCCTGCCAAGCGTGCCTGTGGACGGTTCGTGGCGACGAGTAACGCGCGATGCTGCTGACACAGAGGAAGCATGCAGAGGTACACCGTAGGCTAGTTACCGTGCCACGTCTATTTCGCGTTCTTGCCCCGGCCGTGCTGCTCGCAGTGGCCATCGCCGCAACCTTCATTGGTCTTGCAATCGGCGGTGCTGCGGACCCACGGGCACTTGTCGACCCCGGAGCCTTCGTTCGCTACGGAACGCCGATCTCACGCACGATCCTGAACATTGCGCTCTCTGGGCTGCTGGGCTCAACTCTCATGGCAGTCTGGGCATTCGCAACGGATCGCGATGAGTACCGGGTCGCGATGGACGTTGCGGCTGCCTCGGCGGCGTTGTCGACAGCAGCGTCTGGTGCGGTCATTCTCTTTGCGTACCTGGACTTTGGTGGCCTCGAGCTGTCGGCTGGCCCGCTTTTTAGTGCCGGTCTCGCGCAGTTCCTCACCGAGGTTGAGCTTGGCCAGCTGTGGCTGTTCTCGCTCATTCTTTCTGCGGTGACGACGGTGGCTGCTTTTGCATTCCGTGGTCGCCGGAGCACCCTCATCGTGCTGTTCCTTGCGCTTGTGGCCTTTGTGCCGATTGCGTCGCAGGGCCATGCCGCTGGCGCATCGGGTCACATGCAGGCGGTGAATGCGCTGCTTGTGCACGTCATTGGTGCTGCTGCGTGGATCGGCGGGCTCGCTGTACTCGTCTTCGTCTCGCGCACGGTTGACCGCGAACGGCTTTCAACACTCACTGCGCGGTATTCACCGATTGCGCTGCTGGCATTCATCGGAGTTGCTGCTTCTGGCGTTGTCGCTGCGATGCAGCGTCTCGGCTCGTTTGATGCGCTGTTCAACACGGGCTACGGCCAGCTCATCATCGGCAAGACCGTGACACTGCTGGTGCTTGGTGCGTTTGGCGCGGTCCAGCGCCAGTGGATGATTCCGCGGATCGCCACCTCGCCAAACGGTGGCAAGATCTTTGGCTGGCTCGTCGTCAGCGAGATCGCGGTTATGGGCATCGTGAGCGGTTTTGCGGGTTCACTTGGTCGTACCGCAACGCCCGTGAATCTTGATCCGGCTCGTGACCAGGGTGGCAAGATCACACCAGCTGAGTGGCTGACTGGCGATCCGCTACCGCCTGAACTCGGTTTCGAGCAGTACTTCACCCAATGGCGGTTCGACATTGCTTGGACGCTGGTGTGCGTCTTCGCTGCTGCCTTCTACATTGCTGGCGTGATCCGCCTGCGCAAGCGTGGTGACAAGTGGCCGATTCCTCGTCTGGTCGTATGGCTGCTTGGCCTGCTGGTGCTCTTCTACTCAACTAATGGCGCCCTGAACGCGTACGAGCAGTACCTCTTCAGCACCCACATGCTCATGCACATGTTGCTGACGATGTTGATCCCGTTGATGTTGGTCTTGGGCGCCCCGGTGACGCTTGCGTTGCGAGCGGTTCACAAGCGTGACGATGGCTCATGGGGTGGCCGTGAGTGGATCATGTGGATGGTGCAGACTCCCTACTCGAAGTTCATTACGAATCCGATTGTTGCTGCGGTAATTTTCGTTGGTTCACTGTGGATCTTCTACTTCACGCCCATCATGCGTTGGTCGATGGAGGCACACCTCGGTCATCAGTGGATGATTATCCACTTCCTGATTTCCGGTTACCTCTTCAGCCTCACGATGATTGGTACCGACCCGATCCCGTATCGCTTCCCGTACCCGCTGCGCCTCGTTGTGCTGTTCGCAACGATGGCCTCGCACGCGTTCTTCGGCGTGACGCTCATGACTGGTGACAACCTGCTCGGAGCTGATTGGTTCGGCGCAATGGCTCGACCGTGGGGCGGCACTCCGCTTGAGGACCAGGCGCTTGGCGGCGGTATCGCCTGGGGCATTGGTGAGCTGCCAACGCTTGCACTCGCGCTTGTCGTTGCTGTGCAGTGGTCGCGCAACGACCGCAAAGAGCAGAAGCGTCGAGACCGGGCGGCGGATCGCCTCGGCGACGTCGATCTCGAAGCATACAACGCGATGCTGGCACAGCAGGCTGCACGTGACGAGCGGGCTGCGAACCGCGCTCGCCGCTAACAGGCGGCGCAAATAACGAGGGAGGCTCCTGAACCAAGTGGGTTCGGGAGCCTCCCTCGTGGCGTTGACGCAGGTCTAGTTGCCCGGCGCGCCAGCAACCGTGCCGGTCACATCGGCGCGGTGGAAATTCATGTGTGAACGAGATGCGGTCGGACCGCGCTGGCCGCGGTAGCGCGAGAATGTTGCACCTGAACCGTAGGGTCGTTCTGCCGGTGAGGTCAGCTGGAAGAAGCAGAGCTGGCCGATCTTCATGCCTGGCCAGAGGCGGATCGGCAGGGTTGCGACATTTGACAGCTCGAGGGTGATGTGGCCCTCGAAGCCGGGGTCAATGAAGCCAGCAGTCGAGTGGGTCAGCAGGCCGAGGCGGCCGAGTGAGCTTTTGCCTTCTAGACGTGCCGCAATGTTGTCCGGCAGGCTGACCTGCTCATAGGTTGATCCGAGTACGAATTCACCCGGGTGAAGAATGAAGCCTTCTTCGGGGTCCACCTCGATCAGACGGGTGAGCTCTGGTTGGTCCTGCGACGGGTCGATGACCGCGTACTTGTGGTTATCAAAGAGCCGGAAGTAACGGTCAAGACGCACGTCAACGCTTGACGGCTGCACCATTTCTGGTTCGCTTGGGCTGAGCCCAATGCGTCCGGAAGCGAGTTCGGCGTTAATATCACGATCTGAGAGCAGCACGGTTTTATCCTACGTTGGAATTTCTTCGGTGATGGCAAAGAGCAGCTCAGCAATGCGTTCGCCAAGCTCATTGAGCCCTTCTGGGGCGTCATAGCCTGACACGGCGGAGATACGGAATGAGCGTTCGTATACAGAGCCGAGCACGATCATTGCGTTTTCGCTGGGGAGCGAGAAGCGGCGCCCAGCGACGTGCAGAATCTCGTCGACAAGATCGGCAAGCTCGGCGCGGAACTTGCTCACAAAGTCGATGTAGTTCAGGGAGCCGTTTGGCTCACGCATGACGAGCAGCAAGAACTCGGTCTCAAGTGCGAACCATTTTGCTTCATCGCCGGTTTCGAAGAAGAAGTCTGCGACATATCCAGCTGCTTCCTCGGTGCTGATGGGGCATGCTTGCTCGGCAAGGTGGGGCATGAGTGCAGTCGTACGAGCGCGCAGATCAGCTGCTCGTCTTGCGTATGCGCGATTGAACAGCTCGACGAACAGTTCTTCTTTGCTGGAGAAGTTCGAATAGAACGCACCACGGGTGAAGCCTGCGCGACTCGTGATGAGTTCGACTGATGCTGCTTGGAACCCGGTTTCGGTAAACACCTCGAAGGCGGCATCGAGCAGGCGTGAGCGAGTCTCTTGCCGGCGTGCGCTTGGCACGGCATCGGTGAGGTGCGTGGTGTCGGGTATCTCGGAGAGCATTTGCACCATTCTCCCATCTCTTCCGCCCTCGGAAGTTCCTGAGAATTGTCGGATACACCAGTGTATCGAAACGGATACACTTGTGTATCGAATAGTCGATACGCAACTGTATCGGCCGCACCGAAAGGTCAGAATGTCGACAGCTCTCTACGCGCTTGGCCGCTGGGCCAGCCGGTACAAAGCGCTCGTACTTGCACTGTGGATCGCGTTGCTCCTGCTCTTGGGTGCAGGCGCAGCGGTCTTTGGCAAGGGTGCGAATGGACCGATTGCAATCCCCGGCACCGAGTCGCAAGACGCGATCACGTCGCTCAGCCACACCTTCCCTGAGGTGAGTGGTACGAGCGCGACAGTCATCGTGGTCGCTCCAGAGGGCAAGTCGGTTGAAGATGCTCCGTACCGCGATGTGATCATCGACGCGACGGCTGAGCTTGAATCGCTCCCCGATGTCAGTGGTGTGCAGACGCCATTCTCGGAGCTGATGAGTAGTGGCCTGTCCGATGACGGTCAGGCAGCGTTGCTCACGGTGCAGATCGAGTCAGACATGTCGACGGTCGCAGATGAAACGGTGTCAGGCATTGAGCAGGTGACGGAAGACATTCGTGACGCGCTGCCGCAGGGGGCTCAAGTCTCATACGGTGGCGAGATCTTCTCAGCCGCGATTCCAGGTGTGACCGCTTCAGAAGCGATCGGTGTGATTATCGCGTTCATCGTGCTGATTCTTACGCTGGGTTCGCTCATCGCTGCCGGAATGCCGCTCATCATCGCGATACTTGGCGTCGGCATTTCAGTGGCTGGCGTGTTCTTCGTGACCGCCTTCGTTGAGCTCACATCGACCACCCCAATGCTCGCGCTGATGCTCGGTCTTGCTGTCGGCATCGACTACACCTTGTTCATCGTGAGTAGGCATCAGGAGCAGCTTCGCGCGGGACTGCCAGTGAAGGAATCTATTGCACGCGCAACTGCGACTTCTGGCTCTGCTGTTGTCTTCGCCGGTCTCACGGTGATCATCGCGCTCGTCGGACTGTCAGTCGCCAGGATTCCGTTCCTCACCGCGCTCGGTGTTGCTGCGGCAGTTGCTGTCGCGATTGCCGTCGCAATCTCGATCACCCTCACACCAGCGATCCTTGCAATGGCCGGGTTGAAGATTCTGCCGAAGAAACAGCGTAAAGCGCTCGCCGAAGCTGGCCCCGCAGGCCCGCCCGAGCCACAGCCCACCCGTGCCGATCGCTTCTTTGCTGGCTGGGTTCGGGGTGCCACGCGTCGCCCGATCCTCACCATTGTTGCGGTGCTTGCGGTGCTCGGCGTTGCAGCAATCCCTGCCGCGGATCTTCGCCTCGCGCTCCCCAACGCAACATCGCTTGAGGCTGATGACCCGGCACGAGTGACTTTTGAACTGACCGGTGAGCACTTTGGTGATGGCAGCAACGGTCCGTTGCTGCTCACCGGATCGATCATCTCGAGCACTGATCCGCTCGGCCTCATGGATGACATGAAGGCAGAGCTCCTCGCGATGCCAGGTGTCGCGGATGTGCCGCTTGCCACCCCGAATCAGGGCGCAGATACCGCGATCATTCAGATCGTGCCTGAAGACGGCCCGCATGCCGAGAGCACGACGAAACTCGTGCATGATCTGCGTGACAAGCACGATGACTGGGTCGAAAAGTATGACGTGAGCTTCGCCGTGACGGGCTTCACGGCAGTCGCGATCGACGTTTCTGAGAAGCTCATGCTCGCGCTCGTACCGTTCGGCATTCTCGTGGTTGGTCTCTCGCTCGTGTTGCTTGCGATGGTGTTCCGCTCGGTGTGGGTGCCGATCAAGGCGACGCTTGGCTTCGTGCTGTCGGTCGGCGTGAGCTTCGGTGCGGTTGTCGCAGTCTTCCAATGGGGATGGTTCGCAGATCTCCTGAATGTGCCGTCGGCGGGACCCGTGCTGAGCTTCATGCCGATCATCCTGATGGGTGTGCTGTTTGGCCTCGCGATGGACTACGAGGTGTTCCTCGTCGCCCGAATTCGCGAGGAATACGTGCACGGTGCAGACGCTCAGTCGGCTATTCGGCGCGGCTTCGCAGGCAGTGCCAAGGTCGTCACCGCAGCAGCGCTCATCATGTTTGCGGTCTTTGCCGCCTTCGTTCCAGAGGGAGACCCGTCGATTAAGGTCATCGCGCTCGGCCTCGCAGTCGGTGTCGCCGTTGATGCCTTTGTTGTTCGCATGACCCTCGTCCCAGCAGTCCTCGCCCTGCTCGGCGACCGCGCTTGGCGCATGCCGAAGTGGCTCGCGAAGGCGCTCCCTTCGTTCGATGTTGAGGGCGAGGGACTCGCACGCGAGATCAAGCACGAGTCCTGGCCGGTCGACCTCCCAGACGCAGTCATCGCAGCTGAAGACCTCAGCCTCGAAGGCGGGGCGCGGATCGAGCATCTGCGCGTTGCTCCAGGCCAAGCGCTTGTGCTCTCGCCAGCGGATCCGCGTGCGGTTGCGCTCGCTGAGGCGTGCACTGGCCGTCGTGCGGTGCGTTTCGGCACGCTCAAGGTTGACGGTTTACTCATGCCAGAACGCGCGGGAACGCTGCGAACCCGATCCGCCTGGGCAACACAGGGGACGGTACGGGCCGCGCTGAGCGACCGCCCTGCCGTCCTCGTGCTTGATCTCAGCGATGCGATGCTCGTCGGTCTTTCGCTCGACGAACAGCGCGATCTACGATCCGCTCTCGGTGCTGGCGTCGTCGACGCTCAGACCAGGAACGCCCCCATCTTCATTGTGATCGGTTCGGCTGAAGTCGCCGCACAAACGGTTCCAACGGGGACCGACATTGTTTCTCTGACCCAGTTCACTGAGGGAGTCACCCGATGACCAGCACGCAGAACACGACACGTGCGACGCTGCCACGACTGCGCGGGCGCAAGCCAGTAAACGCGACCACGATTCTCGGATTGGTGCTCGTGCCGTTCGTGATTGCTGGACTCTTCATTTGGGGTCTCTGGAACCCGACGGAGCGACTGCAAGACGTCACTGCGGCGGTCGTGAACCTTGATGAGCCCGTTGAGCTTGATGGCCAACTGGTACCGCTCGGTCGCGTGCTCGCTGGTGAACTCATTGGCGGCCCGAAGCAGGCGAGCGACCAGGCGAACTTCACCTGGATCCTGACCGACGAGGAGGAGGCCGAGGCCGGGCTGAAAGACGGGAAGTACGCGACAATCGTGACGATTCCCGAGACGTTCTCGGCCGCAGCGACCTCTATGTCAGGCGACGCGGATGAGGTGCGCCAGGCGCGCATCGACATTACCGAGAGCGATCGCGGTCGTTTGATCGATACCGCGCTTTCGGGAATCGTGACGCAAACTGCGACGCGCGTGCTCAACGAGCAGCTTGGTACGCAGTCCGTCAGCGCGCTCTTTGGCGGAATGACTGAGCTGAGCGAAGGTATCGGTGGGGCGGCCGACGGGGCGAAGAAGCTCGCCGATGGCAACACGCAGCTCGCTACCGGAGTAAAGGGCGTAGCTGACGGCACGACTGAGCTCGCATCAGGTACGTCAGAGCTTGCATCCGGCACGTCAGAGCTTGCCAGCGGCGCTGGCGAACTCGCTGATGGCACGGCCCAGCTCGCGACAGGAGCCTCAGGCCTCGCGCAGGGCATGCGTGCCTTCACCTCGGGCGATGGTACCGCCGAGAATCCGGGTTTGAACGGCTATGCGGCAGGCCTTGGCACGCTTGTGCACGGCAACGGCGGAGACAATCCCGGCATGGTGACCTATCTTCAAGGTGTAGACGCATACGCGACCGGGGTGGGAGACACCTTGAGCGCTGTCCGCGATCCGCTGGCACAACTGTTTGCTGGGCTTGAAGGAAACGTGGATGCGCTGAAGGCAACCCTCGCCGCGATCGAGAGCGGTCTACTTCCGCTGCCGCCAGAGATCGACAAAGATCAGCTGGTGACCGCACTGAACACTGCGATTCAGGCCATCGAAAACGGTGGCCTCGACGAAGCGCTCGACGGCTTTGACGATCTGACGGCAGGCAGCTATGCAGTTGCTGGAGGCGCGAAGCAGTACGCTGGCGCGCTCCCAGGCATTGCAGATGGTGCCAACCAACTTGCTGCAGGTTCAGAACAGCTCACACAGGGTGCTGAGCAGCTCTCATCTGGTGTCGGCGGGCTCTCTGCGGGTGCTTCGGCTCTCGCGTCCGGCACGAACGAGTTGGCGTCTGGCACCAACGAACTCGCTGCTGGCACGAATGAGCTTGCTGCCGGCACCTCAAAGCTCGCAGAAGGCAGTGACGCTGCGGCCAAGGGTACCCGCGAGCTTGCTGGTGGCCTGCGCGAAGCAGCAGACGGCATCCCGAGTTACACCGATGAGCAGGCTGAGAACCTGGCAAAGACCGCGGTCACGCCGGTGAAGGCTGAGGGCGGAAGCGACGAAATCTTCTCGGGCGCTGGCCTGCCGTTCTTCGCCGGCATCGCGCTGTGGGCTGGTGCGCTCGCGAGCTTCCTCGTTCTTGCACCGCTCTGGAGCCGCACCCGTGACGCCGCCCGTAGCGTCGGCTGGATCACGCTTCGCAGTGCGGGGCCAGCTGCGGCAATTGGCGCCGCACAGGGCGCCATTGCCGGCATCGTGCTTCCTGCTGCGCTGCAGTATGACTTCCAGCAGGGAACCGCGTTCTTCTGCCTCGCCGTGCTCGCAGGTGTTGCCTTCGCGCTCATCGTGCAGGGACTCTCTGCGCTGCTCGGCGGACTCGGCCGGTTCCTTGCGTTCGGCCTGCTCGTCGTCGGCTTCGTCGTCGGCGTCGTGTCGACCGTCCCGGCGGGCCTCGCCGCCGTCGGCGACGCGAGCCCGATTGGCGCTGCGTTTAGCGGGTTCCAGGCCGTCGCAGCAGATACCGGTGGAGCAGGGCTCGCGGCCTTCCTCCTCATCTTGTGGGGCCTCGGAGGCTTGGTCCTTACCGCGTTTGGCGTCATGCGCGCACGCGCTGCCCACAAGAAGTAGGGCGCACACGCGCAAGGGGCGCGGATCACCAGGTGTTGGTGATCCGCGCCCCTTGCGCGTGTGCGGGATGCGTTAGGCGAGTGCGCCCTCGTGGGCCTCACACGAAATGCCTGCGTGCGTTTCGCAGACGACGAAGCGGGTCTTGCAGCTGGGAAGCGTGCAGTCTGAGACACGGTTGGACGGTGCCTCACACACGCGGCAGCGGCCAATGACCTCGGCGCCAGGTGCGAAGTCCATGACCTCGCGGCCATCGAAGACGGCAAGCGAGCCTTCCCAGAGACCGTCGTTGCCGAATGCCTCGCCGTACTTCACGATGCCACCGTCGATCTGGTACACCTCATTGAAGCCGCGGTTCTTCATCGCAACCGAGAGAATCTCGCACCGAATGCCGCCGGTGCAGTAGGTCACGACTGGGCGGTCCTTGATGTGGTCGAAGTCGCCGCTTTCAATTTGCTTGATGAAGTCGTGGGTCGTGCGTACGTCAGGCACAATCGCGCCTTTGAACTTGCCGACCTCGGCCTCCCACGCATTGCGACCATCGAAGAACACGACGTCATCGCCGCGCTCAGCGACGAGTTCATTCACGCCGGCGGGGGAGAGATGCTCGCCGCCACCGACAACACCAGCCGCGTCAACCACGGTCTCCTCAGGGATACCGAATGCCACGAGCTCGTCACGTGCCTTCACGCTGAGCTTCGGGAAATCAATGATGCGACGCCACGGTGCACGGCGGTCTTTGCCATGCAACAGCTCTGGCTCTTCCGGCGCGAAGCCGGTACCTTCGCTCCACTTCACCTCGAGGCCGTTGAACGGACCAAACTCACGCGTACGGCGGATGTACTGCTTGCACGCATCAAGCTCACCACCGACGGTGCCGTTAATGCCGTGCTTCGAGATGATGATGCGGCCGCGCAGGCCGAGCGACCGACACAGCTCCGTCTGCCACAGGCGGACAGCTTCTGGGTCGGCGATGGGGGCAAATGCGTAATACAGCAGAATCTTGGGCTCGCTCACGATACCCATGGTAATCCGCGCGGCTGACAACCGTGGTTGGGGGAGCGGATCCGCCCCACAAATTCGAGCAAAACCAATTTGTGAATCGCCCGGGATTGCCGTAAAGTAGGCGACTGGCCGTTCGCAGTTCCAGCGAATGGACCGTGGAACCTGGCAACGTGCGCGAGTGCAGTTCGGGTTCTGCAGACAAGCAATCTTGGGTGAGGCCGTCCGGTCTCACGGTAGAGAGGAAATCACCATGGCAGCAGTGTGCCAGGTGACCGGCGCCGTTCCCGGCTTTGGTCACAACATTTCGCACTCGCACCGTCGCACCAAGCGTCGGTTCGATCCGAACATCCAGAAGAAGACCTACTTCGTGCCTTCGCTCGGCCGCAAGGTGACCCTGACCCTCTCGGTCAAGGGCATCAAGGTGATCGACGCTCGTGGCATCGAGGCAGTCGTTGCTGATCTGAAGAAGCGTGGGGTGAAGTTCTAATGGCTAAGGACAAGGACGTACGTCCGATCATCAAGCTGCGTTCGACGGCAGGTACTGGTTTCACTTACGTGACCAAGAAGAACCGTCGTAACACCCCCGACCGCCTCGTGCTCAAGAAGTACGATCCGGTTATCCGTAAGCACGTTGAATTCCGAGAGGAGCGCTAAACATGGCTAAGAAGAGCATGATTGCAAAGAACAAGCAGCGTCAGGCTATCGTTGAGCGCTACGCTGCAAAGCGTCTCGAGCTCAAGGCTGCCCTCATCGACCCCAACGGTACCGATGAGAGCCGCGAGGCTGCTCGCGTAGGCCTGCAGAAGCTTCCCCGTAACGCTTCGCCGGTCCGCGTTCGTAACCGCGACGTCATCGACGGCCGCCCCCGTGGCGTTCTGTCGAAGTACGGCATCAGCCGTGTTCGCTTCCGTGACATGGCTCACCGCGGTGAGCTCCCGGGCATCACCAAGTCTTCTTGGTAATTCTCTAGCGTCACGCTGAAAAGGTGGGTGTGGTCCTTCGGGGCCGCACCCACCTTTTGTGTTGGGGGCAAGTCTGCGGGGCGGGTGCGCCCGGCTGCGCCCGGCTCCTCTCGCGCCTCAAGGCGCCCCCGCCCCTCGCTGCGCCCGCACCGCCCCGCGCCCCCGCGAAACCCGGCCTTTCTCTCGAGATGCCCCCTTACATGCGGCAGAAGCGGGTGTTTTCGGGAGAAAGTGTCTGTTTCAGGGTGTTTTGGCACTCAAGGGCGCGGATCAGACCCCAGCCTGTGCGGTTTTCCCGGTGCTCGGCTCGACTGGCATTCGAGGGGCTATTTACTCGCATCTGAGCGTTTTCGAACGCTGTCGGCGAAAAATCGGCGAAAAAACACCTGGAAAGACGAAAATTTCTTCATGAAACCCGCGAAATCACGCCAAACTGAGGTAGATTCGTACGCGATCACATGATCGGACCCTTCGCGATTCTCGGCGAAGAGGTCTCTTAAACCTCAAACAGTGGCCAGCTCTCGAGGGGCCCTGGAAGGACACAACATGGCACTCAACAAGACCGAGCTCGTCGCAAAGATCGCTGCTGAGACTGGCCAGAGCCAGGCTGCAGTTTCGAGCGTCCTCGATGGCCTCTTCTCGGCTGTTTCGGAGACCGTCGCTGCAGGCGAGAAGGTTTCGATCCCCGGTTGGATTTCGTTCGAGACTGCGACCACTGCTGCTCGCACCGGACGCAACCCCCGCACCGGCGAGACCATCGAGATCCCCGCTGGCAAGCGCGTCAAGGTTTCGGTTGGCTCGAAGCTCAAGGCTGCTGTGAAGTAATTTCACTTCCTTGTGAAGGCCCCTTCGTCGTTCGCGGCGGAGGGGCCTTTTGCATGCTGCGCGTGATATCTCTGAGGGTGCAGGGGGGCGCGCTCGTATTGCGGCCGCTCTAGACCCCTCCCAGCAATCCTGCGTATGCTTGCTCGGTGACTTTGGATTCCCGCGGCAACGCAATACGCCCATGGCCAGCACTCTGGTCGCTCGTTCTCGGCTTCTTCATGATCTTGGTGGATACCACGATCGTGTCGGTCGCGAATCCGACGATCATGGCTGGTCTTGACACCACCATGACGCTCACGCTGTGGGCGACAAGTGCGTATCTGCTCGCATACGCGGTGCCGCTGCTCATCACGGGCCGCCTTGGCGACCGCTTCGGTCCGCGCCGTGTGTACCTCATCGGTCTGACTGTCTTCACCCTCGCGTCACTCGCGTGCGGTCTTGCGCCTTCGATTGAGCTACTGATTGTTGCTCGCGTCTTCCAAGGCCTCGGTGCCGCGCTGATGACACCGCAGACGATGGCTGTAATCACCCGCATCTTTGCGCCTCGCGAGCGTGGCGCAGCAATGGCTGTCTGGGGTATCACCGCTGGCGTTGCGACGCTCGTCGGTCCGATTCTCGGTGGCTTCTTGCTTGACGCTGCGGGCTGGGAGTGGATCTTCTTCATCAACGTTCCGGTCGGTGTGCTCGCCTTCATTCTCGCGATGCGCAATGTGCCGGTGCTCGAGAAGCATCAGCGTCGTTTCGACTGGCTTGGTGTCGTGTTGAGCGCGGTCGGACTCTTCCTGGTCGTGTTCGGTGTGCAGGAGGGCGAGTCCTTTGACTGGGGTCAGATCTGGGGCCCGGTTACGGTCTGGGGCGTCATTATCGCCGGTGTCGTTGTGCTCGCTGTTTTCGTTTGGTGGCAGAAGGTGCAGAAGGGTGAACCGCTGCTCCCGCTCGAGCTCTTCCGCGACCGCAACTTCTCGATAGGTTCACTCGCAATCACCACCGTTGGCTTCACCGTCACCGGCATGAGCTTGCCGCTCATGTTCTACTACCAGCTGGTGCGCGGTCTGACCCCGACGCAGTCGGCGCTTATGCTCGTTCCAATGGCCGTGCTCTCGGCAGCGCTCGCAAAGCCTGTTGGTAGCTTCATCGATAACCACGATCCGCGCCGGCTCGCGCCGATTGCCCTGATCCTCGTCGCGGTGGGACTTGGTCTCTACATGCTGTGGTTGACGCCCGATGCATCGATTTGGCTGCTGCTCGTACCGAGTGCCGTCCTTGGTCTCGCAAATGCGATTATGTGGGGCCCGCTCGCGGCCATCACCACGTTCAGCCTGAAGCCAGAGCTCGCTGGCGCCGGATCCGGCGTCTACAACACCACCCGTCAGATCGGCGCAGTGCTTGGCTCGGCAGCGATGGCTGTGCTCATGGCAGAACGCCTCGCTGCGCACCTCGGTGCTGGTGCTGCTGCTGGCGGATCCGGCGCACACGTTGAGATCCTTCCTGAGGCGGCGCGTGAAGGCTTTGCGCGGGCAATGGCGGAGTCGATGATCCTTCCTGCGGTCATCATCCTCGTTGGCGCCGTGGTCACGCTCGCATTCAAGCCGCGTCCGGTGAAGACCGGTCCGATTCCAACATCCGCCGACTAATCCGGTGCTGGCCGCCCGGCGACGTGTAAACATGGTGAAGTGAGTAAGCAGCAGACGTTACCTCGAAAGCCGGCAGGCCTTGCGAGCGATACCCTCAACACCGTTGGATTGGTTATCGCGTTAGGGACGTTTTTCGCAACCGTGCCACTTGCGACCCACGATGATGATGCTGGGGCTGCGTGGTGGCTGATCGCACTGGCGATCGGCTCCTCGCTGCTCCTCACCGGTGTCGTCGTGAGAATGTTCCGGCGAAGCGGCAACCTCTTCCGATTGCTGGCACTGCTGCTCATCGTGGCAGTGGTGTGTGCGCTCGGGATCTATACGGTCGCGACTGAGCTTCCTGGTCAGTTTGCCGGGATTGAGACGCGCATCGACGCGTTGTACTTTACGCTCACCACGATGACGACGACCGGTTACGGCGACATTCACGCGGTCGGTCAGCTGGCGCGGATCATCGTTTCGTTCATCTTCCTCTTCGACCTGGTCTTCCTGGGCCTCGTCGGTGTTGAACTCTCGCGCATTGCGCAGCGGAAGCAAGATGATTCTGAGGCACCTGATCCAGTGAGCGCGGATCCGCACAACTCTGCGGTCTCTCACACGGAAGATGAGCTGGCAGCACCCGAAGATGCACCCACAGAAATGTCTGCTGCGCACCCTGAAGCAGCCGTCGAAGTGGACCCCGCGGCAAGGCCACCGGCGGGACAGCCCGCACCCCAGCCCGAAACTGATGGGACTGTCGCATGACCGACGCAGCACCGAAGCCAACGGCATGGACGCGCCTTCGAGCTCGCGTTCGCCCCGTCCTGACGGCAGTCGGCATGGGTGGGTTTGCCGGTCTCATCACGATCCTCACGTTCCAGGGAATGATGTGGCTACAACACGTCATCTGGGGTACCACTCCCGTTGGACCCTTGCGGATCGTGCTCACGATCCTGTCTGGTGGCGCATTGCTGTTGGTGCTCGCACGATTCTCTCCGGCAGAGACCGTTGACGAACTGATCCGCGATACTCGTCATCCGTGGCTGCAATCGCGCCGAACCATTACCGTGACTGCGCTGGTCGCGATCGTTTCGGTCGCGTTCGGCGGCGCAATCGGCCCAGAGGCTGGTCTACTTGCGGTGGTGGCTCAGTGCTCTGCGATCGTCTCGCGATTGATTGCGCGCGACGAGGCGCAGGCGCGCGCCATCTCAGAAGCCAGCGCTGCGGGGTCGCTCGGTGGCCTCTACGGCTCGCCTCCTGCGGCGGCGGCGCTCGAAGGCGACCTGCTTGCGCCGAGCAAACTCGCTGCGTTTATTGCGGGCGTATCAGGCTTCTTCGTGTTCATCTTTGTTGCGCGCAACATCTTCGGCGGCGAGGGCGTCACGCGGGTCCCGTTGCCCGAAGCGACAGACGGTGTTGCCTGGCTTCTGCTGGTGCCGGTGATCGTTGGCGCAGTGTTTGGTGCGGCCTTCCGGGTGCTGCATGGACGGCTCGAATCGTTTGCCGCAGCAGTGCGGCGCCCGTGGCTACTCACCGTGATCGGAACGGCGCTCTTCGCGGCGCTTGCTGCGCTGCTTCCCCTCGTGCGTTTCTCTGGGCACCACGACCTTGCCGTCGTGAACGACCTCTATTCCGCGGGCGAAGGAAGCTTCCTCTGGGTACTTGCCCTCGCGAAACTTACTGCCCTACTGATCTGTCTTGGTGCCGGTTGGCGAGGTGGTGAGATCTTCCCGTTGATCTTCATCGGTGCAGCAGCTGGTGCGGCCTGTGCAGTACTGCTTCCTGAGGCGGATCCTGCCGCCGCGGTGCTCGCCGCGATGGCCGCAACGGTGACGGTGGGCTGGCGTAGGCCGCTCGCGGCGTTCCTGCTGCTCATACTCGTGGTCGAAGGTGTCACTGTGCTGCCACTGCTTGCTGGAGTGGGCGGTGGCCTCATCGTTGACCGGCTGTTCTTCAGCGCTGCTGAATCACCAGACCCTGAGCCCGAATCTGCACCAACCGTTACTCAGTAGATCTCGCTACCTACCGTGGGTTCTGCAGGCTCTGGCGCGGCATGGGCGGATCCACCAAGATTCAGCATCACCACATCGGCGATGGTGAGCACAACGCCGATGAGCTGCACCGGAGTCAAACGCTCGTGGTACGCGACGAAGCCGATGCCGACGACGAGTACCGTTCCTGCTGCCGACCAGATCGCGTATGCCATTCCAACCGGCATCGTTTTCAGCACGTGTGAGAGCAGGTAGAACGACAGCGCGTATCCACCGATGACCCCAACGGTTGGCCACAGTTTGGTGAACCCCTCAGAGAGCTTCAACATCGACGTTGCGAACACTTCGAGCATGATGGCGAAGCTGAGTAGTAGCCAGTGCATGGGACACCCTTTGCGAAAAATGGAGAGACAGTTCGCGCAGGGATGCTGTGCGCGCAGCGGATCCGCGCACAGCATGTGACATGGATACCGAACACATCTAACCAGACCTTCAAACCGCAAAATGACTACGACATATGTACGCTCGGTGAATCACTGAGCAGGGCCGCGTGCGTCTCGCTAGGGTGGCAGAAGCAGATGGCACACACGCGCCTGCAGACACGAAGGGTGAAGAAATGATCGTCGCGTTCTCCGTAGCACCAAGTGGCGGACCGGAAGGGGCCGCTGACGGCTCAGTATCACCAGCAGTCGCGCAGGCGGTGAAGGTCGTGCGTGAATCGGGCCTGCCTCACCGGACTTCGTCAATGTTTACCGAGATTGAGGGCACGTGGGACGAGTGCTTTGACGTGGTGAAGCGAGCGACCGAGGCAGTGATGCCGTTTGGTGCGCGAGTTTCGCTCGTGATCAAAGCAGACATCCGCCCGGGCTACGAGGGGGAGCTCGACGGGAAGCTTGAGCGGCTCGAGCGCGCAATCGACGAGGGCTAACGGCCAAATTCGCGAGTGAGTCGTGCGCGGGTATTCGTTACGATTCACACAGATGACCTGAAGGAGGCTGCGTGTGACTGAACTGCTTTCTGACCTCGATCGCCGTATTGTCAGTGCGTTACAGGCCGATGGGCGTGCCTCGTGGAGCACGGTCGCCCGGGCTCTTGACGAGCCGTTGCGTACGGTGTCTCGACGAGGCAAAGAACTCATTGAGTCAGGACTGATCTCAGTGATTGGGCTGCAGAACCTTGGCCCGACCTGCGTGATCGAGATCACATGCAAACCTGCAAGGTTGGTCTCGTTGGCCGAGGAGCTGGCTCAGCATCCGGGCGTCGTGTACGTGTTGGTGCTTGCGAACCCTTCAAGCCTGTTGATTGAAGTGCACGAGCAAACCTTCGACCTTGCAACGATGACGTTGTCAGTGATTCCGGGGTATGCGGGAGTGCTTGAGGTTTCTGCAACGCCTGTGCTTCGGTATTTCAAAACCAATGCAGATTGGCGGCCACCGGTGCTTGAACCAGAGGCCGCAAAGCGCATGGGTGAACCTCACAAGCGTGAGGAGTCAACGGCCACCCCGGTCGCGCTTGAAGGGCCAGACCGCATGATCATTGAAGCGCTTGAGCGCGACGGGCGAACTGGAGTGGCTGAACTTGCGCAGCTAGCTGGCGTCACTGAGCCCACCGCACGCAAACGACTTGGCGACTTGCAAGAGCGTGGCGCATTCACCACTCGCGTGTTGGTTGATGCTGCCCGCCTCGGATTCGCTGTTGAGACGTGCGTGCGGATCACCTGCGCTCCTGGCCAAGTAACCGAACTCGGTTCTTTGATTGCCGCATTGCCTGAGAGTCGTTATGTTGCACAGCTCCTCGGCGAGCACGCGTTGGTTGTGCATTTTGCGGCACGCGACCTGCCGCACGTGCGTGAACTGCTTGATGGCGATTGGACGCGGCGTGCTGGCAGTCTGCATCCCTCGTTGATCACCGCTGTGGCGAAGCGAAGTGGGCGCACATTACCCCTCGCGAAAGGCGTATAACAAAAGTAGAAGCTGCTTCAATTGGCAAAATCCTAAAATCATGATTTACTTAATGACCATTACGGTAAATCAATGATGATGGAGGTCTGCCGTGGAGCAGTTGACCCGGCTGAGCGCAACAGCGTTGCGTGCCCACCTGAGCTCACGCGAAGTCAGCGTGCGCGAGGTTGTCGAAGCACATCTCGACTCGATCGCGCATGGCGAGGCCGTCAACGCGATGGTGACGATCGATGCGGAGGGCGCGCGACGCCAAGCAGACGCACTTGATGCGCAAGGCCCACAGCCAGACCAGCCGCTCTTCGGGCTACCAGTTGGGATCAAGGACACTCACGACACCGCCCACCTGCGCACCACATACGGCTCAGTGCGTCACGCGGCGCACGTGCCCACCCGTGATGCATTGCATGTGCAGCGGATGCGAGGCGCAGGCGCAGTCGTGCTCGGAAAGACAAATGTGCCAGAGTATGCCGCCGGCTCACACTCAGTGAACCGGGTGTTTGGTGCTACGGCCAACCCATATGCGCTTGACCGGTCTGCGGGTGGCAGTAGCGGGGGAGCAGCGGCAGCGCTCGCCGCACGTCAGATTGCGCTCGCTGACGGCAGCGACATGGGAGGATCCCTCCGCAACCCAGCATCGTTCTGCAACATTGTCGGCCTGCGTCCGTCGCCCGGTCTCGTGCCACTTGCAGAATCAGGCAACATTCTGACGCCGTTGACAACTGCGGGGCCGATGGGACGCTACGTCGATGACGTTGCATTGCTGCTGAGCGTGATTGGGCGTCCTGATCCGCACACGCCGGCACCAGTTGCCCCTGATGCGCGGGGACACCGTTGGGCAGGCGGCACTGAGTCCCAGCCCTTGCGAGGGATTCGCATGGCTTGGGCGCCCGATCTGGGCGGCGCGACCCCCGTCGAACGTGAAGTCACCGAAGTGCTTGCGAAAGCAGTGCGCCAGTGCGCGGATCTTGGCGCTGACATCATCGAGACAAGCCCGAATCTTGCCGGGGCAGCTGAAACGTTCGTCCGCTTGCGTGCCGCGGAATTTGAAGCTGAGTGGGGGCACGAGCTTGACGTATTCCCAGAAGACTTCAATGAGCGCATGCGCTGGAACATCGAACTTGGCCGAACCTTGAGCGGACACGACGTCCTGCGTGCACAGGAACAGCAGACGTCGCTGCTGCGTGAGGGTGCGCGGTTCTTCAGTGAATACGACGTGCTGGTTGCGCCAGCCGTCTCGGTTGCCCCATTCCCTATTGAGTGGGATTACCCGCGAGAGGTTGCTGGCGAACAGCAACAGCACTACCTCGACTGGATGCGTGCCGCGACGACTATCACGATGCTCGGTGTCCCCGCGCTGTCAGTTCCGGCTGGATTTACCGCGTCTGGCCTGCCAATTGGCTTGCAAATGGTGTCAGCACATGGCACCGATTACCGCCTACTCGACGTCGCCCGTGCGTATGAGCAGGCCACGCGATTCGCCGATCGCGTCCCTGAAATCTAAAGACGCACTTCGGTGCATTGCAAAGGAGCAACAACCATGAAACCCCGCCTATTCACTCCGGGAAGATTCGCCATAGTGTGCATCCCGGCACTGGGATTTTTCGCGATTCCGTTTCTGCCATTCGCACAACAACCGACGCTGTGGTTTGGATTTCCCGCGGTGCTGGTCTGGAGCGCAGCAATGGTGATTCTCTCTGTGGTCGCACTGCAGATCGTTGACATGCTCTACTTGCGAGCTGGTGGGCGAGAAGCCGACCAGCGTGAGGCAGAGCGGTTCGAGACGCGGCAGATCGAGCTCATTCGAAGTGCGCGGATCGCCGCTGAGGTCGAGGCTGAGGAGGGCACGCGATGACTCTCTCAATCATGATCGTGGTTGGCATTATCTGTATTGGTGCACTCGGGCTCGCGAGCCGCCGCCGTCAGTCAAACATCAGCAATTGGACTGTGGGGGAGCGCAGTAATCCCAAGTGGACCTCGTGGTTCCTGCAAGCCGGAGAATCGCTCACAACCTTCAGCTTCTTGGGGCTTGCAGGCATTGCGTTCGGCGGTGGTGTGAGTGCGAGCTTCGCTGTGGCTTACCTCACAATCTCGTGGCTTGGTCTCTACTTTGTGGCGCCGCGGATCCGTGAGTTTGGTCAGCGCCGTGGGTATCTGACGCTTGGCGACTTCTTTGCCGATCGGTTCCGCAGTCAGGCACTTGGACGCACGGTCGCCGTGATCGGTGCGCTTGCGCTCATACCGTATTTGCAGCTGCAGATCACGGGCCTGGGCATGATCGTCGAGCTTGCGACGGGGAGTGAGCGTGCGCGCGGTCTGAGCATGGTGATTGCCAGCATCTTGGTGGCGATCTTCGTCGCTTGGTCTGGTCTGAAGGGCATCGCTCGCGTTGCGATCTTCAAAGACATCATGATGGTTGTTGCGATGGCAGTGATCGCGGCGGGCCTGCTCATCTCGTTTGGCGGTATCCCGGAGATCTTCGGGCAGATTGCGCGTGAAGCGCCGGTTCTCCTCACGATGCAGGTAGACGGCTATGATCCGGTCTTCTTCGTTACTGCAACGCTCGTCACGGTCATTGGCTCCAGCTTCAATACGCTGCCTCACCTGTGGCCACCAGTACTGGCGGCAAAGAGCGGCGAGGTGCTGCGAAGCAACGCGAAGTGGCTGCCCATTTACCAACTCGTGCTGTTCCTGCCGATCACCGTGGGGCTTGCGGCCGTGCTCGTGCTGCCGGAGGACACAACAGGCAATGCTGTGTTGCTCACGATGTCGGGCGAGATTCTCCCCGAGTGGCTGGTGGGAGTGGTCGCGATTGCGGGTGCGTCAGCAGCAATGGTGCCTGCTTCTGGTGTGGTGATGGGAATCTCAACGCTGGTAACGAGAAACGTGGCTGGCGCGATGAGCGTTGGCAAGCAGATGACGCTCAACTATCTCGTCATTGTCCTCGCGATCGGGCTTGCGCTCGCGTTTGGCCTGGTTCGCTCAGATATTGGGGCACTGCTTCTGCTTACCTACGGCTGCACCACGCAATTCGCACCAGCGATCGCGATTGCGCTCGCAGATCGAGTGCGCGTGGGTGCGGTTCCCATCGCACTCAGTATCTTGACTGGGTCCGTCACCGTGGCGGTGCTCACGTTTGCAAAGGTGCCGCTCGGAAGTTGGGACTCTGGTCTCATTGCGCTCGCCCCAAACCTCATAGTGTTGGTCGTGGCTGAAGCCGTACGACGTGCACGAGGTGGAACTGATGTTGAGCAGGTCGAGATTGATCTTGACCGGAGTCTGGCTACGCAGCGTTAATGCGACGGCGCGGATGCCTGAACTGTGAGTTTGGCATGGTTCAGGCACCCGCCTGCGTTCTAGGAGCAACATGTGTGGGGGCATCGCCCTGCGGGAAGTGCCGTGTCAGTTCGCTGCACTACCCGGTGAATAAGTGATTCCGTGAGGGCCTGTCTCGGAACACGCCCGTGTTTCTGTTCTGGTTTGCGTTCACCCGGGGTTCGGCGTAATGTAATCCCTTGTCGCCGCAACGCAGCCGGGCAGCAAAGCTGGCCTGGTTGATTTGGTTTGCGGTTTCACCGAAACCAA